>JBMFWU010000093.1:5949-20717 GCA_049964955.1 Syntrophobacteraceae bacterium
TGGTGGAAAAGGCTTTGGGGAATCTTGCCGAGGCCAAACGGCTCCTCAAGCGGGCGCTGGAGATTAACGAGAAGACCTATGAGCCGGACCATCCAGTTCTTGCGAGGGACTACTCGAACCTGGCGCTGGTGGAGCAGGCTTTAGGGAATCTTGCCGAGGCCAAACGGCTCCTTGGGCAGGCGGTGGAGATCTTCGAGAAGGCCTATGAGCCCGACCATCCGGCGCTTGCCACAAGCTACTCGAACCTGGCGCTGGTGGAGCAGGATTTGGGGGACCTTGCCGAGGCCAAACGGCTCCTTGAGCGGGCGCTGGAGATTAACGAGAAGACCTATGAGCCGGACCATCCAGTTCTTGCCGTACGCTACTCGAACTTGGCGCTGGTGGAGCAGGATTTGGGGAATCTTGTCGAGGCCAAACGGCTCTTCGAGCGGACGCTCGAGATATTATTCCAATTCTCCCGCAGGAATGGCCACTTGCACCCCCACTTGCAGGGCGCTATCGACAGTTATGTCGCAGTTCTCGAGGCGATGGATATCCCGGAGGATGATATAGAGCCTAAGCTCCGGGAACTGGCGCCGGATTTCTCCTGGGAATAGGCCCTGAACCCACGGGAAATCGATCGTGCGGCAGTCGCAATAGAAATGCAGCCGCTGACAAAATCTGATAAGGAGCTATCCAGAAAACCGTCGAAAAGATTTAATCCCGTAAAGGGTTACCCAGCAGCCCCTTAATCTCAACCGCTATCGCCGACCGCACCTTCGCCGCCACCTCAGCCCCCTCCTTCTCCCAGAATGTGGCCGCCTCGCCCCCGTCTTTCTGCAGCAGCCCCTGCAGATAGGCGAGTTTTCCCTTGAACATGTTGATTTCGCAAAAGAGGGCCTCGCTTTTAAAAAGCAAGGGGTTCACGCAGAGCATCTCCAGTTCGTTCAGCCTCATTCTCAGCGCATCCTGGACGGAGGCGAGGACCCCGGGGGCTAAAGGGCTCACGGTCATCGGGCTCAGACTCACTTCGCATGCGCGGATCCGTTCGTCTGCGCTCCGCAGATGGCGCACGCTCTCCATGTCCTTCCGTCCCAATTCCCTGGAAGGCGTTTGTTCTCCCTTGGACACGAGGGTTTGTCCGTAAATTCGAAATATCGCCCTGAGACCATGAACGCTCAGCCGTTCTTCGCGAAAGATATCGTGGAAATAGGCCAAAACGGTTTTCAGCTCTCGTACGTTGCCCATCCAGCCGTATTTTTTCAGCTCCTCGGCAACGTCTGCGGGCAGGGGTTTATTCCCGTCGCCGACGATATTTCCCCAATAATGCCGGGCAAGCAAAGGAATGTCTTCGGTGCGTTCGCGCAAAGGCTTTATGTGGATCAGAAACTCCCGCAAACGGTAGTACAGGTCCTCGCGAAACTGACCGGATACGACCATTGCATGAAGGTCTCTGTTGGTTGCGGCTATGATGCGGGCATCGACCATGAGCGTCTCTTTCCCCCCCACCCGCCTGATTTCGCCGTCTTCAAGGGCGCGAAGCACCTTGGCCTGGTGTTCGAGGGACAGATCTCCGATTTCGTCCAGAAAGAGGGTCCCGTTTTTCGCATCCTCCCAAAGGCCGGCTTTTTGCCCCACGGCTCCCGTGAAGGCGCCCTTTTCGTGGCCGAACAGTTCGGATTCGAGCAGTTCGCGGGGAATCCCGCTGCAATTCACGGCAGTAAATTTTCCGGCTCGGGGGCTGAGTTTGTGAATGGCGCGCGCAACCACCTCCTTACCCGTGCCCGTATCGCCAAGAATCAGGACCTTGTGGTCGCTTTTGGCCGCGAGCACGATGAGTTTTCGCACGAGCCGGGCTTCCACCGACCGACCCTTGAAATCCTCCAGCAATTCAGGCGGAACTATGCAACCATTTAGGAGCCCCAGGAACTCGTCCGAGGTCATCTCTCCGCAGTCATAGCTGATCGTATCCCGGGCGACGGGCGCTATACGCTCCGGACCGGTCGCGGGAGCTTTTCCGGAGCAGGCCGGCTGCGCCTGGCGCCAGAGCGTCTCGAAAATATCTTGACCGGCGCCTATAACGTAGCGGTTTTGCTCTCCCTTGTCCGCGGCGTTTTCCAAAAGAGTCCTGATGCTCCTTCTGAGCTGGCCGGGATCGCTGAAATCGCCGTCGATCAGGACCGTTTTCTTCTGGCCGAGCAAGAGCTTCGAGAGCCCTTTGGCCTTGTGCTTCCTGCCGCGATCGATAACCAACTCCCCGAATTTTCGGAATTTCTCCAGATCACCGACCAGTGCCACATAGGCCGCGGGCAGCTCTTCAGCATCTCGCGAGAAAAAATCGGGACCAATCTCTTGCTCGGCCAGGACCGGTCCATCTTCGAACGAAACTCCGGTAAATTTTATAAGTCTAATATTCATCGGATATCCTCAGGTTTAAGTCTCAACACTAATATCAGCAGAAATATCCAAACTCAACTATATTGAATCAATCACAAGTTCAACTCAACTCCATGATTCAACGCCAAACCCGAAGTAATTAACACAAGATGCCGATTTAATTTGGAATTATTTTTATGACCCGTCTGGCATGAACTGTGCTGATCTGAATGGTCAGGGGAGGCGCAAAGAGGCGTTCTCCTTCCCTCCCGAGGGGACACGGTTGAGGGGATGTGCAAGCAATACGCACCGCTTCCTCCCCTGTCCCTGTTCAAAGGCAGGGAAGCAATTTCTGGCAAAACTTGTATGAACTTGACCCAGGGCCGGCCAATGCGCTTGCCGAAAGGAGAATGGATAGCGTACTATGCATGCGTCAACCGGCAAAGCATCCAGCAAATTATATGAGACCTTGCGTTTCAGGTTCCACCGGCATATCCGATGAAGCGCAAGACGATTGCTACAGTTATGCCCAACTCATTTCTCCCACAAAGGAGGTGGCGCCTTGATAGAACAGGATTTCCTAGAAGTTTCCTCCGGCGATACGCCAAAACTGATTGCAGAAATCGCCCCGGCGATTTCTCCCGTAGTCCTGTCCCCGAACGACACGCTTGTCGAAGTCGCCAAGTTGCCCTTCTACGGGGACTTCAAATTGTATGCGTTGACCGATCTGAGGCTCTCGACGCAAAATGTCCATTACGTGCTCTATAAACCCGGCTTTGCAAGCCTTTTGGACGGTACGGAAGAGTCTATATCCAGGGTCAACGAACGCGCTTCACTAAAGTTCGATGCCGACACGCTCCCAGCCTATGTAGAGTTTTTCTTCGCGTTTGTGGATCGGTTGGGGGATCGATTCACCATTGTAAAAGAACTTGAAGATGTTGAACTGCTTCCGGATGCAACCGAGAAGGAAAAATCGGAAGTTGCAGCCGAACTGATGCCGGTCGCCTGCAAGGGCGCAGGTGATGACGGCCTGTTCTCGCTTACCTGTACGCTTTTGTCTCGTGATGAGCTTTTTCGAACCGAAATCAAGGTGGCGCCCCGGGAAATGGACGTACCCGATCCGAAATCCGGAGCATCCGAGCATATGACCGCCGGCCAGGTGAAGATGGCCCGAACGGAACTGCTGCTTTGGGGGCTCAAGGTTTCCGATGAGGAGTTGGAAGAAGTCGTTGAGGACTACAGCGATGATGACTCCGAAACCGGCAATTGCACTGCGGCCTTTTGCGATACCCTTCCTCTCGATGGACTGGCTTTTCGAGAGATTTCGGGCGAAGAAGCCAATTCACTGCTTGAGGAAATCGCTTCGGAAATTGAACCGATTACTCTTCCGGGTGACAAGACTTCGATCCGGGCGGCCGATCTCTCTTTCTACGACGAATACAAATTGTATGAATTCACCGATCCGACAATCTCTTCGCCCAACATTTTGAATGTGCTGTACAAGCCTGGTTCCGTAATTCCAATGAACGGAACCAACGAACCGGTCTACACGACGAACGAACTTGCTCCGGTCAGGCTCGAACCCGATACATTCATTTCGTACGTGAAATTCTTTTTCCATTATGTTTACGGTGAACTGGGCCGATTCAAGATAGTGGAAAAGCCGGAGGACGTCGTCTGGCTGCCGAAAGCCAAATCCAAAGAAAAAGAAAAGGTGAATGCCAAGCTGATGCCGCTCACTTACAACGGAGTCGATTCCGGCGGCCTTCACACGTTCACCGGCACGGTGCTTTTCCGCAATGCGCTTTTTCGCACAGATATCAAGGTGGCCCCCGAGGAAATGGACGCGCCGGACCACGAACTGGGCGGGATGGAACATTTCACCATCGGTCAATTGAAGCTCACGGGCGAGGACCTGCTGTTCGAAGACCTGCACGTTCCCGTCGATTCAAATGCAGAAATAAATTAGACAACATTCCGGCTGAAGAGAACTTTCGGTGGGACCGGTTGGTACAAAGGAGGAGCATCGTGAACGCTTCAAATACAGGCAAATCCCCCAGGTACAAGATAAAGGCCGGATGGTGGATCATGGCGGCCGGCGTTATCGGATATCTGTTCGGATGTATGGGATTTATCGAGCTGGCGACGGGTTCCAATTCCTTTGGAATTCTAGGCTGGAAGCTTTCTCCCCTGTGGAGTGCGCCCTACGACGCTCTTCAAATGTTCGTCTTGAATCCGCCAAACCAGGGCGGCCCCATCCCACTCTCTCTGCATATAGGCCGCCTGCTCGCCGCCGTCGTTTTCCTCTGGGCTACCTACAAGGTGGTTTTCGTGGTCTTGCAGAGGCATGTCGGTAACAATCTAAGGCGAGTAAAGCGTAAGGGCCATGTCGTGATTTGCGGGCTGGGCAATTTGGGACTTCGGCTTGCACGTGAGGCCCGGGCGCGTGGTGAGAGGGTTGTCGCAATCGAGAAGGACCCGGGTTCGGAAAATGTCGGCAAGGCGATCGACAATAAGATCAAAGTAATCTATGGGGATGCCGGAGAAGAGAGCACGCTGCGCCGCGCCGGAGTGGAGACGGCAAGCAGGGTGTTCGCCGTATGCTCCGACGACAGAACCAATCTGACGATTGCCCACATCCTGAGCCACTTTGAAATGGGGCCTGCTTCCAAGTCCAAGCTCGAGTGCTGGCTGTTTATCGCCAATCCAAAACTGCGCGCCAGTCTGCGGGGACACGATGTTTTCGGTCATAAAGGTTCGGCCTGCCATGTGAACGTCCGAGGGCTGGGCTTGAGCGATCTGCGGGCGAGGCAGGCCTTCCAGCAGCTTTCCCTCAATCTTCAGCATCTGCCTTCCGTAACGCAACCCGACTGGCGGCCCAGGCTCATACTGACGGGTTTTGGAGAGATGGGGCAAAGCCTTGCTCTTCAGGCCGCGCGCATAGCTCACTTCCCGAGCGGAGGCAGGTTGGAGATTACGGTGGTCGATGACCGCGCCGGCGCCAGGATCGCTGAATTCTTCGAAGGTTATCCAAACATGAGAGAAATCGCCGATTTCCAGGAAATACCAGGTGGTCTGGAATCGCCTGGAAATTACGCGAAGGTATTGGAAGCAGTCAAAGGGTTTGAAAAGAGCGGCGAGTTGTTGGTCTGCATCGCCTGCAATGACGATGATGACGAAGGCAACTGGGCGTTTGCGCTCGATATGATGCGGGACCATCCTAACGGCAGCGCCCCGGTGCTCGTTTACCTATCGAAGGAACACGGCTTTTTCCCGGTACTCGAATCGCACGCTGCGTGAGCTTCCGGCATACGAGTCATACCCTTTGGAATGATCGACGGCATCTGGACTCTCGATACCCTCATGGATGAAGAACAGGATAAACTGGCAAGTGCCTGGCATGAGGCCTATCCAAGAAGGGGACAGAACGGTCCGGCCGATAAACCCTGGGGACAGCTAGACGAGACTTACCGGGAATCGAACCGGGCGGCGGCCGATCACCTTGACATAAAGCTCCACTCCATCGGTCTGGAAAGACGCCCGAAAGCCGAATGCGGGGAAAATGAAGTCAAAACGCTCGACCCCGATCAGGCCGAACTGCTCTCGAAGGTGGAACACGCCAGGTGGTGCGCGGAAAGGTGGCTGGACGGGTGGAGATGGGGGGAAGAGAAGGACCCCAAGGATAAAATCCATCCCGACCTCGTCCCGTGGGATAAATTGCCGGAGGCCGAAAGAAAGATCGATGAAGTTTTGGTGTCGCAAGTTTTCACCGCCCTGGAAAGCATCGGGCAGGGCGCCGTGCCAATTTCGGATGACAATGAAATGACCATGAAGCGGTCTCTCCCGGCGCATTCGTAGTTAGATCGTAGATAGCTGAAGGGTCGGTAGACGCCTGGCCAGGCTTGTCGGCAGTACCGGCTGAGTCAGGTGGAAATTCAAGGGTGGGCGGTTGCCATAGATACTGATTCGGTCCATATGACAACAGAGGAACTCAACACGCCCTTCCTTTCAAAAGGGGCTTTTATGTCGAACCTTTTACGGCCGTTCCCGGGTGGGTGCATTCTCATCTATGGCTCGAACCCAGCTGACCGATCAATAATCTCACGATGGCACCGGCTCGCGCTGGGTAATTGGCAGCAAGCACCGCGCAAACGTAAATAGCCGGTTCCATGTAATCGGCTGCCCGCAAAAGGAGCTCCCGAAGATCGGAAACCTCAACCTTAGTAGGGAGCGTTTCCATCAGAGCTGCGGAAAGTGCACTTAGATAGTCATCCCGATTGACAGGCATCGAATCGGCCAGCAGCACGGCCTGGAGGAACTTGCCGTTTGCGGCAAGCATAGTGCCAAATGTCATGATTGCCTGAGCTCGATGTTCTACCCGATCGATATTGTTAGAGGTTTCCAGTGCAGCGGTGAACTGTCCCGCCTGGGCTTGTGCCTGGGCGATCGCTGAGACCGCTTCTGCAGATATGTGCTCGTCTTTGATGCTCTTGGTTGCCTGCAGTGCAGCGCTGAATGACCCTGCAGGGTCCTGCCCGGCTTGGGCCTGGGCCTGGGCAATTGCTGTGAGCGCTTCTGCACGATACCGCTCATCGCTAATGCTCTTGGCTGTCTCCAGTGCGGCGGGGATCTCTCTGGCTCGGGCCTGCGCCTGGGCAACCGCTGAGAACGCTCCTGCACGATCACTCTCGCCCTCAATGCTCTTGGCTGCCTTCAGCGCGGCGGTGATGCATTCTGCGGGGTCCTGCCCGGCCGTGACCTGGGCCTGGACAATTGCGGAGAGCGCTTGTGCGCGATCCTGTCCAATTCTAATGCTCTTGGCTGCCTTCAGTGCAGCGGTGATGATCTCTGTCGGGTCCTGTCCGGCCTGCGCCTGCGCCTGGGCAATCGATGAGAGTGCTTCTGCACATATCAACTTATAATCAATGCTCTTGGCCGTCTCCAGCGAGGAGGTGAAATCTCCGGCCCGAGCTTGCGCCTGGGCAATCTCTGAGAGTGCTTGTGCCTGACTCCGCCCATCTCCAATGCTCTTGGCAGTCACTAGCGCGGCGGTGAACTCTCCGGCCCAGGCTTGGGCCTGGGCAATCGCAGAGACTTCTTTGGCACGATACCACTCATCTCTAATGCTCTTGGCCGTGTCCAGAGCGGCCGCGAATGACTCTGCAGGGTCCTGCCCGGCTTGGGCCTGAGCTTGGGCAATCTCTGAGAGTGCTTGTGCGCGACCCCGCCCATCTCCGATGTTCCTGGCTGTCTCCAGGGCAGCCGAAAATGAATTTGCAGGGTCCTGTCCGGTCCAGGCAAGCGCCTGGGCAATGAATGAGAGTGATTCTGCGCGCATCGACTCACTTCTAATGCTCTCGGCTGCCTGCAGTGCGGCGGTGAATGACTCTGCAGGGTCCTGCCCGGCCTGGGCTTGGGTCAGGGCCAGGACAGTCGCTGAGATTGTTAGTGGTCGACCCCATTCACCTCCAATACCCTTGGCTGCCTGCAGTGCGGCGGCGAATGACCCTGCAGGGTCCTGTCCGGCTTGGGCCTGGGCCTGTGCAATTACTGTTAGCGCTTCAGCACGATACCGCTCATTTCTAATGCTCTTGGCTGTCTCCAGTGCGGCGGCGAACTGTCCCGCCTCTGCTTGGGCCTTGGCAATTGATGGGAGCGCTCCTGCACGACTCTGTTCATCGTCAATGTTCTTGACTGCCTCCAGCGCCGCGGTGAACTGTCTGGCCTCGGCCTGTGCCTGAGCAATCGTTGAGAGAGCTACTTTATGATGAAAGTCATTCTCAATGCTCTTGGCTGTCTCCATTAGGGTGGTGAACTGTCCAATCCGAGCCAGCATCTCAATAATTACTGAGAGCACTGTATCGCGTCCATCCACGGAATCAATCCTCTTGGCCGTCTCCAGAGCGGCCGTGATAGACTCTGTGGGGTCTTGCCCGGCCTGGGCCTGGGCCTGGGCAATTGCGGAGAGCGCTACTGCGCGATCCTGCACACGTCTGATACCCTGGGCTGTCTCCAGTGCGGCGGCTATAGACTCTGTGGGATCCTGTCCGGCCTGGGCCTGCGCCTTGGCAATCGCTGAGAGTGCTTCTGCACATATCAACTCATAATCAATGCTCTTGGCCGTCTCCAGCGAGGAGGTGAACTCTCCGGCCCGAACTTGAGCCACGGCAATCGCCCGGAGTGCTTGTGCGCGTTCCCGCCACTTTCCAATGCCCTTGGCAGTCTCCAGGGCCGCACTGAACTGTCCATGTTCGGCCTGCGCCTGAGCAATCGCTGAGAGGACTTGTGCACGATGCCAGTCGTCATAAATGCTCCTGGTCATCTCCAGAGCGGAGGTGAATTGCCCGGCTTGTGCCTGCGTCCTGGCAATATCTGTGAGCGCATGTTCGCGACTGATCTCATCTCTAATGCTCTTGGCTGTGTCCAGTGCGGCGGTGATAACCTCTGTGAGTTTCTCGCCGGCTTCGGCCAGGGCCAGGGTAATCTCTGAGAGCTCTCTTAGACGAGACCACGCTTCTCCAATGCTCTTGGCTGCCTTCAGTGCGGCGGCGAATGATTCGGTGGGATCCTGTCCGGCCTTGGTCTGAGCCTTAGCAACCGCCGTGAACGCATTTGCACGACAGGATTCATGCCCAATGCCGTCGGCTGCCTCCAGCGCCGCAGAGAGTAATCCTGCGCCCGCTTGGTATTTTGCATAAACCTTCAAGTTCACGTCCCAAAATATCATCTTGGCAAACCCGGCAGTATCAAATCCTTCGATGGGCTGAATCCATGACAGCAGTGTTAGGGCCGGTTCACTGAACCGATCTCCCAACTTGACCATTTCTTCAGGTTTGATGCGGGCCAAACTGCTTTTAGCGTCATGCGGCCTACCGAGTTGCTGGAGCTTCCAGGCGAGCAGTATGAGGGAGTAAATCCTCTGTTCCATATCCAGTGAATCAGCCAATTGCCAAGCTCTGCCCATGGCCTCATCCGGCGGTATTGCAGGGTTTAAAACCGTATCGAGCGGCGTCTCAGCCTGCTGCTTCTCGCGGTGTTCCGCATGAAGGAGGGTGAACTCGGCCATACGCAACGGGTCTTCTGCATTACAAGCAGCATGGATGGCAAAAAGAATGGTGCGTAATGGCAAGTTGGGATCGTCATGCCTCATCTTTGCCTGCGTGTCCAGAAACGGAGTATCCCGTGCGAGAGAGTAACTCGCATCAGTTATTCCTGCTTCAAGCATATGCCAGGCGAGGCGCTCGAAGAACCAGCCGTCGTTGGGACCGGATTCCCATCCGGAGGAGCACAGCTCCCGGTAGGCATCCACGATCGCCTCATGGAGATGAGTCCGGTCCCCGATGATGTTGGTGGCAAAGTCGTATACGAGATCGTGCAGGGAGAAATAGCGCATCGTCTCTTGCCCCGGATGTGGTGCCAGGGTGTCTACCATGACCAAGGCGCGGCTCTGGAGCCGGTGCATCATTTTGAAGGCTTTGTAGCGCTCCAGGCCGCCCGTCTTGCCCCAAAGGGTAACAGCAGCTGCCTCGGGTACCCGGACGCCTGTTGGAAACACCGCGAGTTCGCTGAAACGCGCCTGTTCCTGCCGGGAAAGGGTATCAAAGCTAAGCTTGATGGATTTTAGGATATTTCCATGAGGATGATCGAGATACTCCAAGTCCTGATTGCTCAATGCTTCCAGAAGGGCCGCCCATGGCATCCCGTCCCGGACGAGCGCCCCGCAGATCGACAGCGCCAGCGGCAGACGGCCGCATTCTGCGGCGACTCCAGAGGCTGCTTCCGGCAGTTCGTCCACTTTCCTGCCGGACCAGTCGGCCAAAAGCGACATGCACTCTTGCTCGGTGAGCAGATGCACCTGCTGTTCGACCCCTCCAAGCGCTGTAATGAGGGAAAGATTGCGGGTGGTAAGAAGAGCTCTGCAATGGCGCCCCAGGACGTCAAAAGCATTGGCGTGCTCGGCCTCCCAGACATCGTCCAGGATCAGCAGGACCTTTTTGTCCGCCAAAAGCGCGCTCAAAGCAGCATGCAGCACGCTCGCCTCGTGGCCGGCCGTGTCGCCCAATAGACGGATGAGCGATCGCTGCAGTGCTTCGAGGTCCGGTTTCTGGCCGAACCTGAGCCAATAGATACCGTCGGGGAACGCCCGCCTGACCTCCGGGTCGCAGGCCATGACCGAAGCCAGAACCGATTTACCGATGCCCCCCATCCCGTGAACCCCCACTCGCCCGGCAGTGCCGGTTATTACGACGGGGCGCGTAAGGTCCGCCATGACGGCATCCTTGAGGGCCAATAGTCGATCCCTGCGATCGAGGAAGTGTGCCGGCAGGCTCGGAACGCCTGTCAGTTTGCCCATCGGGGGAACCGCCTCGGAGAGCTGTCTTACGAGCGCCTCGACTTCAGGCTGATAGCGGGTGTCGTCACGGAAGTCCCGCGCGTCGAGCAGCCTTAACTCCGGGGGCAGGTCCTCGATTTGTCCCAGTCGCAGGACAGGGTTCACGGGCCTCCCGAACTTGTGGGCATGCTGCCACTCGTGCGTGACATAGTCGGAAACCAGAGCCTTAGGTCCCACAACAAGAATGAAGCGGTCCCGTTTGTCTATTTCATCCCGGATTTCATGGAGGAAAGTGAGTCCGCGGCTGGGCATGCTTACCCGGTCGAACCATACGTCAAACCCGCGCGAAACCAGGTCCTCATAAAGTTTCGCCACAAAGGGTTCATCGTCTCCCCTTGCGTAGGAAAGGAAGACGCTTATCGGGGCCTTTGTCGGCTCTTGCGTACTCTCATGCTTAATCTCTTCCGTATGCCCGCAATCGACGTTGGGGCAAACCAGAAGAGATCGTTTCATGGAAACTTGCATGATTGAACCGCATTCGGGGCAGGCTCATTACAGCAGACACCAAAATCCTCCTCTAACCTCTAAGGCAGCTTCCGGAAAGGCATCAAAAACTCTTCAAAATTGAACAATCACGTCCTGAAATGGCACGGAAATATGCCACCTGCGAGAATACCACCGAACTGTCCGAGAATCCAAGAAGAACAAGATGCCAGTTCAATCCCTCAACCACCGCCAATTCCCAGCAGGTCGGGAGGTTAGATCGATGCTATCGATAGAGAAAAATACCAGGGTGCTTTTATCAATGTAAATTTTCGGATAAGGGTTGAGATTATCGCTATTCCCATTTCCATTTCCATTGCCATATTCCATAGTTATCCATGTCGTTAAAATTGTGTCCAGGATCGGCCGCATTTTCCAGATTGATTTTTATTAACTATATGCTAAAAAATATGATAAAGTTAATATTAATTTTTGGGAGAAAAATTGTTTGCCCGCTTTCGACCAAACAAAAGGTATTGCCGATGACTCCATTGAAAACGACTGGACCCAGGATTTTAAAGGATGCGCACCTGGTGGTTCTAAACACGCCGCGGAAAACTTTTTACTCGATCAGGCTCGAGGAGTGCTCCGGGAAATTTCGAGTGCGGAAGGTAAGCGGAGCGCTGGGGAAAGTGTGGGACAAAAGGACATGGGAGTTTTCCACCCGGGATGAAGCCGAAAGGCTTTTCAGCCGGCGCATCAGGGAAAAAACCGACCCCGGTAGGCATTCTCCCAGAAAATATTCTATAGAATACCTGTTGCCGGGACAGCCCAATGACGGAGCGGAATAAAAACCCCAACCATCCGGAGAAGGGGCGGGCGATTCGAGTGGATCCCATCAGGAGCCCCGAAGACATTGCTGCGATAAAGAAGATTCTCTCCGGGGCGCCAAGGGATCTGCTCCTTTTTACCATGGGAATCAATAACGGCCTTCGGGTAGGCGATCTTTTGAGGCTGAAGGTAAAAGACGTAAAATCCCTCAAAGCCGGGGAGTTCATAACCATAAAGGAAAATAAGACGGGCAAGCAAAACATCCTCGTGGTCAATACGGTCGTCCACCTGGCCGTTAAGGACTACCTGCAAAAAGCCCGGCCGGAAGATGACGATTATCTTTTTGCAAGCCGCAAGACGAAGGCTCCCTTAACCATTCAAGCCGTTAACGCCATGGTGAAAAAATGGACCCAGATGATACATCTCGATCATGGAAACTACGGGGCGCACACTTTGAGGAAGACTTTCGGATTCATGCAGCGCACAAAATTTGGTGTAGGGTTTGATGTCCTGGCCAAACGGTTCAACCACTCGAGTCCCGCGACCACCATGCGCTATCTTGGCCTCACCAACGATGAAGTAAACGACGTCCTCATGAATGAGATTTGATCCGAGCCGAACATTCGAAGAGGCGTGATTCAGCTGGGGGAGGTGGACTGGAATTTCTGGACGCAGGCGAAATCGTTTCCCCTTTCTCTCCAAAATCATCCTGCCAAAGTATTGCTTTTCGACGAAATGCACGAGTGATTTTTTGCCTGGAAATGCAACCAAGCGTTAACTACGCGACGCGCGCCGGTGAACGAAGAGTTCTCTGCAGAGGATCATGCCGGCATGCACTGATGATCCAATGAAAAAAACCGTTCGGCATCGGGAAAACTGAGCCTAGTTCGTCATAGCTACTTGATTATGCCTTGAAAACATCTCATACTTGTCGTATTTTTGCAATGGGAAGTGGCTTGACATGAAAATGGAAAATCTTGAAACGCGCATTTTGAAACGGATTGACCGCAAAAAAGGTGACGTATTTTTGCGTGTCGACTTCAAGGACCTGGGAGGCTACGACCAAGTCGGGCGAGCATTGCGCGGGTTGGTTCGCCAGGGGCGCTTAATAAGGCTCGGATACGGTATTTATTCGCGTGCCGTGAAATCCCCTTTCAGCGGCCAGTTACTGCCGCCCAAAGGGCTAACGACTTTGACCGAAGCGCTGCAACGCCTCGGAGTCGAGATCGTTCCTTCCCGGCTTGAGGAAGCCTACAATGCAGGACGGACAACCCAGGTACCAACAGGCCGCCTGGTCGCCGTTCGCGGGCGGGTCCGCCGCAAGATCGGCTACAATGGGATCAATTTGAGTTTTGAACGTGCTCGCCCCGAACCTCATTGAGAAACTCGCGGACGAACTCGGTACGAAGCCGGGTCTGATCGAGAAGGACTGGTATGTAGTCCGCGCTCTTAGTGTCCTCGCCTCGCTTTCCTCTGCCGACGCTAAGCCGGTATTTTCCGGTGGCACGTCATTATCGAAGGGATGGGGCCTCATCAAGAGATTTTCGGAGGATATCGACTTCAAGGTCGCCATGGTACAGGCCACCAGCGGCACGGCCAACCGCAACAAGCGGCGGACGTTCCGCGAGGAGGTTCTCGCCACGCTTTCGGCAAGCGAATTCGATCTTGTCGGCCAGCCTCTGGTCGGCAATCAAAGCCAATTCTTTACGGCCGACCTTGGCTATCAAAGCCATTTTGACATAGGAAAGGGCCTTCGGCCTCACCTTCGCATTGAAATGTCCTTCTACTCGCCGGCGCTCATGCCAATCAACCGTCCAATACAATCGCTTATTGCCCGGGCGCTGAACGAACCGCCCGAGGTTTCGAGCTTTCCCTGCATCGATCCGATAGAAACTGCTGCGGACAAATTGAGCGCGCTTGCCTGGCGGGTCTGCACTAGTCGGCGCGGCGCGGAAGATGACGACCCGACCATCATCCGTCACCTTCACGACTTGGCGGCGCTCGAAAACCATAGCGCGGGGGCGCCGGAATTCGCATCCCTGGTACGGCAGATAGCGGAGAAAGACGCCGGCAGGGGAGGGGGCGCGGCCCCGTTAGACCCGGCTGAACGCTTCGCCGCCATGCTCGATACCTTGGATCATGACAAAGAATGGGCAGCAGAATACGACACCTTCGTTCTGGAGGTGTCGTTTGCCGGTCCAGACGAGAGGATTTCATTCTCGGAGGCCTTCGCGGCCACGCGAAGGCTGGTGGCAGCGGTTTACAAGCGCCAGGCAAGAGTGTCTGACGATAAGACGGTTTAGCGGTCCCGCGGATAAAAGGATTCTTGTTTACGCACCTCCAAAATAGACCGCGATCCAGGGAAACCAGGCAATCGCCGAGGAACTCGCCGAATGCTGCGGGGTCTCCATGACAAGGGTCCATATTTGATATTCAGAACGCCACAGGCCAAAGGCAGTGGGGCAGGGGCGGAAGGTGAAATCAGGGGGTATTTGGAGTATGGGTCGGATCAAGAAAATCGATCGTAGGGCATTTTAGAGGGGTCGTTATTTTGGGTCTTTCCCCGATTTTGAACTGGGGCGCATATTCTGTTTCTGCTGCTACCTTTGCCGAGTTCGAGGCCGACCTTATCCGCATGCGCACCCGCGAAGGCATGGCGGTCGCCCGCGCCAAAGGAAAGCTGCGCGGCACAAACAGCAAAACGAGCTGCGCCGGATGTACGACACCGGTGACTATTCCATCAGCGATCTCGCGGAAATCTTTTCGG
>JBMFWU010000094.1:0-20156 GCA_049964955.1 Syntrophobacteraceae bacterium
TTGTTTCTCGTGATCCCATGGAACAACGTTCTACACGATCTCCGGGAATTGCTGCTCTACCATGGATCTTCGCATATGCATCTTCGAGTTGCTGAAGCGCGGCAAGCCTGTGTTCAAATGTTGTTACTCGCCACAAAACGGGATGGAAGGTATCCTCATATGAATCGAGTGGATGCATCATTACTCCGTTTTCAGATCTTCAAATGGATTCCCTGCATCCACGGGCGTAAAGTCAAGATTCTCATAGGTTTTCACAAGTTTAGGACTATGCATTAAGGCACTCATCAATGGCAGTGCGGAAATAAACTGACACTCGTGTTTGCGCATAATGTCCTTGATGGATATCCCCTGAAACGCGAAATCCGTTTCCGTCCTATCCAGAATCCATGCATCAAGAGCTGGCTGAAGACTGTCATCGAGACTGCTCAACCCCCGAATTGTGACGGTTAGAAATATGCTCTCGAGGCCAAGCTCCTCGACCAGTATCCGTTTGACCACTTCCTCATCGAACAGGGCCATCTCAATGCCTCCGCTATCTTTTGGCGTTAAACATCATGGTCAACAGCGCCTTGCCTTGCATCCTCTTCACTCATGGCGTCCTCGACGAACGCCCCCACCAAATCGGCTTCCTCCCGGTCGAATTCCACCACCTTTCCCGGCGTCTCCATGTCGATGAGTTTCCTGCGAAGAGATTCAACCGCATCTTCCTTGGTGTCCGAAACATTCCCTTTAGTTTGCTCTTCCACCTTGATCCTCCTTTGAAGTTCAGGGTCGTAAAATGTCTTTTTCCTTTGGCGTCCAAAACTGTTTTTAAAACCAACGTGCTCGGTTCACACTTCCCTATCGCGCTGGTTATAGAAGGTTATGAAAGATTATCCCCGAGGGAAATCCGCCTCAACGTGTCGAAAGTCATTGGAAAAGAGTGCAGCCGGACGTTCCTGCCGTACCCCCGAAACGTTCCCGCTATACCCTCAAAGCGTTCCTGCCGTACCCCTACCATGTTCCCGCTGTACCCCTCGACTTATCCCCGCCAATCCTCTGAAGCGTTCCTGCTATACCCCCGAAATGCCCCGCTCCGCCCCGAATCTGTTCCTGCTATACCCCCATTGTTTCATCACGATTTGACCAGTTTTTTCCTTGAATTTATTGATCCGGCGCATTTTCTGGCTATGTGCGCCAGTTGTCCGCCCGTCTGATTAATGTAGGCTTGAATCGTGTTGCTGTTGCTCTCGTACCCGGACAAAAAGCCGATTCCTTCTGAAGCCAAAAGGTCATGCGCCGCTTTGATTTTCATTTTCACTTTGCGAGGATTCTTGTCAGTCAAGCCGGCAATGGCAGCCAAAGTATCGAATCGATGAGGACCCGGAGCGGCATGGGTTGAATAGTAAGCGTGCAAGGCTTTGGCAGTCGGATTCGGACCGAGCCTTCGGCGCTGCTCATGCTCAAGGCTCGCCCAGGCGGCACGAAACAGAGCGGCGAATTTGGGATTAAGAGAAAGCGTATAGTGCTTGGTGATCTCGTCTTTAACCCCGCCCTCGATCAACCCGCCAAAATATCGTTTATTGTGATCGGTCATGTCCACGGTCCCCGCTCTCAGCCGGATAATGACCGAGTGCAGCCATTTCCGATTTGCCTTGCCTATGGACCGTCCCAATGCCTTCAATAGACTGTAAGCCGAAAAGGTACATTCAGTCCCGCTCGGCTGCTCTTTCATAATGTGTAGAAGTTCGAGGTAGACATCGAGGTCGCTTTGATCGAACTGCTCGCCGGTGAAAAACACCTTCACGCCATCAACGACCGCTATCTGCTGTTCTTTCAAAAACCGGCGCTTTTGCCGTTTCAACGCTGGGAAAAGAGCGGACCTGAATACCGCGCAAGGCGCGGCCCGGCGGCCGTTGGTCCATTGCGGGAACGGAATACCATCGTTGGGTCGCTCCGGTTCCGGTTCGCTCTCTACGGAAGCTTCCTTCTCATTCGCCTCCACAAGTCTTAGAATCCGCCGAGCTGATTTCGCAAGTTCAGGGTCTTTTATTCCCGCAAATATTTCCTCCGAACTTACCATCCCGTCGTCCCCCACAGCCCCCTCCTTTTTTTGCAATTGCCTGAAAAACCGTTTCAACGCCAAGTGAAGAGCGGACGCACAACGCTAATGATATTTGACCCTCTAATCGGGCCGAAATATCTTGCATCAAACGAGCGCGGATTATAATCGGACATCAGGAATACTTGGCCCGGCGAAAGGGTCCGGTCCATCCTGAAGCGAGGAAGCCGCCTGCCTGCCGGGTCCAGGGTGTCCAGCTTGCTGTTTCGGACCAACCGTCCGTTCACCGTCACCCCGTCTTTGGTAATAACCACACGGTCCCCGGGCATACCGAAGACTTTTTTTAGCATCGGAAGACATCCGCCAGGGCATGACCCCGGCGCCAGATAGCCCCGTTTTACGGCCATATCGATCGCCGGCGTCTTGGGGGGACAAAACAGCACAAAGTCCCCCCGTCTCGCGGTCCCGCTTATCTCCTGGTAAAACCCGCGCGGATAGCTCGGCGTGCTGTTGAAACGAATGCCGCACACGCCGCCCGAAATGATCATCAGCGACACAATCCCCCAAAGCGTCAAAACGATGCCCGTATCCCGTTTCAAATCGGCCCCTCAACTACAACAAAAGAAGGTGTGGAACTCGGTGTTTGCCGCGACAACGAACGCCGCAAAAAGCAAAATGAAAAGAACTGTACGAATAGGGGCATTTAATTCACCGCCGAAAATCAGTACAAACCCGCACACCGCCAAGACAACAGTGGACAGCCCGAATTCAACGGCGCCCATGAAGGTCCCGGTATGTAAAACGGCAACAAAAGCAGCCGGAAGACTTGTTGTAACCAGCACACACAAGCCGACTGCCAGAACAATAAGCGCGGCCCGACTCACCCCCGCGACATGCTCCTTTTGACTGCATTCCATGGTTTCCTCGCCTTAACTTTTGTTATTTCAATCTTTCCGACCCGGCCCGCTGCCGTAAGTTTGTCTGTTTCGCTTGGAGCCGGTACCGCGGCCCTTTTCCGCAGAACCGGGTCCTGGAAATATAGCGGCTGCCGGCCGTAGATCGCCGGCGTTCCCGCGCAGTAGACAACCATGTCGCCCCCTGAAACGATACGATCGTTTCCGTCCTTTCGGGGCCCCGGCATCCGCAGGCACTCGTCCACCGTGAGAAGAGGCCTTTGAATTTCCTGCATGGTGCGCGAGACGTGTTGCGAAAGACCGCCTGTTCTATGCCCCGACGTAGTAATCTGCTCTTTTACGATGGTTGTCTGACCGGTCAGCTTCGATAGATGCTCGGCCGTCTCCAGCCGGTTGGGCGCAAAGGCGTTTTGGATATGACAGCTCGAGGTTATGGCTTCGTCTATTCCGTAGCCTGTTTCACGAGACCTCAGTTGATTTATGTCCTGGACTATGAGGTAGCACTTTATGCCGTAACCGGCGATATAGCTAAGAGACTCCTGCATGATTTCAAGCCTGCCCAAGCTTGCAAACTCATCGAGCATCATGAGGAGCCGGTGCTCATACTCGGGTTTTGGCACGCCCCCTACAAAGCCGATTTTATCCGCCAGGAGCCGCACTATCATATTCACCAGCACCCGGACCAGGGGCCGAAGCCGCGCCTTGTCGGTGGGCTGAGTCACGATATAGAGGCTCACCGGATCGTCGAAGTTCATGAGGTCCCGGATTCTAAACTCGGATTTGGCAACGTTTTTCGCAACGACCGGATCGCGGTACAAAGAAAGATACGATTTCGCCGTGGATAGAACCGAGCCCGCTTCCTCCTCGGGTCTATCCTTCATGTCGCGCCCGGCGGCGCCGACCACCGGATCGTTTTCGCCGTTATGGTGGGCATACGAGATCAACTCGTCCCAAAGCTCTTCAACCGACTGTTTGGGATTGGACAGCATCAAGTCAAGCGCAGGCAATGTCGCCGCCGTTTTCTCCTTTTTGCTCTTGTAGAGAAGATGCAGAATGCAGCCCACCAAAAGCGCTTGAGAGGTCTTTTGCCAGTGGTCCTGCAAACCTCTGCCGTGAGGATCGACTATAAGGGTTGCAAGATTTTGGACATCGCCTACCGTATGTTCTCTGTCCAGACGGATTTCCTCAAGAGGATTAAAACCGATACAGCCGTTTTCCAGCGCCGGCTCGAAGCGCAGCACCCTGTTTCCGGCAAAACCTTGCCGCCATCCGCTCGTAAGCTCCCAAAGCTCCCCCTTGAGATCCGTTATGACGGCGCTGTGAGGCCAAGTAAGAAGAGTCGGGACCACCAGGCCCACACCCTTGCCGCTTCTTGTGGGCGCGTAACACAGGACGTGCTCGGGGCCGTTGTGTCGCAAGTAGTGAAGCTTTTTCTTCCTGTCCAGCCAGCCGCCTACATAGACCCCCTCGTCATCGAGCAGGCCCGCGTTTCCAATATCCTTTCGCTCCGCCCACCTGGCCGACCCGTGCATATACTCGTTCGCCCTGGCCGTGTTGTCGGAAAACGCCTTTCGGATAACCAGGAAGAACATTCCAACCACGGAAATCATCAAGCCGATACTTCCGGCTTTAGAAAACGTATTCGGATATATTGCATGCCACTTGGCAGCCCACACAAGGATCATCCACGGGGGATAAAACCCGTGGATATTGACGCCAAGACAAGCTTGATATCTGAATTGCCAGGCCGCAAACTGTGTGGCGGCGCAAAGTCCCGAGGCGAGTATCACAAAGACCCAAACCACCCGCCCTGCCCTGCCCGCCTTGCGTTTCGGCTGCTGTATTTGCGGACCCACTGCCTGGTTTTGTTTCCGAGTCATATACCTTCACTTTCGTGCCCATTTCAGGGGAGCTCCACATGATTTTGTACGGATTCGCCCTGATTGACGATTGCTGGTGAGAGGGTGGAGCGGGATCGCGGCGAGGGCTTTGCGCTATTTTGTCGCCAACCGATGACATGGAGAATAAACGCAGCTCGCCGGCAATGATCCTCTCATCATCCCTTTGGCGTCTAAACCCGGATGTCCCGCCAAGTCGCTTTTCCGTCCCACCCCAGGCGCAAAAGCCTCTTTCTTCGTTCGGTCTGCTTTATCGTGCCGCACTTCTCGGCAAACCATAGCGAGGCCCTCAAGGCTTCATTCCTGCCGCATATCTTTACCGCCATATCGTCGGCTCGATATTCCAGGTATCTGCCAACACCCAAAAACACGAGCATCGCCGCCGCGACCCCCGAAGAAACCAAAGCCGCCCGGAAGGCCGGGAAAAGCATTCCCGAAAGGTAACTCGCAACCACGATCAGCGATGCTCCACCGGCCATATAAAAACCATGGCTTTCCGCGATATGCCCGTATTCGTGCGCAAGCCCGGAACGTAGAATCTCCGAAGGCGCGTCTTTTAGTCCCGGCCCCACCAGGGCGCGATTCCAAAAACTGAAATACCCGTAACGGTAAAACCGGAATCGCCTCAGCACAGGAACATTCCATAAAGACACTACCGGCATGTCTTCAAAGCCAGGCCTCAATTCCCTTTCGTTTCCAATGTTTACGACTTTCATTGCAGCTCCTTTTCATCCAACTCCGTCAACTTCCTCACCCGCAGATCGGCCCTCAAACTCGCGATCCAACACGCCGCCGCCAATCCCATAAAAACGACCTCAGGCACGGGCCGACCCATCCACCAGAACAAAGCCCACGGAACCAAGAAGATACCAGCGGGCAATAAAAACCCGTCTCCCTTGAAAAGATGCCAATAGGCGCGCTCAAACTTGGCTTGAGCAGAAGAGAAAATGCTCTTGAGGTCAGGACCGACAACGACAAACCACATGAAGGCAAAACAAGCCCGTCCATACCACGTCCACTTGAGCCACTCCCGGTCCGGAAGAAACACCGCGCGGGCAGGGACGCTGCCCGGGGGCCGAGAACAGCAAAAATGCTCTTCCAGTCTCTCAAGCTCCGCGTTCCACGCATCTTTCTCCTCTCGCTCCATTTCTATTCCCTCCCCGACCGGCTTGAGTCGCATGCCTGGAGCTTCCGGTTTGAAATGACAAGGAGCATGGGTTTTACGCCAAGAGTGCGGCGCAGCCGCTTCATATTTTCCAAGGCTTCGATCTCTCCTGCAGGCCGCAGACGCACACCGTACACGGCCCCGAGCTTAGGGTTGGTCCGCACCTTTATCTCCACCCCATACCCCATTGCCGCAAGGCGTCTTTGGAGTTTTACGGCCTGAGCCTTGCTTGTGTACGATGCGGCCTGAACCACGTAGCAAGAGAGCCCGGGAGGGACATCCGACTTGCCCGCCGAAACCGATACGTGCCCTGTTGCGGATCCCGGCTTGGCGGCAGCCGGAACAACTTTTTGAGGGACTACAAGAACGCATTTGGAAGAAAGAGGCGGCGGGATCGATCCTTCGGGTGGCGCCGGCGATTTCGCAAAAGCTTCTTTTCCCGGGACTTTCCCCGAAATCTTCACCGAGGCGTTTCCCTCGTAAACCGAGAGCGCCCCGAACGTGCCCGATAGCACCAGGTAGTGACTGCCGACCCGCCTGTAGGCCACTTGCCTGCCCTCCCCGTCTACGATACCCGGCGTTTCACCGCTGAGATCGCCGAACTGCAACACCGTATCCCCCTGGTAGCAAAAGGCGCGAATCAGGCCAACAGTCTGACCGCCTCTGAATGTATAAAACGAATTGGAAAGCCGCGCTGCAGGCGTGTTCATGCTTGCGCAGCCGCAAAACAACAGTGACGATCCCAAAAGCAAAACCAAAGTCAGACTTTGCCTCATTTCGACTCTCCTTTGCCCGATGCCGGCACATCGCAGGTCTTGAACCGCTTGTTCAGCCAGCGTCCCCACTTTGCGGCGGCCCGGATGAGCTTTGCGCGATACTCCGCGTTGTAGCAGGGGGTCGTCGAGTGATAGTCCGCGGCCTTCGTCCAGAAGTCTTCCGGATCGTGGAGGATTTGACCCCGCAGCCGCCAGGCCGCAAGGTCATAGGCGTAGCACCCGGGGGCAGCTACGTCTTTGGCCGTGATTCCATACTTCCCGAGGTCCCGCAGATACGCGGTGTTGAACTGCATAGTCCCGACATCGTACGTTCCATTCGAGTCCTCGACATATTGACCGGGACGTCCTCCCTCGATCTGGGCCACGGCAAGGATGAGGTTCGCGGGCACGTTGTACTTTACCGCCGCCTCGACCGAGCAAATAATCCGTTGGGTCCTCTCACACGGTTTAAGACGGCTTAAATCGAGGTAGACAACGGCCTTCGTGCCGTTGCCCCTTGTCTGGCCGGCCACACAACTCAATGGAATAATCAGAAATGAAAAGAACACCAGACAACAAACGATACGCAGCATCCGGTCCCCCCCTCTTTTATGACTTCTTCTTTGCCGGACCGATGCTGTTTGCGTCCGAGCCATCCTTTTTCCCGCCAGCGCCTTTTATCGGGGCGGCCGCGCTCATCTCGTACATCCGAAGCATTTGCTGATGCAGGGGGCCTTGACCGCTCGAGTCCACCCCGCTTGCGGGGGTCCCTCCCATGTTGCCCTGCGGTCTCGTTGTCTCGTAGCGCCCATAAAGCTGCTGCAGCCTATCCACGCTCTTTGGGGCGCCCCTTTGGCTGAGCGAACTGACAGCCATGCCTGTCAACGCTGCGCTTGTTACAAAGGACTGCGCGTGACCTCCGCCCAAGATCCCCACCCCATGCCCTTGTATGCTTGCTCCCGTCAGGATGCTGCACACCACAGGGGGCAGCTTCTCGACCAAAAAGAAAAGAATTACCACAACAACCAGGAACATCCCGAGACTGGATAAATTCATATTCCCTGACGCACTCAACTGGTTCCAGAAACTGAGCATGATCGTATTGCCTACGCCAATAATCAAAATCATGGTAAAAAGGCTTGCCGCGACCTCAAGCACCTTTCGCCAGTAATTGATCGCGATCTCGGAGGTCCACTTGGAACCCCCGAACCCAAGGAAAAAGATACCGGCATAGGCCAAGATCCAACCGGCACACTCCAAGAGCAGCATATTGGCTGCAATCAGAACGCATATCACTAAAATCACTGCGCACATGATTACACAGGCTAGTTGCACCATTGGATGCAATATCGAGGTAAATTGGCTGCTCTCTTTGTAAATATCCCATCCTCTATCTATCATTACACCTGGAGATAAGTTTGTCCCGAAGCCCGATGCCTGACCAGCCAGATTCGTAAGTCCAGTGATGATATCGCCGGCAAATTTCGGTCCATTCAGCAGCAGCCACCAAAAAAATCCAGTAAACAGAATAAACTTCACCGCCTCGGCGAAAAACTCCTGGAGATCGGCCCTTCGAAGAGCCAACATTCCAAACGTCCAAACCATACTGATTGTCGCCAAGCACAGGAAGAGCCACTTGGCAGCATCGGTTATCTTGGTATCCCAATGGATTGCGGCCACATGGAATTGTCTTATTATTTGATCGCTCACACCACTATTTGCTGCCATGGCGCTTACCGGATGAAACAACAGGCAAAACCATGATAAAAGTAGACAACCATGCAACACTCCTTTTTTCATTGCGGGTGATCCTTCTGGGTTGTATTACTTTTATTCTTGGACGATTCGACAGGTCCGTTGAAGTTCACTCCAGTGTTATCGCCAGGGTCATTCGAACTCCAGCCATTCTGCAAAAAGTGCTTATCTGCTGCATTCAGTTTTTCCTTCTTTGATTTTCCGCAACCCGCTAATCCCACCAGAAACATTAGACTTAGCAAAATCATCAAATACTTTTTCATTATTGTGCTCCGTTAAAGTTCACTCCGGTGTTATCGCCAGGGTCATTCGAACTCCAGCCATCCTGCAAAAAGTGATTGTCGGCCGCGTCCTCCTGGGCTTCCTTATTAGCGTCCGCTTCATACTTCGCCGCCGTGGCATTCTGCTGAGCCAGGAGCAAAGCCCGGATTTGCAGGAGCTGGGACGCTTGGTTCCCTGCAAGCTGGTTCGCTGCCTGGATGGCCTGCATCCTGCCCGTCGCGTTTTGCGCCTGCTGCTGAATTTGCACCAGGTTTTGAGCATCCTGCTTCAGTTGCACTTCCTGGCTCTGGATTCCCTTCACCATGGCGTCGTTTGCCTCTTTTCGGGCCTGCGAACCGGCCTGCCTGGACTGCTCCCACGAGTTCCACTGTTGCGACGTGGCGCCATTCGCACCAAAGTTGGGCGAATTTTGATAGTGTGACTCGGCCTGAAACTGATTGAGATAATTTTGCAGGCTTCCAGCCTGCTGTTCATACGCCTGGAGCGTATCGATAGTTGATAACAGGCTGCTTATGGTCTGGTTTGCCTGCTGCCAGACATAGGCCGGCGCGGACACGGTGTTCTGGATCTCCTTTTGGTACTGCTGCAACTGAGTTTGATACTGCTGGAGTTCCTTCGCGTACTGAAGCATCAATTCCGCATGGTTCATGATCTGCGTCGATTCCAGGGCATACTGCGCTTGACAGACCTTGGTCCCTCCGAACCAAAGACACACACATATGCTTACACTCACTACAATCCGTAAAACTCGTCTCACTTCCACCCTCCTTTCTGTGAATAGTCGAACGCCATATAGGGCCGTTTAAAAACCAGGTCCTTTACCGCCATAACATTGAACCGGTAGCCTGGACGGATTTCCAGGGTGGGCGAGATATTGAGGTTTTTTTGGATCATTTGCGACATCGTCATCCCAAGCGACTGCCCCAATGCCTCGCTCAAGGCGTCCCGCGCGTTCACCTGTCCGTTATAGCTGTTACTGTTATTGGGCTGGCTCATACTTACTCCGGCTATGATCGCCGACATAAGGATCGCAGAGCCGAACGTCCTCAAATAATGGTTGTTCACCTTATCGTGGAAGCCGGCATACCCGGCCGAGTCCGCGCCCGGCATGGCCCCTATGTCCAGCGCCCTGCCGTCCGGAAAAACGATCCTTTGCCAGGCGACAAGGACCCGCTCCTGTCCGTAGCCGATGCTGCTCGAGTATGTCCCTACCAGGCGCGAACCCTGTGGAATAAGCAGGTATTTCCCGGTCGCCGTGTCGTATACGTTCTCGCTCACCTGGGCTATGACCTCCCCGGGCAGATTGGAGTTGATCCCCGATATCATCACCGCCGGAACCACGAACCCGGCTCGAAGCTCATACCTCGTGCGTGGCGCCTCGAGCTTCGAATCAAGGCGCCACCTGTCGCCCCGACTCGCAAACTGATTGTAGAAGTTTTGCGCCGCCCTTTTATCCGGACTTGCGCCGGCGACTGGATCGCCGAACTCCGGACCACCCATCCCCCTTCCCGCTTGCGCGAGCTTCTGCGCTGCCGCCCCGCCGGTCGGGACGGGAGCACTCCATTGATTCCCCGACTCAACATAGTTCACCTGGACCGCCGTTTTGGCCTTCACCGCCTCTTGAAATTCGTGGAACTTTTGTTTTTCGATCTGCTCCGCCTCTTTTTCTTCAGGTGTTTGCGTCTTCGCATCGACTTTTTGAGGTGGCGCGGGCGGCATGTTCGGATTTTCAGGCATCTTCACCGGCACACTGGCGCTCCGAGGCCGCGGAATCTTCGGAGGACCGATATAGTGTTGGTTTTTGGCTTCCGCCAAAACCGAGGCGGCGCCGTTTGTTTGCTTCACTTTTTGCGTAGTCGCTTTCGTTTTGTGCTCGGCTTCCGAGCGCTGCATGACAACCATCCCGATGATGGCCAAAAAGCCCAAAAACGCCACCATCCCGAGCCAAACCGGAAGGCTGTTTACTCTGCGCAACCCATCAATTCGAAACATGACTTAACCTCCCTGGCCATCCTCACCCCGGCATGATTTCGGGGCTTCTCACCCGCCATTGCCGGACCTCCTCTTTGTCACCGGATCGCCGGAACCTACAATTACGACTCCTTCTTTTGGCACCATGGGCACGGGTTCGTTGCTACACTCGCCACATTCAAACTTTGCTCCCCATTTCGCCCAGGCTTCCAGACCGCATACAGGACAACGATATTCGACGTTCATCGGTTCGCTGCATTTGCCGCAAATAAGGTCGCCTCCCGGTTCGGCCCACGCCGCGAAGTCGCACACGGGGCACAAATATTTGCAAACCTTAATCTTCGTTTCTTCCATGGTTTACTCCC
The DNA here is from genome assembly GCA_049964955.1 of Syntrophobacteraceae bacterium. GTDB lineage: Bacteria > Desulfobacterota > Syntrophobacteria > Syntrophobacterales > Syntrophobacteraceae > SbD1. The sequence goes on from JBMFWU010000094.1 coordinate 11,147, forward strand.
CGGTATCTGCCACTTCACTCACCGCAGGTCTTTGGCCGTCACATCTTGCGATGGTTACACGCTCCTGGTTGCTCCCGACCCCGGCGATAAGGATGGCCTTGCTGAATACGCAATCCACGATGTAGCGGTCCCCCTGGACCCGGTAATTCACCAGGACCTTTTGCGGACTCTTAAACCAGTTGAATAACCCCTTGTTGTCGCCCCGGATTACCAGCAGGGCCGGGGCTTCGGTCTGCGACATGACCGAGGGCATTTGGATGATCGTCTTCACCCCGTCGTTATAGACCCTGACCGGTCTCCACCTGGCGTTTCCAACGATCCGGTAGTTGAAGTCCAGGTCTCCGAGGTATTCGCGCGATGCGGCATTGGAGGCCGATTCCTCCTGCTCTTCGGAAAAGGCCTTGTCGCGCTTTCGTAAAGCCGCCCAACCCTTTTGCACCTCATTCGGATAGATGAACTGCACATAAGGCATGGTCCTGGCCCTGCAGGAAACAAGACGCATGTGATAGGTCCTGCGGTTGGTGGTGACCACCAGGGTGGTCGAAAGACCAACGTCCTGTGGTTTGATGATGAGATGTTCGACCTGGTCCCGGCCCGAGCCGCTGATGGCCGGCCCTATCGACCAGCGGGGATCGCCCACGTTAACGTTGTTCACCTGCTCCCCCGGCTCCAGCGCCACATCGCAAACCTGGAGCGGAGCGCAAACGACGGTCGGATCACTCGACCCGAAGACGAACTCGACCGACCCGCGCTGACCGGCAACCGGCTTCATCCCCGTGGCGCCACCTTTGCGCCACCTTTCCGCGATCCGAACGCCGGCCCTTTCTTGGGCGTTCAGTTTTGGATTTTTTCCTGAAAGATACATGTTTTCCATGTTCGAAACACCGGGACCCGGAGCGGCGCTGACGGCCGCAACCGGAAACAATAAAACAGCCAAAACAACCAGGTATTTTTTCATTTGTTCGCCTCCGCCTCATATCCCAACTTCGACCAGGAAAAATTGCGCACGAAAATTCCCATCGGGTTTCTCTGCATTTGCGAGGCGGTCGTCGGAGGGACCACGTAAACCGTAACGAGCGCCCGCATATGGAAAGGGTCCTTCGTCAATGCCCCGCTTCTATCCCGGACCGTTTCCATCCAATCCACCTGCCAGGTCGAACCCGTTTGCGGGATCACCGACAGTATGTCCGTGTTCACCATCTCGTTTTGCGCCCTCACAAACGGATTCGACTTCGCCGATCCGTTCAACCATTCGTTCATCTTCTCGGTCGCAGGATCGTCGGCGGAAAGCATCGAGTAGACTCTCAGCACCGCAGCCCGCTCCAATGCCACATCGGCCGTAACCATGCGGGCGTCGGATATGAACGAGGCCACGGCGGCCCTTATAACCCTTGGATCGACGGGAGCCGCTTTATCTACGGCGGAGACCGCGAGAGGCTCTCCCAACTTGTTTACTTCGACAACATACGGAACGATTTTCGATTGGTCGGATATGTGAATGATCCCCGCCAGCGCAGCCAAAGAAAAGAAAAACGACAGGAGCGCTATAACCTGCCACGTCTGCCGGGAAGATACAAGCGACGCCGTCCGGTCGTTCCACACCTGCCTTGCGTCCAGGTAAGGGTTAACGCCCTTTTCGGGTCCCTCTTCCTCAATCTTTGCCTTTTTTTTCCGAAACAATTGAAGATTCATCACACCACCTCGTAATCAGCCAGGGACAGCCCCCGCATCTTCAACCACTCATCCACCCACCCCTCTCCATGTCTATTTTCAAGCGCTCGTATCGTCGCCACCGACTCTTTATCCGAGGCCCCTACAAAGGAGAGCGCAAGGGGCCCCAGGGCCAGGTCGAAGAGTCTTCGCCCCTTTTCCGAAACGTAATAGTATTCGCGCTTGGGTATCGCCCTCGCCACGATGTCGATCTGCGTGTCGTTTAGGCCCATACGCCGGTAGAGGTTCGCCGTATCCTCGTCTCTTGCGTAGACGTTGGGGAGGAAGATCTTCGTGGCGGTGCTTTCGACGATCACATCGAGGATTTCCGACCGCGCGGCGTCGGTGAGGCTCTGCGTCGCCATGATGACAGCGCAATTGGCCTTCCTCATGACCTTGAGCCATTCCCTGATTTTTTCCCGAAACACGGGATGCGAGAGCATCAACCAGGCCTCGTCAAGAAAGATCGCGGCCGGCTGCCCCTGCAAAGACCGCTCGATCCTGCGGAAAAGATAGAGCAAAACGGGCAGGCAATACTTCTCGCCCGCGTTCATCAACTCCTCGACCTCGAACACGTTGTAGTTCGAAAACTCCAGGCCGTCTTCCCTGGCGTCCAATAGATGGCCCATGAGGCCATCGCCCGTATATTGCCCGAGCGCCGCCCTGATCGAATCGTCCTGGACGGTGTTTCTGAAGTCGGTCAGGGTCTCGGACCCGGTTTCATACATGCTGGTGATGGATCTTGCGATTTCATTTCGCTGCTCGGGTGTTGTCGCAACGCCGTTCAGGGCCAGAATCGAATCCATCCAACCCGAAGCCCAGGACCGGTCGGAAGCTGTTGACAAAAAGTGCAATGGACAAAAAGAGAGGGCCTCGTTATCGGCGGCGAGAGAATAATGTCTGCCCCCCACCGCCTTGCACAGGGCATACGCGGACAAGCCTTTGTCGAACATGTAGACGGACATCCCGGGATATCGCAGGAGCTGCGCCGCAAAAGTGTTGAGGGCCACCGACTTTCCCGACCCAGTCGGCCCTTGTATCCATGCATGCCCGACATCTCGCACATGGAAATTAAAATAGAAGGGCGTGCTCCCCGTCGTTTTGCACAGCATTACGGCGGGGCCTCCGGCAGGATACATCGGGCACGGGGCCGACCTTTCGCCGCTCCAGATGCTGCTTGTGGGAAGGAGATCGGCCAAGTTCAAAGTGTTTAGAAGAGGCCTTCGGATATTCTGGAAGACATGCCCGGGCAGGCTCCCGATGAAGGCGTCTACGGCATTGATCGTCTCGATCCGGGCGTGGAACCCCAGGTTGTTTATCACCTTTTCCACCTGCCGGGCCTGCAACTCAAGCTCGTCTCTATCCTCATTCAGAATCACCACGACACTCGTGTAATATCCTACTCCGACCATGCCGCTGTTTATTTCGGCGATGGCCTGCTCCGCGTCTTCAACCATCGAGACGGCGTCATGATCGACCCGGCTCGAATTGAAGTTGAACACCTGGTCTAAAAACCCCCGGATTTTCTGTCTCCACTTCTTCCTCTGCTTTTCAAAGCCAGCGACCGCCTCGTAAGAATCCAAACAACAAAACCGCGTATCCCAGCGATATTCCATGGGCAGTTGAGAAAGCTCGTTTAGCATTCCCGGGTAAGATCCGAACGGAAACCCGTCTATGGCGACGCAGGCGACATAATTTCGCCCGATCAGGGGGACGACCCCCGCGAACATGTCCACCCCGCCCAGGATGCAATCCAGGTAGACGGGGTTTTCGGGACGCGCTATCGGGTGATAACGCCCCGTGATGCAACTACTTAAATGTGCCAAAAAATCGTCGAAAACGATTCTTTTTCCATCTTCTCGCTCGACTTCACGCCCCTTCAACCGTTCAAGCCTTAAAACCGATGAAAGATGCGACTCCAGGTCCGCGCAGCGCCGTCTGAACGCGTCCAGCAGCCGGGCCGTGTGCGCCCTCTCGTTGAAGCCCTTGCGATCGTCTTCAAACATCATCTCGGTGAACTTGCTTTGGGCCAGGATCGGGGGAAACCATGTGTAAGTAAGGACATAAGTGGTCTCATACATCGCGCCGGCGCTTTTGCATTTGCGCCGTCTTTCCACATCCATTCCAGCCGGCGTCCGATGAGGAAAATGAGACAAACCCTCATCGAAATATTGCGGGGTCTCCCTTCTTATACATTCGAAATGGAACATGTCGTCACTGCCCCGGCCCGCAAAATACTGATTCAGCCCGTAGCTCCTCATTTCCCGTTCAGTCTCGCTGCTGCTGGCATCATCGCTACCCCGGACCAACCAGGCCGCCATGAGCGCGCCGCTTTTACCCGCCACCACCCCTTCTTCGGCTACAAAAGCATAGTTCAAAAGGTCCACGAACCCCTCGGCCTTCGAGCGGTAGCGTTTGAGCTTCACTCCGCCCATAAGCTGCCGGGCCAAAAAGAACATGACGAGCGAGAGCGCTATCCCTATGCCGGAAATAGCCAGGAGCACCATCTCCAACGTCATAGGACGGGTCAAAACATTCACTTGAACTCCCTCCTGTTTTGCCGAAACGGCGTCGAATGTGCCGGGAAGTAACCCCGGAGTCTTCTGCCGTCCTGGTATACGTGGCATCCCTTGTAACGCCTGGACCTCATATAGATGTGACGCATCTGCGGGTCGCTTTTCGCCATCAGCCTGAAGACGAAAAGGGCGGCGGCCCACAGCCCCACGCCGTAAGCCGCCGCCATCCATTCTTGCGCCGAAAAAATCAAAACGATTGCAAGGAGGCCGGAAAACATCACCATCTCCCGGTCCCCGCCCATCCATAGGTTCGGCCTGTTTCCCACCTTGTGGATTGCCACAGTGCGGAGCGCCATGTCAGGCTCCCTCGCCGATGTCGGTCACATGGACCGGGGCTTTCCGACGCTTGACCATGCTCCAGGCGAGGACTACGCCTGCGAAAACCGCCGAATAAAGGAGGAACATCCAGGCCCCGCCCTGTCCGTTGGCTGTTTGGACTGCGGCGTTCGTGCCGAAAAAGCTTGTCATGATGTTGTTTGCATCGACGATGAAAGCCATGGTTAAAACGATGAAGATCATTGTTCGTATGAAAGCGTTCAACTCGCCGCCGAAAATCAGGACGCCGCCGCCTATGACAAGTCCTGCGGTGCCGAGCGTAAATGCCACTGGCCCAGTGATTGAAGTCCGGAGGCTTTGCAGCCAGGTCTCATAAGGGAGATTGCCGCCTGTCGTGCTGGCCAGCACATGTGGCGCGAACGCAAACACGCCCAACGCGATGAACATACCGAAAGAAAAATACATTTCCCCTTTTCTCATCTCTATCAATCTCCTATCTTTTGGATTTGGTAATGACCGTTGTCGTATCCGCCCACCTCGATCATCTCGCGGAGACGACGCCCCTGTGAGGTTTTGGAAATGTGAATGACGATATCGACGGCCTGGGCGATCAAAGGTTCTATCGCCCTGGGCGCATCCCGATTCATTGAAACGAGCATGGTCAGACGGTCCAGCGTCGCGCGGGCATTATTGGCGTGAATAGTACAAACTCCTCCTTCATGACCTGTATTTAAAGCCATGAGCAAGTCGAGGGCCTCCGGACCGCGAACTTCACCCACGAGGATTCGATCCGGCCGCATCCTCAAGCTCGTCCGCAAAAGCTTTGTCATATCCACACTGACACTGGTGCGCAAAGGAACGTAATTAGGCGAAACTACCTGTAATTCAATTGTATCTTCAATAACTACCAATCGTTCGTCGGGATCGATTTCCCGGATGATGGCGTTTAGCAAAGTGGTCTTCCCGCTGCCCGTTCCACCGGAAACGACCACGTTCTTATGCCGCTCGACCGCCCGGCGAATGAACTGCGCCTGCTCTTCGCTCATGATTCCGTCCCGCACGTAATCCGAAAGACTGTAAACAGCCACCGCCTTTTTCCGAATGGAAAAAGCGGCACAAGAAACCACCGGCGGAATTTGGCCGGCGAACCGGCTGCCGTCGATGGGCAGCTCCCCCTCCACTATCGGGTTGTGGCGAGTGACCGTAACCCCCAGGGCCGCGGCTACCGCGCGCACCACAGCCTCCGCGCATGCGGGGGATATTCTGCCGATTTTCCGCATCTTTTCCCCCTGGCGCTCGCTCCATACGGTACCATCGGGATTAACCGAGACTTCGACAGTCGCAGGATGAAGCAATTCCTCTCTTATCTCGAAAGTCAAATCCCGCAGGATCTTCTCGCGCAGTCGGCGCTCAGCCTCGCTCAATTCCTTTTGATGTTCTTCACCGTCCATCACAACAGCCCCTTAAAAGTGAGATCGGGCAACACCCTGATACTCTTTTTCCCGGGATATAGTCGGCCAAGGCGCCTATTGAACAAAAAAATAAAGACAATTACGCAATAGTGCAGCAGGAACATCCAGGTCGCATGCACATGAGGATTGTCGAAGTAGTAGCACATGCGCCCGAACTGATAGGCTCCATCTACTATCAAAGCAAAAAACACGGTCCAACGCAAAAGCCACAACACGACAACGAGAGGCGGAGTAATAAGCGCAATGAAAAGAGCAAAAAGAAATCGAGTAAATTTAGTGAACGACCTGACAATCCATCTTCTTGCCTTAGGTTGTCGGTAGAAAGTTGGATACTCATCTTCACAACAGCCAGTGCCTGATAGGCATTCCGTTACCCTTGAGGACATGGCGCGTCTCCTTTATGAGACTGATGACCTTCCGTCTTCGCGCATCAGGGGTTTTCGTTTACACTCACCGCAATAAAACTTGACTCCCGGCTTGGCCTCCGCCTTTAAACCGCATATGCGGCAGGAGTATTTTATATCACTTTTCTTGGATGCTTCCCGGCACCTACTCGGACTGGTGCTTTGCCAAACAACCCTGAAACCCGATTCAATGAGTTCTCTGGCTGCCCTCTCAAAACGTCCGCCATTTTCAATGTAGTGGTTCATCTTCTGGCCGGTTCGTTTCCCGCCAGGATAGCCGGTATCGCTCGGATGGACCCCGATATCTTCCATCTTGCTTGCCCATTCTTCGTTGTGGTAGCCATTTCTAGACGGCTTCCCGAAATGAGATTGCCAAAGATGGCTCATCACGTGCCCGAGGTTTGAAAGGATTCCGATATCGCTCATCCCTTCGAAAGTGTCCGGATTCAACGCAATCTCATCAGTCACACGACCATCAAGGCGACCTGAAAACGTCTTCTTCCTGAAATATCCGTAGGAACGTGAGACTCGCTGAAGGGTGATGAGACAACCCGGGAGTTCACCCCCGAACAACACCCGATTGAAATAATTATATGCATATTCGAGCGCGTTATATTCGCTCGATGTTGGCCCCATGCGGTTTTCCCCATTTTGTAATCCCGGATACAACGTTTCCGCCGGTGGCCCGGTGACGCTACCAGACCGCGGGCCATCTCCGGCACGTTCTTTATTCTCTGTCCGTTGCCGGGATCGCTCCATGTGGTTGATGTCTGACTGCAACTCGAGGACTTTCGAGGACATCGCGAAACTCCACCACAAGGTTAAAGTGACGGAATATCCGTCACTAATTCCATACTGCAAACACCCTCATCCGTCAAACAAATTTTTCGGGGAAAAATTCGAAAGAGTTTTGACTGGCGGAAAATTCCCTTCCAATCAATTCCATCAAAGCAGGACTAGGCCCGTTAGTACCAACGGACCGGCTAGGCGTGAATTTCCCTACAGTTCGTCGTGTGGACGGGAGTAATATGAAAGGATGATCGCATCGATCAATGTGCTCACGTCGGTATTTTTCTTTTGAGCAAATTCCTTCAGATTTTCGTAAACCGGCAGGCTGATCAAAAACGATGTTCTCCAAAACCGTTGACGCATTCCACGCCGCTTTACTATCTGAATGTCGTCCCAGTTCGTGCTCAGAATAGCCCGGCGTATCCCTTCGCTGATAACGCCCCTTCGTCCGAGCAACGCCGTTCGCATCACCTGGTCGGCCGCATCGCTCAATCTCACATCTACGCGTTTCCACTTCTCTTCTGACATCAGGCGCTCGTCTCCAAGTTATGCAAGTAGTTCTTCTTTCTCGCATAAGATCGACACGTGCGCAAAATAATTTTAAATTGGAGAGGAATGAAACTGCTAAAAGGCTTTGTGGCTGAGTTGCAAACACAGAAAACACCCCTGCTCTTCGTGAGCCGGGATGGCTTTCGCCTGGGCATAACCCACGTCTGTAAGTCCATGCACCTTCGCTCACCTTTCCTGCTTAAGCAGAAAAAGTGGCCTACGCAAGATATCACCCCATACAAAAAGCGTGCTATACAAGCGCCCATCTCGACTTCGCACCGTACATTGTATATTTAAACACCTTTTTATGTATGTTTAAATATACATTATTGTATGGGAATGCCTTCATTCAGGACCAAAACAACTCCTTGTGTCAGATGGCAGCCGGCATCACCCCTTGCAAATCCTTTGCGAAATTCTGGAAGAGGAAGCCGGGATGATCAAGGCCGCATTCTCTTGCCCCCGACAAAACCTTCGCCGGTCGTCCCGGAAATGGCCAACCAAGCCTGTATTTTGCAATTGGTTTTCCTCGGCGACAAGCCGGACCATAGCGCCGGGGTCGCCATGCAACCCTTCAGGAGGTTTCCCCATGCCGGACAGCCCTCAAGACATGGACAGCCGGGGCGCTGATTTGCTCGAACAGGCCCTGCAGAGCGAAAACCAGCAAACCACCCTTCTCGATACAACATCTTTGGCCGCACAATACAACGATGCCCTGGCCGACTATATTCAGGAAAAACAAGTTCAGGTCGAACGCATGGAGGACCGCCTGCAGGACCTGGTCGAACAGGAAATGATAAACCTCAAGGACCTCCAGGCCAGTAAACCTGCTTTTTGGCGGCCTGGCGCACGCGCCGCGTGCGAAGAACAACAGGCAAAAAGACAGGAAATTATTCAACGGCTGCAAAACCGGCTGAAACACGTTCGAGAAATAAAAGAAGAGATGGGCCTCTACGGGCCGAGAATCGAGGAACTGGCAATCCACAAGCTTCGTTTGAGACAGCCGCGCCTTGCCGACGAGTGGGACGCGATGAGGACCGCCGAACGCATGGAGGAAGCCCGGCAAAGGCAAAAGGAGCAATTCGAAAGCCGCTCTATTTCTTTGACCCGGGTCCGCTCAATCGATCTTCCGGAATAGCCCGACTCGTCAGTCCCTGTCTCCATAGGGAGGGAGGTTTAGTGCATTGCACCACCCGGGCACATCTTGAGATATATATTTCCTGCGCCCGTTCTC
>JBMFWU010000095.1:0-16332 GCA_049964955.1 Syntrophobacteraceae bacterium
GGCATAGGCTGACATGGGAGCGTTTCGACCGCCGTAAAGCGTGGGAATGGAACCCTGGGAAACCGGAAACCATTCGGGAAAGATACGGTTTTTGGGATCTGCAAACCCTGCACTGGGGTGATGACATGTCATGCAAGCCATATTTTCATTGAACGAGAGAGTGAGGTCCCGGTATATCGCTCCTCCCAGCCTTTGTTTCAGATCTTCCTGATCGGATCCGATCCCGGCATCGGCCGCAATCGGGAAAGCAATAGCGGATAGGATAATTAAGAAACAATAGAATTTATGAAACATTGTTTCCTCCTCGTGAATAGAGTGTGGTGAAAAGCAAACTGTGGTTATTGATGCAATGGTAATGCTGGGGGTTTCACAACTGTATTCAGGTAATTATTACCTGTTTACATGCAAAATTATAGATGCGTGAAATATATGGTAAGCGATATCACGCTTTGAAGTATAACAAATTGTCAGCAATGTTATTCACATCAGGGCAGAAAGCCATACGGTGTATGCCCTATTGTCCAGTAGATTATGCAGTATCTACTCTGTAAAGTGTGTACGGGATCGACCCGATCGGACAGGGGGACCAGCCCCCAAACCCCCGGAGTCTGGCGCTTTGGGGGAACCAAGGGGGGCAGAAAGGGACAGAAGCAAAAAAACTCTGCCCCTCTGTCATCCCGGATTTTGATCCGGCAGCGCAAAAATTTCTTTCGTGGCCGGCAGTTTTATTCGGCTCCCGCAACAGTCTGCGTAAAGATGGCCCTCCGGATCATCTGAGCAAAAAAGAGTTCCGTTACTGTGTAACCGCTGTGAAACTTCTTCCTGATATAAGCGCTTAACAAGAGGAGAGGTCGCGTAAGGTCCTTCTCCAAAGAGTCAAAACACTTCGGGTTGACTCTCCGAAGACAAAGCGGCAATCATGGAAAGGAGAAAGCTATGAAAGCGACGATGATTGTCTTATTGGCACTGGCCATGGCGTTCGCCCTGATTCCCGCGGGCGTTGCCGGAATCGGTTCTGCAAATGCACAGGGCTATCACTATGCAACCGTGGCGCCTCCTTTGCACGCCACATGTCAGGGTGCTTTTGCTTTTGGCCCGGCTACCCCCGCCCCCATGGGCTCGGTCGGTGGTGCTTCTGGAGGGTGATCGTCTAATAAGCAGAGGCGTGAAAATTTTACAGTGGCAGCCCAATCAAAAAATGTCGCCCTCAGGAGTTCAGGGCGATTTTTCGGGCATCGCAAGAATCTCGAAGCTGCCGGCATGACGATTTGCACGAGACGGGCAGGCTGCCTGACAAGGCGGCTGGTCTGCCCGTCTCGGAGGCTTTTCGTTCTTCCTTGATCGTGAGGAGAGGGTATTTTCCTCTTACTGCGCGGGCCTTGCCGAAATTTCGTTGATTCCTTCCACCGGCTGATTTAATTATGCTCAAGCATTGTTCGAAAGGAGCCGCCGATGTCGGAGCCTGCAAAGATCCAACGATACACCTATGAGGACTACAGGAATTTTCCGGATGATCTCCGGTGCGAACTCATCGACGGCCAAATTTTCGACATGGCCCCTGCGCCTTCGACAAACCATCAGGAAATAGCCGGGAAGATCTACCATCTTGCAAGAAGTTTTCTCGAAAGTAGCGGAAATAATTGCCGGGTGTTTATCGCCCCCGTGGACGTCGTTTTGGCTGAAGATCAGGTTGTACAACCGGATGTCTTCCTGGTCTGCGACAGATCGAAAATTCATGAACGGGGTCTTTTCGGCGCACCGGATGTGGTGTTTGAAATCCTGTCGGCAAGCACGATCAAAAAGGACCGAACCAAGAAATTGGACCTCTATCGACGCTACGGAGTTTCGGAGTACTTCCTGGTCGATCCCGATAACGAATTCATAGAAAAACACGAGTTCCTGGAAAACAGGTCCGAGCAGCGTGTCCATACCTTTGAGGGCGAGCAGACTCTTACCATCGATACAGTCGGCCTGGAAATAGTTGCTAAAGAGCTTTTTCCCGTTTAAACCGAAGCCGGTAATTCATGCTCACGGTCACTTTTCAACTTTCCAGCCAAAGACTTCCGAGATCGATCTCGATCTCTGTGAAAGGCTCCAAACGGGCCTTGTCATCCCCTCCGTAAACACCTGCAGCGTCGAAGGCACCGGAGCCAAGCCGATATACCTCCACGGTCATATTCAGAGGGTCAACCAGCCAAAGATGCCCTACCTGAGCCTGTGCATAGATTTCTTTTTTTGCAGTCCGATCTCGCAGTGCCGTTTTGGGGGAAAGAATTTCACACACCCAATCAGGGGGGACGGGAATCCAGTTGGTTTCGATGTGCGCCGGAAATCTTTCCTTTTTCCATCCGGCAACGTCTGGAACAACTATATCTTCAACTAACTGAATCTCCGTCTCAAGGAGAAAAATCCAGCCGCCGGGGACTCCGTTGCCGCCGTAAGGCAGTTCCAGTTCCGCACTCAACCTTGTCGCCGCTCTCATGTGTTTTGGTGACGGTCTCGGATGGACGATCAACCCCCCTCCGATGATCTCGCCGATCATGTTTTCCGGGACGCTGTAGAGATCTTCGTAGGTCGCTTTTCTTTTCGCCGGCTCTCTCATTGCTGCGATTTTTTCCTTAAAGGAGACGGGTCTCAGTTCGGCAATTCTGAGGAGTCTGCGAGCCGCACCCGAAGGCTCGCGTCTACCTTGCTCCCATTGTTCCAATGCGCGCCGGTTTATCCTTGCGTTCGAAAATACCCGGCCCTATGACGGTAAACACTAGATTTGCCCTACGTCAATGGCATAATTGTCGAAGAGCGCCCTGAGATCTGCGAGTGGTCCGAAGCTCAGAAGTAACAAGTAGGAATTAATGACGAAATATCGTTTTCTGATTCTGAGTTCAAATTTTCTCACTCCGATTCAGTTTGCGGGGTGCAGGCGCTGAGGTCGGCTTCTTCTTTGCCTGCGCGCCCGGTCTTGCCGTTTCGATATCGGCCCACTGTCTGCCGTTCCATATCTCGATGGGAAAAAGACACCCGCCCGCAAGGGGAATCGGATCGAATGAGGCATACCATTCGGAAGGGGCGGCGCCTTTTTCAATGCCCGACTGCTCGATTGCGGCGGCGGTTTCTTCCGATATCCCGCTGAGTTTCTTGTAGCTTTCCCAGTCGCAGGCCCGTACCCTGGTTCGATTGATCTCTATCCGGACCGGCGGGTGGCCAGCCTTGAACAGTTCCTCTCTGGTTGCTTCGGGGGCGGCGGGAACGCTGTCTTTATCGCGTATTTCGTTTCTTGCGGCCTGTTCGAAATCCGGATTCGAGGAAAGCCAGACTGCCGGCAGTTCCTTTTCGTCCGATCCGATGGAAGTCCCTTTGATTTTCCGTGTCTCGATGATTTTTGCCAATCGTTTGGTCGTAGTATAGTGCCACAGCCGTTTTCCGACCCGTTCCGCGGGTGGTACCACAGGCTGGTCTTTCTTCACTTTCAACTTGTTGCTCACCGTCGTGCCTCCTCAAAATACCCGGTTTGAATGCAAAATTCCTTCATATGGCAGTTCATGATCAAAATACAAAAATTCTTCCACTTTGCAAGTCTCGTTTCCGGCAAGCGGGGAAGTCCTTTTTTTCGCTTGACGGCCATCGGCGATACAGTATAAAGGTTGGACCAATAGATGATTATAATGTTAAAAAAATCGCAGCAAACCGGGATGGTCCGGTCCGGTGACAGATAATTCCATGCCCGGCACACCGAGCGATGCGGGCATTATTCTTTTACGGCTTTTTGAGCTGACGTCCTGAGAAGGAGCTTGGAGCAATGAGTACTACGACTTCTGAAACCATCCTGCGCGAGGCGGTTGCCTTGGCCGAGACCTGGCAAAACCGGGCCAATCAGTTGTTGACCGATGAGGAAAAAGAAATTCAGGCGCAGATGCTGCGGCTGCTCACCAACCCCATCGATAAGGTCATCATGGTGCGGATGATCGATCAGAGTTTTCGGTCTGCCAACTCCAAGCGCGTGGCGGATCAGATCAACCATTTGCTGAGGACCTACGGGGTTCCGGACTTTTTTTCCACCTCGGACCGAATGCTCATGAGGCTTTTTCTGGGTGTCGGGAGGCATTTCCCGCATGTTTCTGTGCCCAAGGTGATCGGCAAGATGCGTGAAGACAGCAGCCGTTCGGTCATTCCGGGCGAAAAGGAGGTGCTCTACAGCCACCTTGCGAAGCGCAAGAGCCAGGGGGTTACGATAAACATCAACAACCTCGGGGAAGCGGTCCTGGGGGAGGAAGAGTGCCGGCTGCGACTTAACAAATATCTGAACGATCTGAAAGACCCGGCGATTCAGTACGTGTCGGTAAAAATATCGACCATTTATTCGCAGATCAAATCGCTTGCTTTCGAACACACCGTAGCGGTGCTGATGGATCGTCTATCGCAGCTTTTCCGCGCTGCGCAGAATAACAAATTCGTCCGTAACGACGGTTCGTCTGTGGCCAAGTTCGTAAACCTGGACATGGAGGAATACAGGGACCTGGAAATCACCCTGGAGGCCTTCACGCGCACGCTTGACCTGGAGGAGTTCAAAAACCACTCGGCGGGGATCGTTTTGCAGGCCTACCTGCCCGATTCCTACGAGGTTCAGAAGCAACTGACGGCCTGGGCGCAAAAACGAGTGGCCGAAGGGGGCGCTCCCATAAAGCTCCGCATCGTCAAGGGCGCCAACATGGAAATGGAGATGCTCGAATCGGCCCTCCACAACTGGCCGGTCGCCCCCTACGACAATAAGCTGGAGGTGGACGCAAACTACAAGCGTATGGTGGAATACGGGATGGAACCCGAGCGCATCCGGGCGGTCCATCTGGGAATCGCTTCCCATAATCTCTTCGAACAGGCTTATGCCTATACGCTTGCCCGCCACTACAAGGTGACAGAATATTTCTCCTTCGAAATGCTCGAGGGGATGGCCGATCACGTGCGGCGCGCCCTGCAGGAAGCCGGGGAGGAGTTGGTTCTCTACGCTCCGGTTGCGACCATGGAGAATTTCATCAGCGCCATCGGCTACCTGGTACGGCGCCTTGATGAGAACACGGCCGAAGAAAATTTCATGCGGTATGCGCCGGGGTTGAAAGCGAACTCGAGAGAGTGGAAGCTTCTGCAGGATGGCTTCATCGCCTCCTGGAATTATCGGGATAAGGCGGGGGCGGCTCCGCACCGGATACAGAATCGACTCACAGAGGTTTTCCCGGAAAATACGGGGACCTTTTACAAACACGAGTTTGTAAACGAGGCCGATACCGACTGGTCGCTTTCGGGCAACAGGAAGTGGGCTGAAGAGATCCGCAGGAAATGGAAAAAGAGCCCGGGCGATTCACCGATCAACGTGCCGGTGGTTATCGGGGGAAAAGAGCTCTTCGAGGGAAAAAAGACAGGCGAATGCATCGATGCCTGCCAGGTCCCCGAGCAGGTGTGCGTGGCCCGCTACGCCATGGCAAACGATGAGGACGCCGCAAACGCTGTCGCAGTGGCCAAGGCCGACCCCGACGGGTGGAGAAAGCTGAGCCTTGAGGAAAGGCACAGGATTCTTTCCCGGGTGGCGATGGAACTGCGGATATCCAGGGGGGACCTCATCGGAGCGGCTGCCGCCAATACGGGAAAAGTATTTACGGAAGCCGATGTGGAGGTTTCCGAGGCGATCGATTTTGCCGAATTTTATCCCTATTCCGTAGAGACCTATGAGGGGCTGAAAAACGTTCAGTGCCACGGAAAAGGCGTGGGGCTCGTCATCCCGCCCTGGAACTTTCCGATCGCCATTCCGTGCGGCGGCATTCTGGCTTCTCTTTCGGCCGGAAATACGGTGATCTTCAAGCCTGCTTCGGCTGCTGTGCTGGTTGCCTGGGAGCTGGTCCAGTGCTTCTGGAGAGCGGGCGTTCCCAAAAACGCTCTTCAGTTCGTTCCCTGTTCGGGCGCAACCACCGGGGTAAAGCTCACGACCCATCCCGATGTGGACTTTATCATCCTTACGGGCGGCACCGATACGGGGCTCAGCATTTTGCGGGAAAGGCACGATGTGTTTCTCGCCGCCGAAACGGGCGGGAAAAATGCAACAATCGTCACCGCCATGTCGGACCGCGATCAGGCGATCAAAAATGTGATCCACTCGGCGTTTTCCAATTCGGGCCAGAAGTGTTCGGCGACTTCTCTTTTGATCCTGGAAAAGGAAGTCTACGAGGACGAAAAGTTCAAAAGACAGCTCGTCGATGCGGCGAAAAGCTGGGATGTGGGCTCGGCCTGGGATTTTAAAAACAATATGGGCCCGCTCATTCAGCCGCCCCGGGGGGACCTGCAAAACGCGCTCACACGTCTGGAGCCCGGGGAATCGTGGGCGCTCCAGCCGCAAAATATCGACAACAACCCCTACCTGTGGACTCCCGGCATCAAGTGGGGTGTTAAGCCCGGCTCCTATACGCACATGACCGAATTTTTCGGTCCGGTGCTCGGGGTCATGTGCGCGAAAAACCTTGATGAGGCGATCGAGTTCGTAAACCAGACCGGCTACGGGCTCACTTCGGGCCTGGAAAGCCTCGATAAGCGCGAGCAGGATCACTGGAAAGCGGGGATAAAAGCTGGAAATCTCTACGTAAATCGCGGCACCACGGGGGCCATCGTACTCCGCCAGCCCTTCGGCGGCATGGGTAAATCGGCCCTGGGCGCTGGAATCAAGGTGGGCGGGCCAAACTACGTGGCCCAGTTCATGAACTTTGAAGAAACCGGGTTTCCTGCAATAGGGGCCATCGACAAAGAAAACGGTCTTCTCGCCCTGGTCCAGGAATGGCGCCAGAAGCTGGTCTGGGGACAATTCCCGGAATACGCCGAGGATATGGAAAAGATCATTCGCGCCGTGCAAAGCCTCGTGTATCACGCGGGAGAGGAGTTTTTGCGGGAAAAGGACTACTTCCTGTTGCGCGGACAGGATAATATTGTGCGGTATCTGCCCGTGGGTACGGTTGTGGTGCGCATACACGAGGCCGACAGCCTCTTTGACGTGGTGACAAGGATTGCTGCGGTGCGGATTTCGGGCTGTAACCTTGTGATCAGTCTCCCGAACGGTCTGGATAACGGTGTTACGAAATTTCTCGCGAGCCGGGCGGGAGAAAAATTTCTGCGCCATACGCCCCTTTCTTATCACACCGACAGTGATTTGATCGCCATGATGCCCAGGGTGCAGCGGATCCGGTATGCCGCCCCCGATCGCGTGCCCGCGGAGGTCTCCCGGGCGGCGGCGAAAACGGGCTTCTATATCGCGCGGGCAAGGGTGGTGATGCAAGGGCGCATTGAGTTGTTGCAATATTTCCGGGAGCAGAGTATCAGCGACAGTTACCATCGCTACGGAAACCTCGGCGAACGGGCTCTCATAGGATAATTTTCGACCCGGGCTACCCGGGAAAAAGGAATGGATATGGCCAAGGCGAAGTTAAAGGCGCTCGTCATAAACCGTGAGTGGTGCAAGGGATGCGGGATATGCGTGCATTTTTGCCCACAGAAGGTCCTCGAGCTGGATGGGGAGGACAAAGCGGCGGTGGTGCGGCAGGAGGCGTGCATCTGTTGCAGGCAATGCGAACTCAGGTGTCCGGATCTTGCCATAGAAGTCATCACGGAATCGGAACAGGTTGAATCATGAGTGAAACGATCAAATTTGTCCAAGGCAATGAAGCCTGTGTGGAAGGGGCGTTATACGCGGGACTGGACTTTTTCGCAGGCTACCCCATAACGCCTTCTACCGAGATTGCCGAACTGCTGTCGCAGCGGTTGCCGCAACGGGCAGGCAAATTCATCCAGATGGAAGATGAAATCGCCTCCATATGCACCATCATCGGGGCGTCTCTTACGGGCCATAAGGTCATGACGGCCACGAGCGGCCCGGGGTTTTCGCTCATGCAGGAAGGGTTGGGCTTTGCGGTAATGGCCGAGATTCCCTGCGTGATCGTAAACGTACAGAGAGGCGGGCCATCGACGGGTCTTCCGACCGGGCCGAGTCAGAGCGACGTCAACCAGGCGCGCTGGGGAACTCACGGCGATCACGAAATCATCGCGCTTACCGCTTCCAACCATCAGGACGTCTTCGAGATGACGGTCCACGGCTTTAATCTTGCCGAGAGTTACCGTACGCCGGTAATTCTGCTCTTCGACGAGGTGATCGGCCACATGCGAGAGAAGCTCCACGTCCCTGCGCCCGGCAAATACCCGGTGGTCGAACGGCTCCGGACTTCGGTAAAGGCCGGCGTCGACTACCATCCGTACCTGCCCAGGGAGGACGGCCGCCTTCCGATGTCCGATTTCGGCGGCGAACACCGCTACAACGTGACCGGCCTGATCCACGACATGTGGGGATTTCCCTCCGACAACCCGGCCGTGGTGCATGGGCTGATCCGGCACCTGGTGGATAAAATCCGGAACAATGTGGACTCCATCACCAGGTATAAAGAATATTATCTGGAAGACGCTCGCACGATTTTGATTTCCTACGGCTGTTCGGCGCGCTCGGCGCTGCATCTGGTGGAAAACAGAAGGGCGCGCGGGGATCGCATCGGGCTTTTGGAACTGCAGTCCCTGTGGCCGTTTCCCTATGAGATGGTCGAAGAAAAATGCGCCAACGCCGAGCACATCCTGGTGGTGGAAATGAACACCGGCCAGGTGGTGCGCTCCGTAAAGCAGGCTGTTCGCAACCCCGAGCGGGTCGTGCTCGCCAATCGCATCGACGGCCAATTCATCAACCCGACGGACATCAAAAACGTGGTGCGGCTGATCCAGGGAAAGGGAGTGTAGCGTTATGGCTTCGGTCAAAGAATATATTCGGGAACGTTTCTTCCCTCATATCTGGTGCCCCGGGTGCGGCCATGGCATCGTGTTGAATTGCATGCTGCGCGCGGTCGAACAATTGGGCCTGGAGAAAAACGATATCGTCATGGCATCGGGCATCGGCTGTTCGTCGCGCATCTCGGGCTATGTCGATTTTCACTCCCTGCACACCCTCCACGGGCGCGCTCTGGCCTTTGCGACGGGAGTAAAGCTCAGCAAGCCCGAGCTGACGGTGATCGTGCCGATGGGAGACGGGGACGCGCTGGCCATTGGAGGAAACCACTTCATCCATGCGGCCCGGCGCAACATCGATATGACGGCCATCGTCATGAACAACCGGATCTACGGAATGACCGGCGGTCAGTACTCCCCCCTTTCGGGGTACGGGAAATCGGCCACTACGGCGCCTTACGGCAATATCGATCATGATTTCGATGTGGTCCAGCTGGCCCGGGCGGCAGGGGCCTCCTTTGTGGCCCGCACCACCGCCTACCACGTTCAGCAGTTGATCGATCTGATCAAAAAGGCGATTTCCCACAAGGGATTTTCGGTTGTGGAAGTGCTCTCGCAATGTCCCACCTACTTCGGGCGCAAAAACAAGATGGGCGATGCGGTCGCCATGATGGAGTGGTTCAAGCAGAATACGGCGCTTGTCGGGTCGCAGGACGTGCAGAACAACCCCTCGCTCATCGAGCGCGGTATTTTTGTCGACGAAGAAAAACCCGAGTATTGCAGCGAATATGACAAGGTTATCGAACTGGCGATGAAAGGGCGGGCGTAATGGAAAGATGTCGATTGGTATTCTCCGGCTCCGGCGGACAGGGGGTAATCACCGCGGCCATCATTCTCGCCGAGGCCGCGGTGCTTTTTGAAAATCTGGAAGCAACCCAGGCCCAGTCGTATGGACCCGAAGCGCGAGGCGGGGCGACCCGCACCGACGTGATCATCGCCGATACTCCCATCCGGTTTCCCAAGGTCGTACAGCCAAACGTGCTGGTCTGCCTGACGCAGCCGGCATACAATAAATTCCACGGAATCATTCGGCCGGGCGGTCTTTTGTTGTCGGATCCGCGCTACGTCCGGGCGGAGGGTCATGTGGATGCTCAGCAGCTCCAGTTGCCCATGTATCAGACGGTTATGGAGCAGATCGGAAAACCGATCGTTTTCAATATCTGTATGCTGGGGGCGGTTGTTGGTCTCACCGGCATCGTTAATTCGGAATCGATCGAGAAGGTCTTGGCCAACCGGGTTCCCGCCGGTTTTCTTGACCTGAATAAGCAGGCGCTGAACCTCGGGATTAAAATGGGGCAGGAGTCTCGCTCGTAAGGGGAAATTGCGGGTGACTCGCCGTTTTTTTCACGGCCCCGTTGGATTTTGTGTAAAATCTTCGATTACACCTGTAGGAATAAAACGTGGTGTTGGACGGCGTAGCCCCAACGTCTGACGAACCACCCCGTCGCCCGCGCGTCCGTTTGAAACCGCATCCGTGGAAGAAGGGTGCGTTGTATGTTTCGAAACGGAATGGCCGCCCGCGGGTGTGCAGTCTCCGGGATAGCACCGGGCTGCCCGAGGAGGTGGTCTACGGCAAGAAAGGCTTCTGCCTGGCTTGCACGGGGTATGTGAGCTGTCTGGTGCGGCTGTGGGGCGCCGGCGCCAGGCGAGTACCTGCAACTTTCTAAGAACTGGAGGGTGTTTCCATGCGGAGAATTTCCACAATCACGATGGCCTTGCTTGCATGCATCGCCATGGCCGCGCCGAGCGCGTTTGCGGCGGGGACCATCAAGATCGGTGTACAGGCGCCGATCACGGGCAAGTATGCCAATGAAGGCCAGGGCATTCAACAGGCGGTCCAGCTGCTCGCAGATCAGTACAATGCGAAGGGCGGAGTGCTTGGCAAAAAGATCCAGGTGGTCGTGTGCGACGATGAAGGTACGGCCATGAAGGCTGCCATCTGCGCCAAGGACCTGGTCAACAAGGGTGTCAAGGCCGTTATCGGCTCCTACACCTCGACCTGCGCGGAAGCCGCCGAGCCTGCCTATTTCAAGGCGGGCGTTCTGCAGACCACCGACGGCACTGCGGACTCTTTGACCCAGCACGGCTATTGGACATTTTTCAGGAATTCTTTTCCAAACAGCGCTGAAGCCGACTTTACCGCAGATTACCTCGTGCACCAGAAAAAATACAAGCGCATCGCAATCCTTTCAGACTTTTCGACCTACTCCGACGGTCTGGGCACTGCGGTGGAAAAAGCGGTCAAGGCCGCCGGCGGAAACGTCATTTACCGCGGTAAGATTCAGTCCGGCGCGCAGAATTTTACCCCCGTGCTGACCGATATCAAATCGCTCAACCCCGATGTCATCTACTTTAGCGGCTACTACACCGACGGCGGCCTGCTTCGTGTGCAGCAGGCTCAGTTGGGCATCAAGGCCGATTTTGTGGGCGGCGATTCCAACGACAACCCCGACTTTTTGAAACTGGCCGGAAAGTACGCAGCGGGCAGCTACATCATCAACGTTCCAACCCCTGCACTGCTTCCCTATCCGCTCGCAAAAGACTTTTTGGCCGCTTACCAGGCTAAGTATCACATGATGCCTCCGAGCATCTGGACCCTGCTCAACGCAGACGGCATGCGCGCCATTCTGCACGGCATGAAAGTGGAAAAGACAACCGACACCAAAAAGGTGGCGGCTTATCTGCACACTACCTTGAAGGACTACCCCGGCATCACCGGTCCGATCACTTTTTCCAAAGACGGAAACCGGGTCGGCAGCCTGTATATGGCTTACCTTGTACAGCCCGACGGCAGCTACAAGATCGTTTACAAGGAAAAATAGACCCTGCATCGTCCGGAATCTGTAACTTTTCGGGCGTGTTGCAGTTCGTAGTGGCGTTCCGGGGCCTGCGGCGGTCCCGGCCGCCACGACCCGAGCGATCCGATGGGGCCGCCGGCACGGGAAAGCGATCACCCCCTTTTCTTTGAGGGCATGAATTCTATGAATATCTTTTTTCAACAATTGGTCAACGGACTCACCATCGGCAGTATTTTCGCCCTGGTCGCCCTGGGCTACACCATGGTCTACGGGGTGATGAAACTCATCAATTTCGCCCACGGCGACCTGGTGGCCCTTGCGGCCTTTGTCGGGCTCATGCTCTACACCCACGTCCTGGGACGATCGACCTCGATCTATGCGGTCATAGCCATTTTCTTTCTGAGCGCGATAATTATCGCCTTTGTGGGTGTTGTCCTGGAGCGGGTCGCATACCGACCGCTGCGCGAGGCGCCGCGGCTGAGTGCTGTGGTTTCGGCCCTGGGCGCCAGCATGGTCATCGAAAACGGCATCATGCTGCTCTGGGGGCCAAACATGCACTTTTTTCCCGCCGACATGCTTCCTTCCGGTGTGTGGAACCTGGGAGGGGTCGTGGTCAGCTATGTGCAGGTCCTCACCTTTGTCATGTCCTGTCTGCTCATGGTCGGCCTCTATTTTTTCATCGATAAGACCCGCGTCGGTACCGCCATTCGGGCCAGTTCTATCGATCAGGACGCCGCCCGCCTCATGGGAATCAATGTCAACAACATCATTATCGCGATTTTCGTTATCGGTTCTTCGCTCGGCGCCGTCGGGGGCATTTTTATCGGTTTTTATTATCGGGGCATTTACTTCAACATGGGCTGGAATTACGGGCTCTATGCCTTTATCGCTGCAATCCTCGGGGGGATCGGAAATATTCCGGGAGCAATGGTGGGGGGGCTGCTGCTCGGCTTGTTCAAAGCATTCATCGCGGGCTACATATCGAGTACGTGGGCGGATGCCTTTACCTTCCTCCTGCTCATTGGGATCCTGATTGTTCGACCCACCGGCATTCTCGGTGAACGCGTCGCGGAGAAAGTATGATGAACGAATTGAGTCAGTCGGAACACATTGACGTCACATCAGCCGGACGGACAACGGCAGCCAAAAACCTGGGCATGTTGGGTTTTGCCGTCTTTTTGTGCGCCATGCTGGCCATCCCCATGGTGAGCAATCAAAGATGGCTCGCCGTGGCGACCACCTTCCTCGTTTTCTCCGTGGTGGCTCTCAGCCAGGATATAGTCCTTGGCAAGGGCGGCATGTTCCACATGGGCCATGCCATGTTTTTCGGCCTCGGCGCCTACATGACGGCGATACTCAACATGACTTTTCATGTGCCCGTTCTGTGGTCGCTCCCCGCCGCCATTATCATTCCCGCTCTTTTCGGGATCGTTCTTGCCGGCCCTATCGTGCACCTGCGCGGCGATTACCTGCTGGTGGCGACCGTCGGTTTCAACATAGTCTTTGTGCAGGCGCTCGAAAATAATGTTTTCGGCGTTACCGGAGGACCTAACGGGATATTCGGCATCGACTCGCCTCATATTTTCAACTTTACCCTCTCCTCCGAGACTTCGGTCTACTACTTCGCCATGGTGGTCTTTATCATCACCCTTGTAGTTATGCGCAACCTGGAAAACAGCAAAGCGGGACGCGCCCTCCACTATCTGCGCGAAGACGCGCTGGCGGCGGAAAGCATCGGCATCAACACCCGGGTGTACAAGATTTTCGCCTTCGGGCTGGGCGCGGGCCTTGCGGGGCTGGCGGGCGCTGTGTATGCCGTACAATATTCGGCGGTAAGCCCGGATGCCTTCAACTTCCTGCAGTCGGTACTCTTTTTCAGCATCGTCATCGTCGGCGGCTCTTCCATACCCGGCGTGCTGCTGGGAGTCGCTGTCATGTTCGTGCTTCCCGAAGCGTTTCGCCAGTTTGCCGAATGGCGGTATTTCATCTTCGGCTTTGCCATGATACTGGCAATGATCCTGCGACCCAAGGGCATCTGGCCGGCAAAGTTCGGCCGTATTCCCGGCTATTTGACCAAGGGATAGAACGTTATGGCGCAAAACAGGTTGGTCCTGGAAAATGTGACGAAAATATTCGGTGGATTGACGGCGGTCGACAGCGTCAGTCTTACCGTCGAAGAAGGGCATATCTACGGTATCATCGGCCCCAACGGGGCCGGAAAGACCACCGTTTTCAACTGCATCACCGGCATCTACAAACCGGAGCGCGGCACCATAACGTGGCGTGATGAGGACATCACCGGGTTTAGCCCCAATCGCGTGGTCGGCTGCGGCATCGTGCGCACCTTTCAGACCATTCGTCTGTTCGGGCAGATGAGCGTTGCCGAAAATGTGATGTCCGGAAGGCATTACAAGAGTCGCCAGGGCTGGTGGAACGGGATCGTGCACACCCCGGGATCGGCGCGCGATGAAAAGGCCAACTGGTTGAAGACCTGGGAGTACATGGAATTCTTAAACCTCACGCAATTCGCGACGGCGCAGGCCAATAGCCTCCCCTACGGGATTCAGCGCCGGGTGGAAATGGCCCGGGCGCTGGCCGTCGAGCCATCGCTCCTGATCCTGGACGAACCCGCCGCCGGTCTTAACGACCGGGAAACCATGGACCTGGCCGATACCATACGCAAGATTCGCGACCGAGGCATCACGGTCCTGCTCATCGAGCATGACATGGATATGGTCATGTCTCTTACCGACTATATCACCGTGATCAATTTCGGAAAAAAGATCGCTGAAGGAACGCCCGCGCAGGTGCAGGCAAATCCCGAGGTTATCGAGGCTTATCTGGGCAGCGAGGATGACGAGGAATGAGCAGCCGTGAATTGTTGTTGAAAATTGAAGATCTGCATGTCTCCTACGGCAGCATTTCGGCCATAAAGGGAATTTCGCTTGAGGTCTACAAGGGGGAAATCGTCACCATCCTGGGCGCAAACGGGGCGGGGAAGACGACAACCCTTCGGACCATCAGCCGTTTGCTAAAACCCAAATCGGGGAGCATCCAATTTAAGGAAAGTGAACTGATCGACCGCCATGCCCATAAAGTGGTCGGGATGGGAATAAGCCACTGCCCGGAGGGGCGGCGCATCTTCGGAGTGCTGACGGTTGCCGAAAACCTGACCCTTGGCGCTTATGTACGCAAAGCCGTTGACAGGGAAAGGCTCGAGTGGGTCTACGACCTTTTTCCGCGCCTCAACGAGCGCAGAAACCAGCTCGCAGGTACCCTTTCCGGCGGGGAACAACAGATGCTGGCCATAGGCCGAGCCCTCATGAGCAAACCCGAGATGCTGCTCCTCGATGAACCCAGCCTTGGGCTCGCCCCGATACTGGTCAAGGCGATCTTCAAAAAAATCAGGGAAATCAGCGAGACCGGGGTGACCGTCCTGCTGGTGGAACAAAACGCCCGGGCAGCGCTCAAACTGGCCGACCGGGGCTACGTGCTCGAGGTGGGCAGGATCGTCCTGCACGGCGCTTCCAGGGAATTGCTCGATTCGGAAAAGGTACAGGAAGCCTATCTGGGCAAGAAAAAATAACCAGCATCCGGAAGCCCCGCGGAAATAAGGGACTGGATCGGTTTTCCCCCCTTTAGCAAAGGGGGGCAGGGGGGATTTAAATGAAGTATACAGCCGATGTAATTACAAAATCCCCCTAAATCCCCCTTTTTCAAAGGGGGACTTTGGTCCTAATCCCACGACACGTTACAGGGTTTCCGGATGGACACTCACTAAAAAATGGCCGATCAGAAAAAAGCCTACCTGTACGGTATTTCCGCGGTGCTCTTGTGGTCGACCGTGGCGTCGGCTTTCAAGATCTCGCTTCGCTATATGGCGTCCTGCGAGCTTCTGCTCTTTTCCAGCCTCACCTCGCTTGTGGTCCTGGCGACCGTTCTTTTCCTGCAGGGCAGGCTGGGGCAGACGTTGTTCAGTTCCCCGCAGGAGTACGGCCGTTCCCTGAAACTGGGATTCTTGAACCCGTTTCTCTACTATCTGATGGTTTTTAAAGCCTATGAACTGCTCCCTGCCCAGGAAGCCCAGCCCATCAACTACACCTGGGCCATTACGCTCACCCTGCTCGCCATTCCTCTTCTTAAACAGAAAATCACCCTGAAAGAAATCGCGGCCGTGATCGTGAGCTACTGCGGGGTGTTTGTGATTTCGACCAGGGGAGCGGTCTTTGCCCCCCATATTTCGAGTCCGATCGGTGTTGCGCTTGCGCTCGCCAGCACGGTCGTCTGGGCGCTCTACTGGATATTCAACACCCGCGACACCCGAGACCCGGTCGCAGGCCTCTTTCTTAATTTCGTCTGCGGCGTTCCCCTTGTCTTCCTCTACTGCCTGATTTTTATCGGGCTGCGGCTTCCGTCCTACCGGGGTCTCTTGGGCGCCGTGTACAGCGGTGTGTTTGAGATGGGAATCACCTATGTGCTGTGGCTCTCCGCACTGCGGGAATCGGAAAATGCCGCCAGGGTGAGCAACCTCATCTTCCTCTCCCCGTTTCTTTCCCTGGTGTTCATTCATTTCCTGGTGGGCGAAAGGATCTACACATCGACCTATGTCGGCCTGTTGCTCATAATGGCGGGGCTGGGGGTTCAGCATCTGAGAAAGCGGCCCGTCGAACAACCCCGGTAGGTC
>JBMFWU010000095.1:16432-20104 GCA_049964955.1 Syntrophobacteraceae bacterium
AATCCTGTCGATCCCCCAAAAAATCTTGACAAAGCTTGACACGGCGTCTATATCCTGGACTGCGTGACTTCATAATGGAGGTATAGTGCACAATGGGAGTGAAGGACCGCCGGAACCGAGAGAGGGAAGCCAGGCGGAAATCGGCCACCGACGCCGCCATGGCGATCTATGAAGAGGAAGGCTACCATGCGGTTACCATGGAAAAAATCGCCGAGCGCTCCGAGTTGAGTCGGGCCGCACTCTACCTGTATTTCAAGAACAAGGACGAGATACTGATAAGCGCGATACAGTCGCATGCCGATTACTTTGCAGGGCTTCTGCAGGAGGTTTTCGACAACCGGGAGAGGTTTGAGGAAAACCTGTTGGAAAAGCTCTGGGAATGCTTTCAGAAATTCTTCGAACAGGACTCCGCAGCCTTCACCGCGTGGCAGTATTTGCACCAGAGGGAGATGATTTCAAGCCTCTCCCCCGAATTGCGCGAGCTTCTCTACGATGCCGGCGTGAAGGTGGTCACCCTCCAGCACCGGATCGTCGAATATGCCGTAGCACAAAAAATCTTCAGACCCTGTGACTACCGGGCGCTTTCCGAGGTGATCTGGTCCACTTTTCTGGGGATTGTTTACGCCGAACGCAGCAAGAACTTTCTTTCGCAAAAGGATCACATGGCCATTACGCAGGATACGGCCAAGCTGATCCTGGCTCAAGGCGTACTCCACCCTTCCCGGAAAAAATGTGAATCGGTGGTCAAGGGGGAGAAAAGCGAAACGAAGACAAAGATGAAGTTGCAAAAAGCAGTAATGCCCGCTGTTGATCAGAATTAACACAACAATCAAGCCAGGGGAGAGTTCTACATGAAACATGTGATAACGTTAAACGTGAATGGGGATCCATACTCTATCGCCGTGCATCCATGGCAAACGCTCAATGAAGTGCTCAGGGAAACTCTGAATCTTACGGGCGTAAAACTCGGCTGCGGGGAAGGCGACTGCGGGGCGTGCACCGTAATTGTCGATGGGCGTGCCGTGAGTTCGTGTCTTAGCCTGGCCGTTGAGATGGAGGGCAAAAAGATTCTCACCGCCGAAGGACTCGCCTCGTCGGGTGAAGCCCTGCATCCCATACAGGAGGCGTTTATAGACAAAGGGGCCATTCAGTGCGGGTTCTGCACCTGCGGGATGGAAATGTCGGCACTGCACCTTCTTACCAAAAATCCCTCCCCGACCGAATCCGAGATACGGGAAAGCATCGCGGGCAATCTTTGCCGATGCACGGGTTATACCAAGATTGTCGAGGCGATCGGAGCCGCCGGAGAAAAGATGAGGGAATCCTCGGAAAGGAAGTCATCATGAAGAGGCTCTCTCACTTTGAATACCGCGTACCCAAAACAGTCGAGGAAGCTATCGAACTGCTCGAATCCGGGGGGGCGGACGCCAGGCTCATGGCCGGCGGGACCGACCTTCTGATGAAAATGAAGCTTGGCGCCATCAGTCCCAAGCTCGTCATCTCCCTCAAAAAGATCTCCGGGCTGGACGAAATAGCCTTTAACGAAAAGACCGGCCTGACCATAGGGGCAACGGCTCTTCTGGCCGATGCAGCAACCCATCCCGACATTCTCGCACATTACCCCGCAGTTGCCGAGGCCGCCCGGGGAACCGCCAACGTGCAGGTGCGAAACATGGGAACCGTGGTCGGAAACCTGTGTAACGCCTCCCCTGCGGCCGACAATGCCCCGACGCTCCTTGCGATGGGGGCAACGGTCCACATAAAGGGAGCCGGCGGAAAAAGAGAGCTTCCTCTCGACCAGTTTTTCCGGGGGCCCGGTCGTACCGCTCTCAAGGGCGCCGAGATCGTCACTGCGATCAGCGTGCCGGTTCCGCCTCCCGGCTCCGGGGCGGCCTACCTCAGTCTTTCGGCTCGGGGTAAACTGGACTGTACCGCAGTCGGGGCCGCGGCTTTTATGACCGTGCGAAATGATGTTTGTGAAGACCTGCGGCTCTTTATCGCCGCCTGTGGTCCCACTCCGCTCAGGGCGCCCGGGGCAGAGGCAATCCTTCGGGGCAAGGCACTGACCGACGATCTCCTCGAAATGGCCGGAAAGCAGGCTTGCAGGGAGGCTTCGCCGATTACCGATCTCAGGGCAAGCGCCGAATACCGGACCAAGATAATTGCCGTTCTGGCAGAAAGGGCGATAAAGGCGGCAGGCAAACGGGCCCTGGCACGTTAAGGAAGGGAGCAGCCCCGTCGACTTTACTTTTGCTTCCGTCCCTATTGAGAGGATCACTTCAATGAAAGAATACAGTATAGTAGGAAAACATGTTCCCAGAAACGATGCCAGGGCCAAGGCAACGGGAACGGCCGTCTACACCGATGACATAAAGCTGCCCGGAATGCTTCACGGAAGGTTGCTGAGGAGCCCTTTGCCTCATGCGCGCATAGTCGGCATCGATACGAGCAAGGCAGAGGCGCTTCCTGGAGTCAAATGCGTAATCACCGGGGAAGACATCCCCAAGGTGAAGTACGGCAACTGGAGGCTTTTCCCCGAGACTCACGACGAGTATGCCCTGGCCGTTGACAAAGTGCGATTCATCGGCGACGAGGTGGCCGCCGTGGCCGCGGTGGACCTGGATACGGCCGAGGAGGCGCTGAGCCTTATCGACGTGCAATATGAAGAGCTTCCGGGGGTATTCGACATCGACTCGAGCTTACAGGAAGGTCACCCGGTACTCCATGATTATTGTCCGACCAATATAAGTGTCGACCGCAAGATTCATTACGGCGATATAGAGAAGGCCTTCGCGGAATCCGATTATGTCCGGGAGGACGTCTTTACCGTCCACCCGGTCTCGCACGCCTATCTCGAACCCTGCTCGGCGGTGGCTCAAAGTGACCTCGACGGCAGGATCACCCTTTGGACCTCCACCCAGGTCCCCTACATCGTCCAGTGCCTGCTTGCTTCGACCCTTCAGATGCGTGAAAACGACGTCCGCATCATCAAGCCTTTTGTCGGCGGCGGTTTCGGCGGCAAAATGGAGCTGAGGGCCTGGGAGTTCTGCGCTGCCTTTATGGCCAAAAAGACGGGAAAGCCGATCAAGTTCACCCTTTCCAGGGACGAGGAATTTCTTGCCGGCAGAAGAAGACATGGGATGAAGCTCTACTCGAAGGTGGGGTTTAAAAAGGATGGGACCCTCACCGGCAAGGATTTCAAGGTCTACCTCGACGGTGGGGCCTACAACGCGATGGGGCCTACGGCGACGTTCCTTTGCGGAAATTTCGGCGCCATGCTCTACCGCTACCCGAGCTACCGCTATCTGGGAGAACATGTCTACACCAATAAGCCCCCGGCAAGCGCCATGAGAGGCTTTGGCGCTCCGCAGGCCATCTTCGCTACCGAGACCCAGATGAGCATTGCCGCCAAAGAACTCGGCATGGACCCGATAGAACTGAGGATAAAAAATGCCCAGGTAACCGGCGATGAGATCACGGGGTTTGCCACCATATCCAGTTGCGGGTTTAAAGAGGCCCTGGAGAAGGTAGCCGAGATGAGCGACTGGAAGCAAAAGAGGGCCAACCCCAAAGAAGGCCGCGGGATCGGGATCGGCTGCTACAGCTTCATCTCGGGGGGCGCCTTCAACTGGTTCAACACGCAGTATCCTTACTCGGCCGCCGAGGTCAGGG
>JBMFWU010000096.1:0-19966 GCA_049964955.1 Syntrophobacteraceae bacterium
GAGGAAGCAGAACGCCGGCTGGATGCTTTGGCCCGCAACACAGGCAGATCTAAGGCCTTTTACATCCGGGAGGCCATCCTGGAACACCTGGACGACCTGGAGGACATCTACCTGGCCGAGAAACGGTTGGAAGACCTCCGAGCAGGCCGAAGCCGCACCTACACCCTCGAGGAAGTGGAGCGGGAACTTGGTTTGGCGGATTGAGTTCGACGAACCGGCCAAAAAGGAACTCGCCCGGCTGGACCGCCAGGTGCAAGTCCAGATCCAACGCTTTTTGCGCGAGCGGATTGCCACGGAAGAAGATCCGCGACGATTCGGCGGGTCACTGCGCGGAAATCTCTCCGGTTTCTGGAAATACCGAGTGGGAGACTATCGGATCGTGGCCAAGATCCGGGAAGAAGAAGTGTTGGTTCTGGTTGTTCGTATCGGTCACCGAAGCAAGGCGTACGGTGGACACTGAAGGAGAAATGCGTTTTTGACCATCTTGCAACAGAGGTAGATTATACGAGTTGGTCGGGGGGCGGACCTCGATAGAACCTTGCTGGCAAAGGGAAGAGCACCGACAATTAGCTATTTTATGGCCTTAGAAGGCCGTTTTCGGGGCTGAAATTGCGGCTCTGAGACCAGGGGGAGAGACGCCTCTGCTTCGCCTCCTGGACTCAGCAGATATCTTGGTAGCGTTTCCGACCTCGCGCGCTCGCCCAATCCACACAGCATTACGCTATCGCGTCCAATCCCTTCCTTTGCACCAGGGTCAGCAGTTTAAGAGAAGCACCACGCGGTTTCTTTTCGCCCCGCTCCCATTGACTCACCAATCCGGTTGTAACGTTCAAATACTTTGCGAACACCGCCTGACTGACCCCTTCTCTTTTCCTGACCTCCACTATCTCTTCCGCCGAAAGCTGTTCCACAGTCGTTAGGCACGAAACATCGAAATCGCGCATCGTTTTTCTATCGATCAATCCAATCCGATGCAGCCCTTGCGCTGTCTCGTGCAGAGCTTCCAACGCGTCACTCCTGTATTTCTTCGACATTATAATCTACCTCCTCTAACTCGCCTTCCCCTAAAGCTTTGCCTATGCCCGCCGGCGTAAAGCTCAGATATATCCGGGCCAATTTCTGATAGGCCTCCAATTCTACCGCACTGAGGTTGGCTTTGGCGCTTTTGGAAAACCCGTATAGAAAAACAGCACGATCACCCGCTCGATAGACGATTATCGTTCTGTAACCGCTTCTTTTGCCCTGTCCCGCCCTTGCTATTCGTTTTTTGATAAGACCACTGCCCAAATCTGCATCCGGCAAGCCCTTCTCGATTTCCCGAACGGCGTCAATCAGCCTCTGGTCGCTGATTTCCTCCTTTCGAGCAAAGCGCGAAAACCACTTTGTTTTGAATACTCGCACCCCGTCTCCACCGGTCCATTTAGGATTATAATACTCAGTGTTATAAATGCAATGAGTCCGGCTCTGGTGTCAAGCGACAAATATAATGGGAAGCTCGCATGTGCGCGAGTAATTTTGCCGGTTCGGGAAACCTGCCCATCAGATCATCGGTGGCTCGACCTACGCCGGAAAATACAAGGTTGTCGTTCGTTTTTCTTGCTCGAAATATCCGACCCAATTCTAGTGCAAAAAGCCGCCGGAAAACCCGTGGAGAAAAACAACACAAAGCTGTACACTGCGCAACAAGTTTTCTTATACTCGATAAGGAAAAGCAATGCTCATCGGTTATATGAGGGTTTCCAAACAGGACGGGTCCCGATACTTTGATCTGCAACTCGATGCCCTGGTCCAGGCCGGAGTCTCGCGCGAAAGGATTTACGAGGATTTGGGATCGGGGCGAAAAGATGATCGTCCTGGACTCAAGAACTGTTTAAAGGCCTTGCAACCCGGCAACACGCTGGTCGTCTGGAAACTGGATCGTCTCGGTCGGGATCTGAAACATCTTATCAATACCGTCGATGATCTCAGACAACGCAATATTGGCTTCAAGGTGCTCTACGGTGCCGGAGCGCAGATTGATACCACCACTTCAAAGCCGTATACCAGCACAGGGTTCTTGCCCTTGCGAATTCTTTCGGCAAATAACGCGATGCGGTCCGGGTCCGGCGCATAGCGGGAACTGACCGTTCGCACAACCGCATCGCCAAGCGCCGGCTGGTCCCAATCATCGAGAGGAATAGAGACGTACACCGGACCCGAGGGAGGTTGCAGCGCGATCGCATAGGCCCGCATGATCGCCGCCGGAACGTCCTGCGCTCTGACCGGCTGGAGGGTGTGATTTACCGATCGCTTACTGCAAATATTCGAGCACGCTCGCTCATCGCGCATCCAGCGTTTCCCGAACCTTGGCAGACAGGTCCTGCATCGAGAAGGGCTTCTGAATAAAGTTGACCTGAGGCTCCAATACGCCCCGGCGTTCGATAATTTCCGCCGTGTGGCCGGACATAAACACACTCGTGAGATTGGGACAGATGGACAAGAGGCGGCTGGAAAGCTCACTGCCGTTCATCTCGGGCATCACCACGTCGGTTATCAGCAGGCGAATCTCGCTGGAATGAGCTTCCGCCAGTCTTATGGCTTCGCCGGGCGTCCCCGCGGTCAACACGTGATACCCCAGCCGTGTCAGCATCTCCGCACCCATATTGAGCATCCCCGGCTCGTCCTCTACCAGGAGGATGGTCTCACCGGCACGGACCGGTCCAACCGGAATGTCCTTGCCTGCCTGCTCCGCTTTTCCTTCGTGTCGAGGGAGGTATATCTTAAAGGTCGTTCCCTGGCCGGGCACGCTGAAGACGTCGATAAAGCCGTTATTTTGTTTCACGATGCCATAGGTGGTCGCCAGCCCGAGGCCTGTGCCTTTGCCCACCTCTTTGGTGGTGAAAAACGGTTCGAAAACTCTATCCAGAATTTCCTTGTCCATGCCACAGCCGTTATCGCCGAAAGTCAGAAGCACGTACTCGCCGGGAACGGCCTCTTCGTGCTCGGCACAATACGTTTCATTGAGGAATGTATTTCTCGTTTCAATAGTGATCCTGCCGACCCCGCTGATAGCATCCCGGGAGTTGACGCACAGATTGGCCAGGATCTGGTCTATTTGAGCCTGGTCCATCTTAACCGCCCAAAGACCGGCGCCCGGATGCCAGGAGAGATCGATATCCTCACCGATCAATCGCCGCAGCATTTTGAGCATCCCTTCGAGGGTTTCGTTCAAATCGAGTACTTTGGGACTGATCGCCTGCTTTCTGGCAAAGGCAAGAAGCTGGCGGACCATGTCCGCGGAGCGATGCGCCGCTGTAACGATTTCTTGGAGATGCGCATGGGCAGGCTGCTCAGGATCGACTTCAAGCAGGGCCATTTCCGCATATCCAAGGATAATCCCGAGCATGTTGTTGGAATCATGGGCCACGCCGCCCGCAAGTCTACCCACCGACTCCATCCTCTGTGCCTGGTACAACTGGGCCTGCAAATTCCTGTGCTCCTGCTCCGCACGCTTGCGCTCGGTGATGTCTTCTACGAACCCCTCAAGATACAAATGTTTGCCGTCTTTATCGCACACATCCCAAAGGTGAAGGTTCCCTGTGAAATTGCTCCCGTCCTTCCGCCTGTATGAAATCTCTTCACAGACAGGTTTCCCGGTTTTCAACATCATGCGCACGATTTCATCTCGGCGGGCAGGATCGGCGTAGAAGTCACCGCCCATATCAGTCACAACTCTTTCCGCCTCTTCGGGGGATTCAAACCCGAACATGCGGGCCCAAGCCGGATTTACGGCGATGATCTTTCCCTCGGTACTGCTCCGGAAAATGCCCAAAACGGCATCTTCGAACAGTTTTCTATACCGTTCCTCAGACTTTCGCAGTGTCTCTTCCACCTCTTTTCGCGCCGTTATATCGGTGTGGGTGCCGACCATCCTGACGGCCCGTCCATCCCGGTCGCGACCGACCACCTTTCCCCGTCCCAGAATCCATCGCCATTCCCCGTTCCTGGTCTGCATGCGAAACTCCACCTCGAAATCATCACGGCGGTTTTCGATGCAGTCGATATTTGCCTTGAGCGCTGCGTCTTTATCCTCCGGGTGGATGCGATCGGTCCAGGCGCCGAAATCCGCCGGGACTTCGCCGGGCACATAGCCGAGCATGGCGAGATAACCGGGACTGTAGTAGACCTCGTCGGCAGCTAAATTCCAATCCCAGAGCCCATCCTTGGTGGCTTCCATCGCCAGGGAAAAACGCTCCTCGCTCTCCCGCAGAGCCACCTCTGCCAGCTTGCGCTCGGTAACGTCCGTGCCGACGCTCAAAATCTCGGACACCCGGTGCTGCCGGTTCCACACTATTTTATTCGTCCAGGCGATCCAGGCGCGCTCTCCATTTCGACGAACATTTTCGTTGATATTTTGCTCGAAAGAACCCGGGTCCACACAAATCCGCTTCATGAGTTGTTGCATATCGCGGCCACCGGTCTCGGTTTTCGGGACAATCGTGTCCGCTACGCGGCGGCCGATAATTTCCTCGGAAGAGTAGCCGAAAAATCGCAGTCCGAACTCGTTGAGGAAGGTGATGCGACCATCGTGCGTCCAGCGCAGAATGATACTGTTTGCGAGTTCTACCAGTTCACGATACTTCCGTTCGCTCTCCTGAATATTTTTCTCCGCTTGCTTACGCTCGGTGAT
The DNA here is from genome assembly GCA_049964955.1 of Syntrophobacteraceae bacterium. Taxonomy (GTDB): domain Bacteria; phylum Desulfobacterota; class Syntrophobacteria; order Syntrophobacterales; family Syntrophobacteraceae; genus SbD1. Next base: position 4,670 of record JBMFWU010000096.1, read on the forward strand.
GTCCTTCCACATTCCGAACGAGCCGATCTTCTTCCCCGACCCGTCAACAAGCGGCGTTGCATTGTTCAGGCAGAACACCTGTGATCCGTCCGGACGAGTGAGGGCGATCTCATAGGCACCCAGTTGTCCCACCACCCTCGTTTTGATCTGCTGCTCGAAGACGGCCCTGTTTTCATCATCGACAAAATCAAAGATTTTCCTCCCGAGGACCTCTTCTCGATTTCTTCCCAGGATGGCGCACATTCTTGGATTGATATCGATCGTCACAGTGTCGTTATCAATCAACCAGAACCCTTCATTGGTTGTCTGCAAAATGGTTTTCAGGCGCAGTTCGCTCTCGCGTAGCGCCTCCTCCGCCCGTTTGCGCTCAGTTGAATCAAAAAAGATCCCGGAGAACCTTATTGCCTTGCCATTATCATCATAGAGAAACCGTCCAAATGGACTCAGCCACACTACCTCGCCTGTGTCCACACGAATAATTCGGTACTCCGGCGAGTACAGGCCATGATCACGCTTTGCAAGCTCATACTCCTGCATTACCCTGTCGAAATCATCCGGATGAACCCTGGATTGCCACATCTCGAAAGTTGCCAAGCCATCGGAATCGGGTTCATAGCCCAGCAATTGGAAGTGATTTCGGGACCAAAATGTCTGCCCGCTCACCAGGTCAGTGTCCCAGGTTCCCATACCCGCCTGGTGAATGGCGAGATTTAGCCGGCTTTCACTCTCTCGCAGAGCAATCGCGATAGGCTTTGGTTCCGTGATGTCGGTAAACGCTGCAATGGCGCCCTGTGGATTTCCCTCGGAGTCCAATACCGGGGAGACATTGCCGAGCAGTTGATCCCTGGTTTTTTGATCATCACTCACTGAAAAATCCTCCAACCTTGTTCCCGGAATTCTCAGCAGTCAGGAAGGGCTACCTTCAGGCCCAAACATATACCATTTCGACTATAAGAAGACTTTATAGCCGGTGTTGAGCGCCTTTGCGAATTTTTTTGCGGTCTTTTTCCCAACAGGACGTTTTCCATTCTCCATCTCGGAGATGTGACGCTATGGAATTATGGATACCCCGGCATCGCACATGGCGCATTTTGCATGCGACTCGCCCTGCCGAAGGCCCGCCCCCCTTCCCCTGCGGACAAAAGCGCTCTATACTGGGAGGGTGTTCGCGTAAATAGACAAAGACCAAAGCGCGGGGGGCGGAAGCCCCCGCGCTTTTAAAAACCTCAGGACATACTCATCATGTTTGATAAAGATATCCTTCTATTTGGCTGCGGAAACACCCTGCTGGGCGACGACGGTTTTGGCCCGGCGGTAATCGAGCATCTCGAAAAAAACCATCAACTCCCGCCCTCGGTCAAGGCGATGGACGTAGGAACGGGAATCCGGGGGATTCTTTTCGATCTCATGCTGGTCGAAGCCAAGCCGCGCCTGGTGGTGGTAATCGATGCGGTCGATCACCCGGGAAGGGTTCCCGGGGAGATTTTCGAGATTCCCGTCGAGGCGATGCCCGCAGCGAAGGTGTCCGATTTTTCGCTGCACCAGTTTCCCACGGTGAACATGCTCGAGGAGTTAAAGAACCACACGAACATGGAAGTGCGGATCGTGGTGGTGCAGATCGAATCGATCCCGGAGGAGGTGCGGCCGGGGCTTTCTGCCCCGGTTGCCCGGGCCGTCCCCCTCGCCTGTGAATATCTGATGCGAGAAGTGGAATTGCTGTTGACCAAATCGACAATTTAATTGATAATTAAGCGTTTCTGACATTCCAAAGATTGGTCGGGGCGCGTCTTTGGGGTGAACACCATTAGGAGACCATTTTAATCCTGCCATTATCCGCACCCCCGGCGTTGCACCGGGTGGAGAAAAGGAACTAGAATGAGTCCGGTGGATTATCTGATGCCGTTTGTGGAAGTGGGTCGCGCGGTTTTCGACGGCGCGGGCAACGATCACGTCATGAGCCTCACTGCCGAGGCGCTCACCAGGACCCTTGACATTAAGGGCTGCTTTATCAAAATGAAGGCCTACAAGGGCGATCACATCGAGGTGATCGGGAGCAAGGGTCTCAGCGAGCGTTTTCTTTTCGGAAAATCCGACTACGGGAAAAATTGGGTGTGCCTGAACCTGCCCGAATCGACCGTTTGCATCCCCCAGCTCGACGAGTTCGATATCCAGGGGGAAAAGGCGTTGCTGGAGGCCGAAGGGATCCAGTCTTTTACGGTCGTACCGATTGCGATCCGGCAGGAAACCGTTGCGATGGTTGCGCTTTTTTCCGGCGCCCCGCGCGAGTTCACCCAGGAAGAGATCGGTTTTGTGGAGTCTTTGGCCGGACAGGGCGTTCAGTCCATCTTGTGGCAGCGTCGCGTCCATTCGATGATCGAAAAGGAACGCGACTACCTGCGCAGTTTCCAGGAAATCAGCAGCGCCATCAATGAAACCCTCAACATCGGCAAGGTTCTCGAGCTGGTGGTGACAAAGATCACTACCGTCATGGGCGTGAAGGGCTGCGTGGTGCGGTTGCTCGACCCCAAATCGCAGAACCTCTACGTGGCGCGAAGCCACGGGCTGAGCAAAGAATTCCTTCAAAAGGGTCCCGTGGATGCGCAGCGAAGCATGGCGGAAAACCTGGCCGGCAAGGTGGTGGTAATCGATGAGGTCCTCACCGACCCTCGCCTGCAGTACCCTGCCGAGATGGTCGAAGAGGGGGTGCGAAAGATCCTCTCCATTCCCCTTACGGTTCGCGGCAAGTTCATCGGCGTTCTCAGGATCTATACCGGAGAGGGACCCAAGTTTACCAAGCGGGAAATCGATTTCGCCCTTGCGGTCGGGCAGCAATGCGCCTTCGCCATCGAAAACGCCCGCATCTATCAGAGGCTGCATCACGAATATCAGCAATTGTTGTGTGATTTCGGATACGAGGGAAGCAGCGAGTAAGTTGTCGTTAAACCATCCATCGGCCAGTATGCGCGCAAGAGATAAGGAACAATGGAGAGAACCAACACCCTTTCGATTCAGCAATCCCGTGACAGCGACTTTATCAGGGAGGTCGAAGAAGCAAGCGGTCAGGATGTAAGCAAATGCTACCAGTGCGGCAACTGCATGGGGAGCTGCGCCTACACCTTCGCCTATGACTACCCGGTGACCCAGATCATGCGCCTGGTGCAACTGGGGCAAAAAGACCTCGTCCTGGGGTCGACTGCGATCTGGCTGTGCGCAAACTGCCAGGCGTGCACCACGCGATGCCCCAACAATATCGACGTGGCCCGGGTGATGGAGGTGCTCCGCATCATGTCGCGCAAGACCGATACGGTATCGCTTCCCGACATCCAGGTCTTCTACGACGAATTTTTGCGATCGGTCAAAACTTTCGGGCGAGTGTTCGAAACGGGACTTCTGCCGGTCTATAATTTGAGAGCCAAAAGACCTTTCACGGACCTCGATCTTGCCCCGCGCCTTCTGAAGAAGGGCAAGCTCACCTTCGTGCCGGGTATGGTGAAGCAAAGAAAGAAGATAGCGGAGATTTTCGAGGTCATCAAAAAGGAACGTTTTTCCCAAGAAGGAAAAGCCCGCCCCGAACCTCTGAGTGCGAAAACCGACAGCTAAAAAAGAGAAACTTGTGAAACGCGTAGCCTACTATAAAGGATGCTCTCTCGAAGGGCTGGCAGCCGAGTACGACCGTTCGACGCGCGCCGTGTGCGAGGCGTTCGGTATCGAGTTGGTCGAAATACACGACTGGAACTGTTGCGGTTCCACGCCCGCCCATTCCTACGACCCGCTTCTTTCCGCAGCCCTTGCCGGTAGAAACCTGGTCCTTGCCGCCGACCTGGGGTGCGACATGGTCATGACGCCCTGCCCGGGGTGCCTCAAATCGCTTAAAGGGGCCCAGGAGACGTGCGAAGACGCCGGGCAGCGCAAGGATTTCGTCCGGCTGGTGGGAAAAGACGTCGACGGTCTCAAGACCGTTTCGCTCCTGCAGCTTCTCTACGAAGAGGTCGGGACCGAGGCGCTCAAAAAAGCCGTCGTTCGCCCGCTTACCGGCCACGTTCTTATCCCCTATTACGGTTGTCTTCTGACGCGGCCTGCCGACAAGGCCAAATTCGACGACCCGGAAAACCCGATTTCGCTTGACCGGCTGATCGAGGCGACCGGGGCCACCGCACCCGACTTTCCGTACAAGACCGAGTGTTGCGGGGCGACCTACGGGGTCACCCGAAACGATTTCGTCGGAAAGCTGAGCGGGCGCATCCTCGACATGGCCGTGCGGCTGGGGGGGGAGGCGGTTGTCGTCGCCTGTCCGCTCTGCCAGCAAAACCTGGACATGCGCCAGGATCAGATAAACAAATACTTCAAGAGCGCTTTCCACCTTCCGATCCCCTACATCACCCAGGTCCTGGGGCTCGCGCTGGGAATGTCGCCCAAAGAATTGGGAATGGGCAAATTGTGCGTTCCCCCAGACGTCCTGTTCGAAAATCGGGCAGAAGTTGGCGGTTAGTGACCGGCGACCGGGAAACATCTTCCTGTACTCACTACTCACGAGTCACTAATCACCGAAGTTAGATAGGAGAGATATGCGTATCGGCGTGTTCGTTTGTAATTGCGGGACCAACATCGCGGGGACTGTGGACACCCAGCGGGTGGCGAGCGAGGCGCTCGGTTTTGCCGACGTGGTCTATGCCACAAATTATATGTACACCTGCTCCGAGCCGGGTCAGCAGGAGATCCAGCGCGCAATCGCCGAGCACGGTCTCCAGGGCGTGGTGGTCGCGGCATGTTCGCCCAGGATGCACGAACCCACGTTTCGGCGGGCCGTGGAAAAAGCCGGTTTGAACAAATACATGTTCGAGCAGGCCAACATTCGCGAGCACGTGTCGTGGATCGGAAACGATAAAGAGACCAATACCCGCAAGGCGGTGGATCTGGTCCGGATGGCCGTGGCGAAGGTGCGGTTCAACCAGCCTCTGTTTTCGTCCAAAATGCCTGTGAACAAACGGCTCCTGGTGATCGGAGGCGGAGTCGCGGGCATTCAGGCCGCTCTTGACTGCGCCGATGGCGGAATGGATGTCGTAATGGTGGAGCGCAAGTCCTACATTGGCGGCAAGATGGCCAAGCTGGACAAGACCTTCCCCACCGTCGACTGTTCCTCCTGCATTCTCGGCCCCAAGATGGTGGACGTTGCGCAAAAGGAAAACATCACCCTCTATGCGGCCTCGGAGATCGAATCGATAAGCGGCTACATCGGCAACTTCACCGTACAGATCCGCAAGAAAGCCACCTACGTCAACTGGGACGCCTGCACGGGGTGCGGGCTGTGTACGGAAAAATGCCCCTCCAAAAAAGCCACCGACTACTTTAACGAAGGGCTTGGCACGGCACGGGCGATCAACATTCCCTTTCCCCAGGCGATCCCCAAGAAGGCGACGATCGATGCCCAGTTCTGCCGTCAGTTGAACGGGAAAAAGTGCGGCGTCTGCGCGAAGGTTTGCCCCGTCCAGGCGATCGATTTCGAAATGAAGGATACGATCGTCGAAGAGAAGGTGGGCGCGATCATTGCGGCGACGGGCTACGACCTTTTCGACCATTCGGTCTACGGGGAATACGGCGGAGGCCGATACCCCGACGTCATTACCGGCCTCCAATACGAACGCATTCTCAGCGCTTCGGGCCCTTACGGCGGACATATCCAAAGACCCTCCGACGGGAAGGAACCCAAAGACATCGTCTTTATCGCCTGTGTCGGCTCGCGCGACCCCTCGGTGGGCCGCCCCTACTGCTCGGGCATCTGCTGCATGTACATCGCCAAGCAGGCGATTCTTACGCGCGACCACCTGCCCGAATCCAACTCGTATGTTTTCTACATGGACATACGCGCTCCGGGAAAGAACTACGACGAATTCGTCCGCCGCGCCCAGGAAGAGTACGGGGTGCAGTACATTCGCGGCCGGGTCGGGAAAATCTACCCGCGAGGAGACCGCATGGTGGTTCAGGGCGCCGATACGCTTCTGGGAATCCAGGTGGAGGTGGAGGCCGATCTGGTGGTTCTGGCAACCGGGGTCGAGTCTTCCCTGGGAGCGGGAGAGCTTGCCGAAAAGCTTCGCATCTCCTATGACACCTACGGCTTCTACATGGAGAGCCATCCCAAGCTGCGCCCGGTAGAAACCAATACGGCGGGGGTCTATCTTGCCGGCGCCTGTCAGGGCCCCAAGGACATCCCCTCCTCGGTTGCGCAGGGCAGCGCTGCGGCCTCGAAGGTACAGTCGCTTTTCGCCCACGACACCATCGAGACCAACCCGCAAGTGGCTCTGGTAAACGAGAGAACGTGCATCGCCTGCGGAAAATGCATCCAGGTCTGCCCGTTTGGCGCGATCCAGTGGAAGGAGCTGCGAGGCGGGATCAAAAAGGCGGAAGTGCTCCCGAGCGTCTGCCAGGGCTGCGGGGTGTGCAACGCCACCTGCCCGCCCAAGGCGGTGCAGCTGCAGCACGCAACCGACAATCAGATTCTTGCTGAAGTAAACGAACTGTGCGCCTGAGTGAGGTGCTTTGGTGCAACATCGGACCAGGCCTCGATTGTAAAGAAGGAAACAAGAGATGACAGAGAAGAGTCCCCGCTCCCCCGCTCCTGCAGATGAAACAGCGGCCAACACGCAGGGGATAAAGATAGTAGGTTTTCTTTGCAACTGGTGTTCTTACGGCGGCGCCGATACGGCGGGCGTGTGCCGTTTCAAACAGCCAACCGACCTGCGGATCGTGCGCATCCCGTGCACCGGACGCATGGACCCGCTGTTCATCGCCAAGTCGCTTATCTACGGCGTGGACGGGGTGCTCGTTTCGGGCTGCCACCCCAGAGACTGCCACTATGCGGTCGGAAATTTCTATGCCCGACGGCGCATGGAGGCCTTCAAGCTCTTCCTGCCCTTCATGGGCATCGATACGCAGCGGTTTCGCTACACTTGGGTATCGGCTTCCGAGGGTCAGGCGTGGCAAAAGGTGGTTACCGAGTTTTCCGAGCAGATCCATCGGTTGGGTCCCAATCCGGGAGTAACGCGCGGCGCCGGTGACAATTCCAAAGTATCCCATGGGCTGAGATAGAGAGACTGGAAAAAGCAGTGTTAGAAACCGACAGGACGCAACTACAAAAACTCGTGGAAGAGGCGCTGCCCGAACTGGATATGATGATCGGCTGGGCGGAAACGGGGGACCCGTCTCAGACGGCCCCGGTCTTCATTCGTGACGCCAAACAGATATCCAGGCTGACGCTTGGGCCGTTTTGCACCCATAACCTCACGGGCTACCTGGTAAAGCCGCCGGCCCTCGATGCACCGCCCAAAGACGGTAAGCCCATAGGCATCTGCGTCAAGGGCTGTGACAGCCGTTCGCTTGTGGCGCTCATCCAGGAAAAATTCATCCCGCGCGAAAGGGTGCGTATTTTCGGCATCCCGTGCCGCGGAACGGTGGATTGGCGCAAGGTGGCAAAGCGCGTGCCTCTGATGGATGTCACGGCGGCAAAAGTGGAAGGGGACCGGCTGATCTTCGAGGATTCCGGGACCACGCACACGCTGGCTCTCGAAGAGGTCCTGGCCAGAAAGTGCCTCGGGTGCCGCTACCCCAACCCGATCATCCAGGACGTTTTGATCGGTGAGCCCGCAACGCCCCGGTCGAAAAGCCTTGCGGAAACCTACCGTGACGTAGACGCCCTCGATAACGAGCTCCTGGAAGAAAGGCTCGCCTTCTGGCAGTCCGAGCTCGACCGCTGCATCCGCTGCTATGCCTGCCGCAACGCCTGCCCTCTTTGCGTGTGCCAGGACAAATGCATCGTCGAGACTCGCGAACCCCGATGGCTCACCCAGCACGTCGGACTTCCGGAAAAGTTCCTGTTCCACTTCATTCATGCCATGCACCTTGCCGGCAGGTGCACCGGGTGCGGCGAATGCGAACGCGTCTGCCCCATGGACATCCCGGTGACCCTCATAAAGGAAAAGCTGAACAAGATCATGGAGGAGATGCTGGGCTATTCGGCAGGGCTCGACCCGGAGGCCGTCCCCCCGCTTCTCACGTTCAACCCGGGCGAAACCGAGCTGTAGCGCAGGGGTTTTAGGGAAACAGCCGGGAGAGGCTTCCCGGAAAACTACAAGAGGTAACCTGATGGCGGTGAAAATATTCATTGCGACCGACCGATTGGATTCGGTCCTCGAAAAACTTTCGGCAAAGTTCGACCTGTGGGTACCTGCGCCGTTGAAAAGCGACAAGTCCGGACCGACGGGATTTGTGCCTTACGCACCGGGCACACTGCTCTCTTTTGAGCGGCAGACCACGATGTCGCTAAAAAAGGTGCTCCTGCCGCAAGAGGAAACGCTTCTGCGGTTCGAGTACGGGAAGGACCCGCAGGAGCCCGCGAAAAGCTCCGTTACCGTTGACGATTCACGGGAAGCGCGCCCCACCCTCGTTTTCGGCGCCCGTCCCTGCGATGTAAAAGCCCTCCTCACCATGGACGGCGTCTTCGCAAACGGCCCCTACGTCGACCCCTACTATGTCGAACGGAGAAAGAACACTCTATTCGCAACCCTTGTGTGCCGGCAAAACGACTCGAAGTGCTTTTGCACCTCGGTTGGCGGCGGGCCCGCGGACATGGCGGGAAGCCATCTGCAGATCGTGCAGGTTGAAGACGGCTACGTTGTGGAGGCCTTGACCAAAGAGGCGAAAGCCTTGCTGAAAGACTTGGCCGATGCTCCCGACAAAAACCAGGAGGCGCAGGCGGCCAAAGTTTTCGAAGAGGCCTCCAAACGCCGCGTGGGAGAACTCGACGCCGAAGGAAGCCCCGAGGCTTTCCGCAAACGGTTCGAGCAGACCGACTACTGGCGCGAGATGATCGGCCAGTGTCTGAGCTGCGGCGTCTGCACTTACGTGTGCCCCACCTGCTACTGCTTTACGATAACCGACGAGACCCGAAACACCAAGGGCGAGCGGCTGCGTTCCTGGGACTCCTGTATGTTCTACCATTACACGCTGGAAGCAAGCGGCCACAACCCGCGCCCCACAAAGATCGAGCGCTATCGAAACCGCGTGGGCCATAAATTCAGCTACATCCCCGAAAGATACAACGGCCTTCTGGGATGCTGCGGCTGCGGCCGATGCATCCGAAGCTGCCCGGTGTCCATAGACATTCGCCAGGTCGTGGGACATCTGAAGGAGAACGCCAGTGAATAACAACCCATACCTGCCGGAACTGGCAACCGTTCAGGAAGTGATTACCGAGACCGGCAATATTCGCACGCTGCGGGTCACCCTCGACGACGCCAGAAAGATGGAGCAGTTTACTTTTCGCCCCGGCCAGGTCGGCCAGCTTTCGGTATTCGGAACGGGCGAATCGACCTTTGTCATCAACTCGCCTCCCACGCGCAAGGACTACCTGCAGTTCAGCGTCATGAGGACCGGCGAGGTGACTCAACGCATCCACCAGTTGAATGCCGGGGACCGGATCGGCCTGCGCGCGCCCCTTGGAAACGGCTTCGATTTCGAGGCCATGAAGGGCCACGACATCCTGTTTGTCGGCGGCGGCATCGGCATGGCGCCTCTGCGCACCCTGCTTCTCTACATGATAGACAACCGAAGCGACTACGGCGATATCACGGTCATCTACGGCGCCCGCTCGCCCAAAGACATGTGCTACACCTATGAATTCGAGGAATGGCGGGCCGGAAACGTCAATCTCGTCCTTACCGTCGACGCCGAGTTTCCCGGCTGGAAAGAGCGCGTGGGGTTTGTCCCGACGGTTCTAAACGAGGTCGCGCCCTCCCCCAATAACCGCCTCGCCGTGGTCTGCGGCCCCCCGATCATGATCAAGTTCGTTTTGTTCGGCCTGAAAGACCTGGGCTTCGAAGACCAACAGATCATCACCACGCTGGAAAAACGGATGAAGTGCGGCATAGGAATCTGCGGGCGCTGCAACGCCGGCTCGAAGTATGTATGCCTCGACGGCCCGGTCTTTACCTACGACCAGATCCGGGCGATGGGCGGGGAGCTGTAGGCGGCCCGTTCCATAGAATCCCCCTAAATCAAAATCCCCCTTTGTCAAAGGGGGATTTTGGTTTGAACCATACCGAAGCGTTCCAGCGACTCCGGACGCTCTGATTGCCCCCCGTGTCAAGGCGGGGCACCAAGACCGAATTCCTGGGAAAGCGCGGTGATGTCTTTCTGCGAGGAGATTTCAGTGACCTGGGGGATATGACCAGGTTGGACGTGCGTTGCGTGGGCTACTCCAAAAGGGAAAGCTCCGTGAGTTTCCGGCAAGCCAGCATGAAAGGAGATAAAAAAGGGTCTATGATCGGCTCAAAATTCCATGAGGAAGGAAAAGGGCCGATGAAACCCGAGAAAAAATACCCAATCACAGACCAAGATGCAGGCGATCGCTGTCCTGTTTGATCAATGGAGAAGCACTGAAAGAAAAGGGACCCCATTCCGGAAAGCTTATGGGAAGCCGCGGCTGGCCTGTCCCCATCCTATTCCACCTGTTAGATCTCAGACGGCCACGGTCGTTATGTCAAATCGTTCGGGGAAATAGGGGACGTCCTTTACATTTTACATTCCAGAGTGCTGCGATTTCGCTGCCCCTCCTCACAGCGACACTGACGGCCGGTGGGGAAACCCCCGAGCCTTTGGGCAAGATCGGTTTGTGGAATACCCATGTCCTTCACCGCCAAAAAGCAGAGAATGCTGCGCGCCCTCACGGTCTTCCTTTCTTTCCCCGGCCCCGCCATCGCCTCTACGGGAATCCCCGTGAACTCGGATACCCATTGCGCCAACTGATCAAACCCGATCCCCTCTTCACTAAATAGGCGATATGCTCGCCGAGCAGGTGCGCAACGCTTCCTCGCCGTCCGAAGACCGTGGCAATGAGGCAGTTGCATCACCCTTTCGGACACCGGATCGGACGGCGCTTACGGAATGGCCGAGCCGCCATCGAGACCTTATTCATTCATCTCGAAATTCTTGACAAATTGGCCGATTTGCACGCCCAGATAGACGCATTGAATGCCTCCAAGACAAGCTTCGGCATCTTTTTTCTCGAGATGTGTCGTCAGTTTGTGCTCGCCCTTGTCCAGTTCGACAATCCATGAATCCGTACCCTTGTCGAAACTGAGGGAAAGAGAGAGATCGTGTTGAGTAATCTCATCGGTTCAAACTGCACGCCAACCGGAAATTGCCGCAATTTGGCCGCCTACGGTGGGTCCGATGAGAGGATCGATCGCCATCACGGCTATCAGGGTGGACAGCATTTGCGCATTGCGGTTGCCTTCGTACAGGTCCCTGACCATTGCCGGGGAGAAGGCTGCACCGGCACAAGCGCCGAGCGCCTGGACCATTCGCCAGACGATCAGATGGTGGGCACCGCCTGCCAAGGCGCAACCTGCCGAGCCGATCACGAACAAAATAAGTCCGGCAGCTACCGAACTGAAGCCGATGAGAACACCGAAAATCGTCAACTCGATCGTCCCGGTATCCGCACCCAATGACTGACCAATGAGCGGCGTAGCCGGCAGATACAATTCCGTGGGGGCCGAGGCAAATCCCATCAGCATACTGAGGATCGCAAGACCATGCCATCCCGGCTGAATAGCGATGGACTCAGTATTGTGCTGCCCTTTTCAGATTTTATATGTGTTGATACCGACACTTAAAGTTCCTGTGCTGTCGGGCGAAATAAAATTTCGTTAATGTCCACTTCTTCAGGCTGACTTATGGCAAAAGCGACAGTTCGGGCGAACGACTCGGCTGGGATGGCGTATTGTTCGTAATATCCCTGGATGGCTTCCTGAACATCTCCTTCAGTTATGCTATTAGGCAACTCTGTGGCGATAGCTCCAGGAGAAATGATCGTCGTACGAATGTTATAGGGTTTTACCTCTTGTCGAAGCCCTTCCGATAAGGCGCGTACACCATATTTTGTCGCTGCATACACTGCCGATCCGGGGCGAACTTTATGACCGGCAACAGAAGAAACATTAATGAAATGGCCGGATTTCTGTTCCTTCATGTATGGGAGGGCGGCGGCAATACCATGAAGAACGCCTCGCAGGTTCACATCGATCATATTGTTCCAGTCATCTATTTTGAGTCGTTCGAGCGGCGAGTGTGGCATCAGACCTGCATTGTTGAGCATGACATCGATACGCCCATACTCCTTTACCGAAGCATCAACCAGGGCCTTGACCTGATCGGCGACAGTAACATCCGTTGTGACCGCAAGAGCCTGGCCGCCATTGGTTTTTAATTCTTCCACCAACGCAGAAATGCGCTCCGAACGGCGCGCTCCCAATACCACTATAGCACCCTGCTTACTTAAATGCCGGGCCGTGGCTTCTCCAAGTCCGCTGCTCGCGCCGGTTATGACAATGACTTTTCCTGTAATATTATTGCTCATATTTACACCTCGCTATGGTTTGTCCTTCATTTGTTAATGAAATGGAAGGTTATCGCCCCAAATATCGTCTGAGTCATCTTCCTGCATTTTTCGCCACCTCTGCCGGATAACGATCGCCAGATACTTCTATATTGGCGAGGGCGCCATTCAATTTGTTCAAATCACTTTCCGTCAGTTCAACATCCGCCGCCCCAAGGTTCTCTTCCAGACGATGAATCTTCCGAGTTCCCGGTATGAGAGAAATCCATGACTTTTGGGCCAACACCCATGCCAAGGCTTCTTTCTTGCATATCTTTCTCCTTTGATAATTTTCTATGCGTCAGCATACGGCCTCTGTCGGCGACAGTTTGCCTTTCCGTCAATACGAAACACAATAATGCAAAGCGATAAAGAACCGGTAGATCAATACTATTGAATTGTTGCCTAATCGTACGTCTAAATTAAAAAAGTTGTTGCGACGCCCAAACGGCCAAACGGGTGAACCCAAACGGGGGCTGACCAGCTTGGAGGGGCTATTTCATGGAAAAAGCCCCTCTTAATCTCGGGGAGACGGTAAAAAGGCGGCAGGATAGGCCGCACGCGACTCGCTCTGACCACGCCCGCGGCCTGAGGCATTCCACATGATCCTGGATCATGGACTACCCCCTGGTGTCGCGTCCCGCAAATTCGATGATATTCCAAGTCCATGTTGGGCATCGCTTACGCTCAGCCCAACCTACAGTTTCGATCAGATTATATATCAAGGAACTTAAGGGATGTAACACCAGGCGTGTAGTGTGGAAAGCTTTGCCCGCGGCATCGCCGGTGGTTTCAGCCACGGAGTGTCCCTCAGGCGGGAAATCAAAGAGGATCATCCGAAACAACACGGCTTGAGGTTTCATGCATTCATGCTATAATGCGATAAGGTCGTAAATTGGAGGGATGCGGTGGAAAACAGCCAGACAGTTAAGATCGTTGGATCGAGTGGTCAGATTTCTCTGGGTAAGAAATACGCCGGACAGACTGTTCTCATAGAGAATATTGAGGAAGGCGTGTGGCTGCTGAAACTGGCCAAGGTCATTCCGAACAATGAGCTTTGGATGCACGTTGAGCCCCGAAAGACGCAGATCGATAAAGCAATTTCATGGGCTGGGGAGAATCCACCCGAGGAAACCGATTTGGAGAGCCTGAGTGGGCGAATCCCCTGAGGTCTTGCTCGACCTCAATAATCCTGTTTTTCAGGACGATCTTTTGGGCCTTTCCAAAGAGGACGCATCACGAGTGCTTGCCGCTCTTCGCAAGATCAGGAAACTGCAATGGCCTCAAGTATATAAAGACAAAGGCTTGCACTGGGAACTTGTCCATTCCCAAACGGGCCCGAAAGGAGTGCGTCTCTACACTATACGGCTGAGTCAAAGTTTCCGAGCGCTTGTTTATAGAGAAGGTCAGTTCATGCGATTCCTTTCTCTCCATGCCGGCCACCATACCGCATATTCTTAAAAAGCCGCGCAATTCGGTGGTCTTTTGCTAACGTGATCCCCGAGTTTCCGATTGTGCTTCCATAATCCAAACGCTGCCTGCCCCCTCCCACATGGTCCCGAACCACGGAGTAGCACCCAGGGAGGGGCAGTGTGGAAATAGGCGGCTGTGGTCCTTCGGGGCCTGCCGATTCTTCCGGGGTCCGACCGAATCGACGATTCCTGCGGTGTCGGACCCCGGGGGAAAAAGACCCGGCGGGTGAGGGCGCCTCAGTCCCGGTCGATGTCTTTGATTTTTCATCCTACCGTGCCTGGATGCGCCACGGTCTACTCGGATTTGAGAGAAGCCATGTCGATGGAGAAACGATATTTCACATCGGACCGGAGCAGCCTCTCGCAGGCCTCATTGACCTATTCTTTCGTTTCGTCTCAAAATGAGCTTGAGCACGGTTTTATGCTTGTGCTTAAGCAGAAACTTCTTCTTGAGACCGAGACATCTCCCCCTGATAGGGGGGAGTGGGAAACGCTTCGGAGGAGGAGGCTATGGCCTTTCCGAGCCAGGCAATGGTCTGGCCGAGGTGTTTCATGTTCCGCAGGGCCTCCTGGTCTCCCAGCACCTGCTCTTTTTCGCGGCCCATGCCCAGGTTCCAGTAAATCGAGCCGGGCACAATCATCGAAGACATCAGGAACATGTGATTGATCGTGTCGAAAACATGGGTCGCGCCGGCGCGCCGAACTGCTACGACTGCTGCCCCTATTTTTCCCTTCAGGATGCCGCCGTTTGCCACGGAAACGAGGCATAGACGGTCGATCAGGGCCTTCAACTCAGGGGTTACATCAGTAACGTAGGTTGGAGAGCCGAGGATAACCGCGTCGGCCGTGTAAATTTTTTCCAGGTATTCGTCGCCGATACTCCGTATCCCAACCGGCGGCCTCCAGGGGTTCGAGGACCTTCTTGAGCATGATCTCCGTATTGCCGCCCGGTCTGGGGCTTCCGTTAATCGCTATGGCTTTCATGAACTTCTCCGTTTCTGTATTCGTTACCCACAAAAGTGTCTCTTCACTTCAGCGTATCGAATGGTCTACTCCGTCGTTTGCTCAGCGACCGGTCATTTTTTCCAGTTCTTCCGGGTACCGAGCCCCTTCTACCGCGATCTTTGAAGAGACCGTATCGATCTCGATGAGATCGTCCGAGGTAAGCTCGACAGAAAGTGATCCGATATTTTCGTCCAGGCGGTGCAGCTTTGTAGTGCCGGGGATAGGGACAATCCAGGGCTTTTGGGAAAGGAGCCATGCGAGCGCGATCTGAGCGGGCGTCGCATTCTTTCGTTCGGCGATCCGGCCGAGCAGATCGACCATGGCCTGGTTTGCCTTCCGGGCTTCCGGCGTAAAACGGGGAACGATGTTTCGGAAATCGGACGCGTCGAA
>JBMFWU010000097.1:0-19668 GCA_049964955.1 Syntrophobacteraceae bacterium
TAACATGCGAATATCGCCGTTAATCGCTGGCACTGTCGGTCCGGGTTTTTGGGGAGCGATCTTCGCGGACAAAATGCTCATTGTAAGCGGTGCGGTAGCCGGGGTAAAAATGAAAGGGGAGGCTCCACTTCCTTGCCGCTATTGAATCGCAAAATTCCTGTCAGAGCATAAATAACGGAATTGCACTCCTTCCATTTATTTTGTCGCAGGTAGTGCGAAATCAAAAAGAGTCTCTGGAGACGCGTTGCGAAAAGGATGCAGACCGGCCGGTGTTTCCGTCCAAAAACAATCAGGCTCACCGGCGGGGAGCCGGTGAGCCTGGGTTGATCAAAGCGCGCAGCCGCCGCCGATGGCAAGGCGGCGAAAAATCACAGCACTTACCCGATGGGTTCGTTTTCTACCAGGTTCCAGATGCCGCAGGGGCAGGC
This sequence comes from Syntrophobacteraceae bacterium, assembly GCA_049964955.1. Lineage (GTDB taxonomy): Bacteria > Desulfobacterota > Syntrophobacteria > Syntrophobacterales > Syntrophobacteraceae > SbD1. Next base: position 429 of record JBMFWU010000097.1, read on the forward strand.
GCCGGCGCAAAATCCGCAGCCGATGCACTTATCCGGGTCTACGACCATTTCGAATTCGGCGTCGTTCGAGCCGGTTTGGCGCGATATGGCCGATTCCGGGCAGATGGTTGCGCATATCCCGCAGTCGCGGCAGGTCCCGCACGAAGAACACTGGGAGGCGCATGATTCGATGCCGGTAAAACCCGCAAGGCGCGGGTCGAAGTACTCGAGCTTTATGCGCCCGTAGTCGATTCTGGCGCGCAGGGAGGTCTCGAAATCCTTCCCGGACAATATGGCGTCGATTTTTTTTGCCGCTTTTCTGCCGGCCCCGATCGCATCGGTGAGAAGTCCCAGCTTTACCGTGTCGCCGATGGCGAAAATCTTCGGATCGCTTGTCTGAAAATGTTCGTTTACCTGGATGAATCCGCGCTCGGTTCCGACGCTTTCGGGCAGAAAGTCGAGTTCGGGCAGGTCGCCTACCGAGATGATGATCGTATCGGCGGGGATCACTTCCCCGGTGGTGAGTTCGAGCCCCTTATCGGTCACCGACTTGCTGAAGCAGGGCCAGCGGAATTTCGCGCCCGCTGCCTCGGCTTCCTTTCGTTCTTTGCCGAAGGAGAGCGGCTCCTGGATATCTACCAGAAGGATTTCCTCGGCCCCCAGCCTGTGGGCTTCGGTTGCCGCATCACAGCCGACGTTTCCCGCCCCGATGATCAGGACCCGCTTTCCGACCGTGGCTTCCCCCGCCTTGCTTTTCTGCAGAAACTCGAGGGCCGGGATCAGTTTTTCCTTCCCCGGAATGGGCAGCACCCGGGGTTTTTGGGTACCCGATGCGACGACTATGGCATCGAAGTCTTCTCTTAGTTCCTCGACGTCGTCCTTCCCGAGTCTTTGGCGAAGGCTCACGTGGGGAATGGCTTCCTTGACACGCGCAAGCTCCGCCTGGAGCACTTCGTCGGGGATGCGGGAGCGCGGGATCATGGCCGAGATTTTCCCGCCCAGTTCCTCGCGCATATCGTAGACGACCGCTTCGTGCCCGAGCTTGCGCAGCTGCCAGGCAACCGATAAACCTGCCGGACCGCCCCCCAGGATCGCGATTCTTTTGCCGCTAAGCGGGGGAAATTCGGGAAGCTTTGCGGCAACACTCGCTTTGCCGAGCATGGAGATGTCGAGCAGAGTCATTCTGGAGGTCTGCCTCGTACAGTTCTGCATGCACAGGTTGGGGCACAGATAGCCGCAGACCGAAGCGGGGAAGGGCGTGTAGGAAAGAGCCAGGTCCACGGCCTCATCGACCCTTCCTTCCCGGATGAGCCGCCACCGCTCGTGGACCGGTATGCCCGTCGGGCAGCTTGCCTCGCAGGGTGCTGCGAACTTCCTGTTTTCCCAGATCGGCACCCAGCGCCGGAGAAATCCGGTGGTGATAAGGGGGACCGGCGTTCTTTCGAAATCGACGAGGTCTCCGATGAGGCCGCCTTTTCCCAGTTCCGAGTCCCAAACCTCCTGATGGAAAGCCCCGAGGGAGCGCCTGGGTTTGGAGTATTTTTCCGCCGGTCCGCGGGCTTTCAGGATCTGCCATTCCTCCCGGTCGCAAAGCGTTGCGTAGAGGTCGGATTTTCCAATCGAAGCAAGAAAGGTCTCAAGATTTTCGGCAAGCCACTGCCAGTCGCCGTCGGTTATCGGAAGAAGTCTTGCATCGGTCTTGCTGTAGCCCTTGTGCGGTCCCCGGAAAAAGATCTTTCCGCCAACCATTCCGACGCAGGGGCGAAAGCCCAGCACGCTCTCGCGGTCCTGCGGCTCGTGTCCACAAACTACCGCAATGCCGCCCGCCATGAATTCGGCAAAATAGTCCCCCGCCGAGCCCAGCACCCACAGTTCGGGGGGCGAAAAGCGCGGGTTGTGCTTCGTCATGGTCATGCCGCGCGCGCCGATGCTTCCGGCCACATAGACTTTGCCCTGGGCCATCGCGTTGGCCACGCCGTTGGTGGCATGTCCGTGGATCACAATGTCGGCCCCCGCGTTTAGCCACCCCACATCGTCGGAAGCCGGGCCAAAGACTTCGACCAGGGTATTCGGAAAACCCATGGAGCCCACGCGCTGTCCGGGAGCACCGGAAATTTTCACATGAAGCTTTTGGTTTCCGCCCTTCCACAGCCGGCCTCCGATGCCGTGCTGACCGAAAGCATCGATTTCCAGAACGCGAGAGCCCTTCTCGACAGCCTGTTGAATCCTCTCTTCGAGAATACGCGACTCGATGCGATGGCCGTTTTCAAATCCGGAAAGGCGAACCACTGACCCCTGCTGCTGTTCCATTTTCAAACTCCAAAAGAGAGGAAGCGGGAAGCAGGAAGCGTGAAGCGGGAATAAAAAAAAGACCCATTCTTCCTGCTCCTTGCTTCCTGATTCCTGCTCCTCTATTTGATGAGGCTAGTGGGGAGCAAACCAGGCTCTTCTTCCTGCTTGCCGCTCCCCGCTTCCCGCTTCTGCTCTCACACGACATATTTTATCTGAAGCCGATCGGCTGCGGCCTTATCGTCTATGGCCAGAGCGTCGGACATCCCGATCGGAAGAGAGGTCGAACGTCCCAGAGGGGCGACGATCTTCTTGAGCTCGGTATCGAAGGACAAAAATACGTCAACCACCCGCTCGGCCACCTTCTCGGGATCGAGTCGCCTGTAGAGCCGCGGGTCCTGGGAAGTGATCCCCTTGGGGCAGAGCCCGATGTTACAGATATTGCACCGGTCACTCTCCGAGCCGACGCACCCCGCAGCCGCCTGCATCATGTATTTGCCCACCTGCACGCCGCTTGCCCCGAGCATGATGAGCGAGGCGGCGTTGGCCGCAAGCTTGCCGTTTTTGCCGATCCCCCCACCCGCAAAAATCGGCACCTCGTTTTGCCTGCCGAGTTTTACCAGGTTGAGGTAGCAGTCGCGGATGTTGCTTGCAATCGGGTGGCCCATGTGGTCCATGGAAACCGTGTAGGCCGCCCCCGTTCCGCCGTCTTCCCCGTCGATGGCGAGTCCGCCGGCGTAGGCGTTGCGCGTGAGGTTATTCAAGACCGCAAGGGCTGTCGAGGTCCCGGAAATCTTGGGATAGACCGGTACTCGGAAACCCCAGGCCATGTACATCGACTGGATCATTTTGGCCACCGACTCTTCGATCGAATACTGCGTCTGATGGGTCGGGGGGCTGGGGAGACTCACCCCGGGGGGCACGCCGCGAATGGCCGCAATGAGCTTGTTGACCTTGTACCACATCAACAGGCCGCCGTCGCCCGGCTTCGCGCCCTGGCCGTACTTGATCTCGATCGCGCAGGGGTCTTCCTTCATCTCGGGAAGAGCGTGAATGATTTCATCCCAGCCGAAATAGCCGCTGGCTATCTGCAGGATCGTGTATTTCAGGAACCGGGAGCGAAGAAGCCGGGGCGGGCAGCCCCCTTCGCCCGTGGCCATCCGTACGGGCATCCCGAGCTCTTCATTGAGATAGGCCACCCCCATCTGGAGCCCTTCCCACATGTTCGGAGAAAGAGCCCCGAAGGACATGCTGCCGATGATGAGCGGGTATATCTCGCGCACCGGAGGAATCCAGCCGTTTTCCCGATAGAGCCTGAGGTTTTCTTCCGGGGGCAGTACCCGCCCGAGGAGCGTGCGCAGCTCGAATTCGTGGCGGCCCGCATCCAGCGCCGGGTCGGTCAGCATCGAGATGCGCGTGAACTTTATACGGTCGAGGACCCCCAGGTTACGGGAATCGGGCGCGTTTCTCCTGCCTCCACGCCTCCTGGGCTGGCCGCCCCGGTTGATATGGAAGCGCTGCTTGTCGATTTCCTCGGCGTGTACCGATTCTATGGCGCCGTTGGGACACACCAGGTTGCACATCTCGCATCCGGTGCACCCGTAGGCCGGGTCGGTCTTTTGCCGGATCCCGTGATAGACCTGGTAGACATTGGACGAGGAAGTCGACGGGCCTACCTCAGCCAGCGAGGGGATTTGAACGACTCTTTTTCTATGCACGCCCAGTTCGATCGCCTGAACGGGGCAGACGGCGCAGCAGCGGCCGCACAATGTGCATTTTTCCTTATCCCACCGGACCTGCCACTGCAGGTCGCTCACGCTTAGTGAAGAAGGGACAACGGTTCCGTTTGAGAGCATATCCGGACCTCCGAGCGGTCAGAAGGAATGATGACCGTATCAAGATGCATCGGCTGAAAATCTTTGCTTTTGTCGCGGTCGGGAATGGCGGCCTCCAGGCCGCACATCTCCGAGGAAATTGCGTACAGGCCCTTGCGGCCCCCGGCAACGGCCGGGCGGAGCTTTTTGCGGTCCTGGACGAGAAAGACGGAGTTGTCGGGCAGCCGTCCGATGACGCAGTTGGGGCCGTCGATAATGAGCCTGCGACAGGATTGCTTCAGCTGCTTCAGAAAACCTCCGTCCGGGTGAGAGTGCAAATCTTCATCCTGGAGCGGAGAGATGATGTGCTTATATGCCTCGATGCCCAAACCCAGACTGTTGACCATGTAGTGGGCTATATGCGTAAAGACCTCGGAGTCGGACTGATAGCCGATGTAGCCCGGGAATCCCCGCGACATGAGGTACTCGCGGTTGGGCACAAAGGCCGTGTTTTCCCCGTTGGTCATCGAAGCGATGCCCTGGATGAAAAAGGGGTGGCATGCGTAGAGGTTTATCGCGTAGTTGGTATTCTGCCTGCCCTGGGCGAGAATGACCCTGGCCCGCAACTCTTCGTTATCCAACTGGAGGTATTCGGCCACCTGGAGGGGATCTCCGATTTCCTTTATCATGATCACGTCGGGCCAGAAGCTATAGATGATCATGTCCTGCTTTTCCTCCCCCATCTGCCGCAGCTGCAACCGCGTCATCATGAGGCGGAACTCGATTTCCCGCCGATCGAGATTTTCCCAGGAATCCGGATACTCGTAGGCGCGGATGACATAGGCATCGCGCCTGGGGGTGCCCGCAGGGGGCGCTTTTTTCGATTTGCGCACCGATACCTTGTGTTTGGTCAAAAACCCCAGATTCATCATGAACTGATCGAGGCGCTTTATGCCCTCGCTGGTGAAGATGCCCGAAAGAATCGGCAGCCCCTTCAGTTCCTCGAACGGCCGGCCCAGGTCGCTCATAAAGAGGCCGACCCCCGAGCCGTCATGACCCTCCCGCATGACATCAAGCGACCTCATCGCCACAATCGGTGACAGAGGTTCGCTACTCGTTATCGCGATCAAACGACACATTGGGCTCTATTCTCCTGCTGTTTTTATCCACACCCCCACCCCGGCAGCCAATCGCCAGACGATCGCGACCGAAGCGGAAAAATTCAAAAGCTTGTTCGCTCGGGGATACGATTATTCGACAATGACGATAGATAACATATACCTGGCAAAAGTACAGAACGACTTTTGCCGAAAAAAGCACAAGAGAAATATTTTGTTCGGCGCGAAACCAATTCGCCCCGCGCCCCGATTCATTTTTTCGGGGTGGTCATGCCGGCCTCTTTTGCCGCCATTTGCCCCAGCGCGGACCAATCGAGCTTTTCTCCTCCCTGGGCAAGCAGGGCCAGGAAACGGTCATGAATGAGGCTGGCAATCGGCATGGGCGCGCGCAGCGAATCGGCGGCTTCCATGGCGAGGCGGATGTCTTTAAGACCCAGCGGAGCGGCAAAACCGGCGGGCTCGAATTTTTGCTCGGCAATGAGCTTTCCGTATGTGTTATAGACGGGCGCGCCGAAAAGAGTAGCGGTGAGAAAATCCACGTAGGCGCCAACGTCGACGCCGGCCTTTCCGACAAGCGCCATGGCCTCCCCGAGAGATTCGATCACCGAGGCGATCAGGAAGTTTCCGCTGAGTTTAACCAGGTTGGCCTTTTGGGGCTCGTTTCCAAAAATGAAGACCTTCTGCCCCATGGCCTCCAGAAGGGGCATGCAATCCGAAACACCATCGGCTGCGCCGGCCGAGGCGATGAAGAGCTTTCCCGCAGCCGCTGCGTCGGGACGCCCGAATACGGGGGCGGCGAGAAAGCGCTGCCCGGCTTCCGCGTGGGCCCCGGCAATCCGTTCGGAAAGAGCGACGCTGATGGTGCTCATCGAAACGTGGACTGCGCCTTTTCCAAGACTTCCGATGATGCCGTCGGTCCCGAAAGCCATGGCGGAGACCGCATTGTCGTCGGCAAGCATCGTTATCACCGCCTCACCCCGGCAGGCCTCGGCCGGCCGGTCCGCACGCTTTGCTCCCTGGCCCACCAGCGGCTCCATCCTGGCGGCCGTCCTGTTATAGACAGTGACTTCATGGCCGGCTTTTAAAAGATTTGCCGCCATGCCCGACCCCATTTTTCCGAGCCCGATGAATCCGACTTTCATCTTGAATGACCTTCCTTTTTAAGGAGCATGCATTCACAATGGTCGTTGCCTGGCGCCTTGCTCATGCCGATCCTGGCCCGTGCGCCACAGTGGAAATGCAATTATGCATGAAATCTACTCATTTGTCGATTGCCATTCGAAGCAGGAGTGGGGCATTCGTGGATGGCTGATTAACCCGCTTTGTCTGTTCACTTTCACTTAAATCGGCTTCACATAAGATCGATGTCTATTCTCTCGGGGAATTTCTCGAACAGTTCGCTTCTTTTCAACTTCCCGTCGCGGTTGAAAAAGTGCATGAGCCCCTCTTCATCGCAGAACCACACTTCGCTTGCGCCCGCTTCGAAATAGAGTTGCTTTTTCCCCTCCATTCGTTTGAGGCTGTTCGAGGGAGATTTTACTTCCACGACTATTTCGGGCGATTGGGGAAATGAGGTGACGCGCACACCATGTTTTGTGAAGAATGCAGCGCTGCCCCAGGCAACATCGGCGACCTTGGTTCCCGCAGAAGTCTGAACGGGACACTCGACGATAGACCGGCCGCCTTTTTCTTCGAGTCTCGCAAACCATTCGTTGATGAGGGATTGATAGATGCTATGAGTACCCGTTGCCGGAGTCATCACGATCTCACCCCACTCGTTGGTTTCGATTTTGAAAGGCAGATCCTGCAGGCTGGGATGTTCGACCACTTCACGCCATTCCATCTCGAGTCTCCTTTCCAAAGCGGCCTGGCGAGCCGACCGGATACGGTCGGGATTTGCTTCGGGGGAAAAGGATTCTTTCCCTAAACCATAGGACCTCACAGCAGGATTGACAAGTTTTCGTCTGCGCCCGGGAACTCGTTCACCTTGAGTCCCCTTCCTCGAATATCACCCGCACACCCGGCCCGCCGCCAAAGGCAGCGGGCATCCCGGCCGCGGCGCCAGCCGCCCGTCCGCGGCGCTAGCCGCTCTCAGTAACGACCACGGCCGCTGCGTATTCCCCCTCGTCGGTAAGGCTCAGGTGCCAGAAGCGAACGCCCTTTTCGGCGCAGTAGTCCAGGGCGCGCGGGCTGAGCGCGATTTCGGGTTTTCCGAGCGCATCGGGCCGAACCTCGATATCGCGCCACAGGAGCGGCTTTCGCATCCCGAGGCCCATGGCTTTGACAAATGCCTCCTTGGCCGCAAATCTCATGGCCAGGCACGCGGTGCGCCCCTTTCTGGCCGAACAGTATTCCAGTTCGAAGTCGGTGAAAACCCGACTTTCGAACCGTGCGCCAAAACGCTCCAGAGACTTTTCCAGCCGTGCTACGACCACTATGTCTATGCCGACTCCGTATATCGGCATCGGCTCAACCTATCAACTGGAGCATTTCGCGGACGGCGCGGTCCATGCCAACCAGCACCGCCCGGGCGATGATCGAATGTCCGATGCTGTATTCCTCTATTTCCGTTATATTTTTGAGCCAGAGGATATTCAGGTAATCGACCCCGTGACCGGCATGGACCCCCAATTCGAGCTTTTTTGCGAGCCTTGCCGCCGTGATCAGCCGTTCGAACTGCTCCTGGCGATCGGCAAAACTCTTCGCCTCGGCAAAGGCCCCTGTATGGAGTTCTACGTAATCGGCCTCGAGCCTTCGGGCCGCCTTGATCTGTTTTGCGTCCGGGTCTATGAACAGGCTGACGGCTATCCCGCTTCCGTGGAGCGATTCTACGACGCTTTGGAGCGAGTTTTCGAAAACATCCGCATCGAGGCCGCCTTCGGTGGTCAACTCCTGGCGCTTTTCCGGAACAAGCGTCGCCACCTCGGGTTTTATCTTCCGGGCGATTTCCACCATCTCCGCGGTTGCCGCCATCTCCAGGTTGAGCTTTGTTTTCACGGTCTTTCGCAGTACTGCGACATCTCTATCCTGGATGTGGCGCCGGTCCTCCCTCAGGTGGACCACTATTCCGTGCGCCCCGGCAAGTTCGGCAAACATCGCCGCGGCGACCGGGTCCGGTTCCGGAGCCAGCCGGGCCTGTCGGACCGTGGCTACATGGTCGACATTGATAGCTAATCTTGGCAATTTTCCTCCTCAAAGAACCACTCGAATTCTTTCCCGCTGTGTCCCAGCATCGAAAGCAGTTCTTCGGTTTTGAGTTTAACTCTTTTTGCTTCTGCGGGGCCCTCTTCGTGGTTTAGGCCCAAAAGATGAAGAATACCATGGACGAGCAGGAGATCCAGTATCGATTCGAATGTCGTGTCGCTTTGCTCGCTCATCGTCTTTGCGGTTTGGGCCGAAATGACGATATCTCCCAGCATGTCCGGGACAACCTCGCCGAATTCTCCCTCGAGCATCGGAAAGGAAAGTACGTCGGTGGAGTGATCGATTCCGCGGTATTGAAGGTTGAGCTTCGCCATCTCGGCGTCATCGACGACCAGAACGCTCAGTTCCGACTCAGTGTATCCCAAGGCGCTTAAGGCCTGGCTCGCCGCGCTCTTTAGCGGCCGCAGCCTTATCTTTATCCTGCTTTGGTTCGCGACCTGGATCCGGGCCATCCGTTTTCGCCTTTCCGTTCGTCGTGGGATATTCTATCCGCTTGTGATGTATGGTAGCCAGAATTTGATTGAAGTGCTTGGCTATCTGGTGCAGGTCCTTTAGTGTCAGTTCGCACTCGTCGAGTTGCCCGTCGGTAAAGATATTGTTTATGAGCTTGTTCACCATGCCCTGGATCCTTGCCGGAGTCGGCTCGGTCAGGGTGCGGCAGGCTGCTTCCACAACGTCTGCCAGCATCACCAGTCCGGCTTCCTTGGTCTGGGGCTTGGGGCCGGGGTAGCGGTAGTCGTCCGCATTTATCGGGGGAAGAGGCACGGACTTGGCGCTTTGCGCCTTTTCCCGGGCTTCCAGGGCCTTGTTGTAAAAAAAAGAAATGAAACTTTTCCCGTGGTGCTGCTTGATGATATCGATTATTTCCTTGCCCAGGTGGTGCTGCCGGGCCAGCTCCACTCCGTCTTTTACGTGCGAGATGAGGATCAGGCTGCTCATCGACGGGGCGAGCTTTTCATGGCGGTTTTCGCATTGGATCTGGTTTTCGATGAAATAAAGAGGTTTCTTCGTTTTGCCTATGTCGTGGTAATAGGCGGCTACCTTGGCGAGCAGCGCATTGGCTCCGATCGATTTGGCCGCCGCCTCGACCATGTTGCCCACGATGATGCTGTGGTGGTAGGTCCCCGGCGCCTCCACCATGAGTTCCTGTAAAAGCGGCTGGTCCATCGTGGCCAACTCCAGCAGCTTAATGTCCGTCGTGTAGCCGAAAAGCATCTCGGCAAGCGGGGTAAGGCCCGTTGCCAGAATTCCGGCAAAGACCCCTCCAAACAGTCCGAAAAAAGAGTTGACCAAAACCCTCAAAAACAGCCATTGGCCTACGAAAAATGTCGACAACACGATCAAGACGACGTTTGCCCCCCCCACCAGAAGCCCCGCTTTTATCTGGACCAGCCGGTTCCTGCACTGGGAAACGCCGTGGGCGGCAACGAAGGCGCCTACCATGAAATAAAAAAACATCGCGAACTCTTTGCCGAAAAGGACCCCGGAAAAGAGCGTGACCACCAGAGAAAAAATGATTGAAACCGTGACGCCAAAAAAAATGCAGGCAATCATCGCGCCTGCTCCGAGAGGGACCGCGTAGATAAAGGAACTGGCGGCAATGATCCTGGAATTTCCCCCGATATTGTCTCCAAACCACAACCCCAGCCTGGCCACCAGGAGCAGCAGAATCAGAAGAATGCCCAAAAAAAGATAGTCGCGCGAGTCCATTCGAAGATGGGGGAGACTCCTTTCCGTCACGTGCAGCACAATCCCTATGGAGACCATGCTGAAGGTGAAGGAGGCAAGCAGCACCAGAAACCAGGGGTTGTCCGGCGAGTCTTTGAACTGGTGTTTGATCTTGAGCATTTCTTCGGGGCCGATGATTTGCCCTTCGCGCACCAGCATTTCATTGCGGGCGATTTTTATGAAGACGGGCTTAACCTTGGCGTAGGCTTCCTGCCGCTCTTTTTCCGTCGCCTCCAGGTTGAACGTCAGGTCGGGTTTTAGAAGCGAGGACACAACCGCAGAGATCAGCATGAGCTCTCGTACGTCGCGTCCCGGCTCAAGTGCCTGCATAACGATCATTTTGCGCGCTTCATCGATGTTCGGATAGGAAAAGGGCGGCCGGACAAGAGTCGTTTTGCCGCTTCCCATCTTGCGGATGAGGATGTCCCTGTTCGAGTCGTCGGGCCCCCACGCCTTGGCCGCCACAATACCGCGGTCCATCATGGTCGTTACGAGGTCTTCGATCTTTTTCTCAACCCCCGGGCTGAATTGTTCCTGCAAGAGACACCTGAAAACGTCCCCGCCGACCGGGCAGCCGAGGTTTTTTTCAAACGTTTCTTTCTCTGTGTGGATCTTTTCGGCAGGGTTGGGGGCGGCCGGGGGGATTTGTGCGGGAGCGATTACGGTCTGGTTGGCGGGCAGGAGGGGCGCGGTCGATTTTACGCTCTGGGCGGCGTTACGCATCGTCTGGAACGCTACACGCAGTTTTTGGACGATACCCTTGGCAATCTCGGGGTCATAATCATAGACCAGCGGGGACTGTCGGATCGCTTCTTCGCGCTTTTTCGCCGTGGCCGCCTGATCTTCCACCAAAAAATCGTGCTTCGCCTTTATGTTTCGGTCCGCTATCTGCCCCAGACGGTAGTGGGGAGTCTGGACCAGAAAGGAAGGATTGACCAGGATTGCCGTGAAAAGGCTGATCACGGCGAGCAGGACCCACTTCTGGCAAAAAAAGCTTTGCAGGTCGCAGGAAAGCCTGCTGCGCAGAAATTTCGCCGCAAATTCGATGCCCGTCCCTTTCGACTCCCTCTTCTCTTTTTCCATGGTCAGCTTTTCTCGTCGTCCCGGGTGATCGAGGCTTTGCCCTTTTCGTATCTTTCGTAAGCTTCGATGATGTCCTGTACGAGTTTATGCCTTACCACGTCGCGTTTTGTGAAATAGATCATGCGGATTCCGGAAACCCCCTGGAGCAGTTCGATCGCCTCCACCAGGCCCGAAACCTTGTTTTCCGGCAGATCCGTCTGGGTTATGTCTCCGGTTATGACCGCCTTGGAGCCTGTGCCCAGCCGGGTTAAAAACATCTTCATCTGTTCTGTGGTGGTGTTCTGGGCTTCGTCGAGAATCACGAAGGAATCGTTTAACGTGCGCCCTCTCATGAAGGCCAGAGGCGCCACTTCGATCACTCCCTTCAATATCAGGCTGCTCGCCCGCTCGAAGTCCATCATGTCGTGCAAAGCGTCGTAGAGCGGCCGAAGATACGGGTTTACCTTCTCGGCCAGGTCTCCGGGCAAAAACCCCAGTTTTTCGCCCGCCTCCACCGCGGGACGCACGAGCACTATGCGCCGCACCAGCTCTTTCGACAGCGCCCCGACCGCCATGGCCATCGCAAGGTATGTCTTTCCCGTGCCCGCAGGCCCGATGCCGAACACGATGTCATCGGTTCGGATAGCCTCGATGTATTCCTTTTGTTTGAGACTCTTGGGGCTTATGATCTTTTTGTTGGAAGCGATAAACACCTGGTCGAAAAAGATGTCTCCCAGGTGCCGGTTGATGTTTTCCCGCAGGACCCGGATGGCGAACAGGATGTCGCTTTCATAGAGCGGATAGCCCCGCCGGATAAGCTCGGCCAGTTCGTTAAGAAGCCGCTCGCCTATTTCGATGTCCGCCTGTGCCCCGGAAAGGGTGATGCGGTTTCCCCGCAGGTGAAGCTGAACTTCGAGTTGCCTTTCGATCGTCTTCAGATGCGCGTTGCGCTCTCCCGCAAGCAGCTGCAGCAGGTTGTTGTCGTCGAAGGTAACCTGTAGTGAGCGGTTGTCAGTTTCTTTTCTGCGGTCTTTAAGCGCTTGCGCCAAAGTCTTCTCACCCTCGGATAAAAATAAATGCAATTGTACACCGAATTTTAAAAATCGAGGATTATTATCACGCAATTTTTGCCGTGACAACAGACTCTTTTGACTATGCCCGAATTCGGAACAAATGTCGGGATTTATTCTTGCAAGGCGCCTGGATTGCTGCCAAGATAGGCGGGCGGCTGGCGGCGGCCGGCGCCGCATCCGGGTTGCCCGCCTGCTATGCGGGCGGGGCGGCTGGCGCCGCTGCCGAGTTGCCCGCCTGCTTCGCGGGCGGGCGAGGAACAGGCGCTATTTTCCCTGAGCTGGAGGGCGTGGGGCGATCGATTTATGAATGTGCTGGACTGGATACTGATCGGAATCGGGGCTTTCTGGGTGCTTAGAGGCTTCCTGCGAGGGGCTGTCTCCCAGGTATTCGGAATCGCCGGCATTTTGGCCGGCTTCCTGGTGGCTTCCTATCAGTATTACACGGTGAGTTTTTTCCTGGCAAAGAAGCTTCCGTCTCTTGCGCCCTTTGCCCGGCCGCTAAGCTTCATGCTGCTGTTCGTGCTCACCTGGTTCTGCATCGCGGTGGTCGGCTTCTGGGTCGTAAAAATTCTTCGCGGTGTCGGTTTGGGCTTTCTTGACCGGCTTTGGGGCGCGATGATAGGATTTGGGAAGGCGCTTCTTTTTGCCATTGTGGTGGTCTCGATACTCACTTTGTTTTCCTTCGGCGCAGATTCTTCACTTGTCTCCAAATCCAGGCTTGCGCCTTCGGTCATGAGGGCATCGCAGCTTCTTTTCGAACTGGTGCCCGCAAATGTGCAAAGTGAACTTGCCGGAAGACGGCAATATCTGAAAAAAGTTGTCTCCGAGCGGACATCCGGCCTTCTGGAGCCTTTTGCCGGCCCCCGCCCGGACTCAAAGGATAAAAGTGGAACCAATAAACACTGATCGCTGTTACGCTATAGGGGAAATTCTGCGGATCATCGAACGTCTTCTTGGCGAAAACGGCTGTCCGTGGGACCGCAAGCAAACCCCTCAAACGGTTCAGACCTATCTCATCGAAGAATCCCACGAAGCCGCTGCGGCGGTACGGGCGGGAAAGGTCGAAGAGGTTGCCGAGGAGCTTGGAGACGTGCTCTTCATGGTGCTCTTTCTTGTGCGCCTCTACGAGGGCAGAGGGGAGTTCGATCTCGAAGAGGTCTGCCGGCTCATTAGCGAAAAGATGATCCGCAGGCATCCGCACGTCTTTGGGGAAACGCAGGTCAGAACGACTCAGGAAGTAAAAGAGAACTGGGAAATCATCAAGGCCTCCGAAAAGAAGGCGAGCGGCAAAACCGCCGAACCGGTCCCCGATTCTCTCCCCGCACTCCTGCGCGCCCACAGAATGCTTTCGCGCCTTTCGCAAAAAGAGGGCGAAAAAGGACGCGGCCTTTCCGAACAGGCCCGCGAGTTCGCTACCGAAAGCGCTGCGCTCGCGGCCGGCATCGAAAGCGATAACGGTCGCTTCGAAGAAGACCTCGGCCGCCTTTTTGCTCGCCTGGTAAACATCGCGCGCCTCAAAGGTTATCGCGCCGAAGACGTTCTGCACGGGTACCTGCGGAAACTGGACTAGTCAGGGCCCCAAACAGCCTTCCTCTTCGACAGAACCGAGAGGTCCGCGGCCTGCCCGGAATTTTGCGCCCCATTGGCGCCGTTGCTTCATGTTCCTTAGATTATTCTAAAATCCACGTGGTTTGGGGATAATCATGAACAGAACAAGAAAGCAATTGGGTGAGGCCGTGATCCAAAGCGTTGCGTTTTGCGTGCTCGGCCTCTTTTTTATCGACCTGGGATTGAGTCTGCTTCCTATTGTTGGAATATTTCTGGGAGCGGCGTTTCTTTGGTTCGGGCTCTATCCCTGGATGAACTTTCTCCATCGGCGAAATGTCAATGTGCTCGTTGGCTCGGTCACCGACAATTACCTGCAGTCCAAAAGGATCGTGGTCGCAATCCTTAGCGCTGTAAAAGGACGCGACGGTTTCGATTTCGATCCCGCGCAGCTCGATCCCCGGTCGGTACGGATAGGTGCCCGAAGCATGGGCCCCGTAGACGACGTCTGCGATCCGCAAACGTATGCCCGAAGCCTGAAGGACATAAACGATGACGGCGTGCCCGACCTGATAATGTACTTTTCGGCCGATTCGGCCCAAATCGATGAGAAGATCGGGAAGGTATGCGTGCGCGCAAAGAGTCGCGACGGTGAAAGGGTCGTTGGCTGCAGCGCCATGGATTTCGGACAGGAATCGCTTCTTTTGAAAAAACTCGAATACCGGTGATTTCCAAACTGCAGGCGGGTCCGGAAACGAAGTGCAGATTCTTCTTGACAATCGCTTCCAACGAAGTCTATCCTCGTGGTCGATTGGAGAGCGTATGAACGGCGGCCTTTTTTATTATTGCTTCTATTATTACCCCTTGAGGGGAGCCGCTTCAGGTACGCTCGGGTACTGATAGATCCCGTTTGAATGTTTAAAAGCCGTGAGCGCCTGGTAGCGCCCACGGCTTTTTTCGTTGGTGGCGTCCGTTTCAAAAACCGTTACTCTACACCCAGTGAGGGGATAAATCGTCATGATCATCGTTATGAGGCCGGATTACCAGGAAGAGGATTTGCTCAGAATCGTGCGGCGTCTCGAAGACATGAGCCTGCGGGCCCACATCTCCAAAGGCGAGCAGAGAACCATCATTGGCGCGATCGGAGATGAGCGGATACTTGCGGACATTCCCATGGAGTCTTTTCCCGGAGTGGAGAAGGTGCTCCCCATCCTTAAGCCCTACAAGCTGGCCAGCAGGGACTTCAAACCCGAAGACACGGTGGTGAGCGTAAACGGCTTCGAGATAGGCGGCCCGCAGATCCAGGTCATCGCCGGGCCGTGCGCGGTCGAAAGCCGTGAAGTCCTCGAAGAGATCGCCGAGGCCGTTCAGCCTGGCGGGGTCCATTTTCTGCGTGGCGGGGCCTTTAAGCCCCGAACCTCCCCGTATGCTTTCCAGGGCTGGGGCGAAAAGGCTTTGAAATTTCTCGCAGGCGTTCGTGAAAAGACCGGCATGAAGGTTGTGACCGAACTCATGGACCCACGCGACATCGTGCTGCTCTATAAATACGCCGACATTATCCAGATCGGCACCCGCAATATGCAAAATTTCAGGCTCCTCACCGAGGTGGGAAACATCGACAAGCCCGTCATCCTCAAACGAGGCCTGTGCGCCACCATTAAGGAATTCCTGATGTCGGCCGAATACATCATGGCGCAGGGAAACGAAAGGGTAATTCTTTGCGAGCGCGGGATTCGCACCTTTGAAACCGAGACCCGAAATACTCTGGATATCAGTGCTGTGCCTCTTTTGAAAAAACTCACCCACCTTCCGGTGATCGTCGATCCGAGTCACGCCGTGGGAAGGGTGGACCTCGTGCCCGCCGTATCGCGGGCGGCTGTCGCCGCCGGGGCCGACGGGCTTTTGGTCGAGGTGCACGTGCGCCCCGAGGAGGCATTGAGCGACGGTCCTCAATCGCTTCGCCCCAAGGCATTTCTTTCCATGATCGAGGAGTGCCGCCGGGTAGCCGAGGCAATCGGGCGCACCATGTAGACAGGCGAATTCTTCCGCCTGCAACTCCTTTTGCAGGCAACAAGAGATAAGGAACAAGGCATGGATCTTTCCAGTTTTTCCGGCCCGGAGGGCGATACCGGCCTTCAGTGGAGCAATCGATCCTCAGTGGGCGTCATCGGCGGCCAGGGTGAAATGGGCCGCCTGTTTTCAAAGTTTTTCACCTCTCACGGCTTCCAGGTGAATGTCGCCGATCTGGAGACGCCTCTTACGCCCGAACGCGCCATGCGTGAGAGCGATATAGTCCTGTTTGCCGTGCCTCTTCACAAAACCGTGCCGGTTATGCGGGAACTGGTTCCCCTTGCCCGAAGGGGGCAGCTCCTGATGGATCTTACCAGCCTTAAATCCGCTCCGGTGGCCGAAATGCTTAGGTCCCCCGCCAGCGTCGTCGGCCTGCACCCCATGTTCGGAGGCCGGGTGTCCACCTTTTGCGGCCAGACTCTTGCCGCCTGTCCGGTGCGCATTTCCCCCGAACAGTGGCAGTGGCTGCGAGGGCTCTTTACCGCGAGCGGGATTCGGGTCAAGGAATGCAGCCCCGAAGAACACGACCGGATGATGAGCATCATACAGGTGCTCTTTCACCTCACGACCATGCTCGCCGGCAGGACCCTCAGAAAGCTCGGGATCGATATCGCCGAAACCATGGAATACACCAGCCCGATCTACCGGATCGAAATGAACCTTGCGGGCCGGATCTTCGCGCAAAGTCCCGAACTCTATGCGGCCATCGCCGGGATGAATCCCAATACAGGGCGGATTTTTTCCGAATTGAAAGAAGGTCTCGAAGTCTACGAAAATTTCTACAAGACCGAAAACCTCGAAGGAATTATTGAGGATTTCCAAAAAAGCGCCCGCCATCTCGGCGATTTTTGCACGGAAGCCTACGGCGAAAGTTCCGCCCTCCTGGATTTTTCCGTCGATCTGGCACACAGGAAAAGAAACGGCGGTTCGTAACGGCGCCGCCACCGCCGAAGGCAGTCGCGTTTTTCGGCCTGGCCCACCCTGGCTCCGGCGGTTGCCGGCGGCCTGGCCCGCGCCGGGTGATTTGAACCCAAGTCCCCCTTTGAAAGAGGGGGATTTAGGGGGATTTTATTAATAAATCGGCTGCATACTCCTTTGAAATCCCCCCCGCCCCCCTTTGGAAAAGGGGGGATTGGGGCCAGTCCAACCCGGTGCCGGCGACGTGCCGGCCTGCCGATCGTAATGGCACAGCCACCGCGGCAGGCAGTGGCGTTTTTGGGCTTGGCCAACCCGACCCCGGCGGCTCGCCGGCGCCGGTTAAAAATCTATGCCCGGCTGTGGTTCTATGTCTTTGCGGTAGGCATGGGCGATTTCCTTTACTTCGCTTACCGTATCCGCAAGGGAGATAACCTCCGGGGTGGCGTCCCGGCCCGTCAGGATCAGATGCAGAAGCGAGGGCTTGCTGCGAACGAGTTCCAGCGCCTGTTCCAGGTCCACCAGGTTCAAATGGACGGCGTTGTTTATCTCGTCGAGTACGATGAGATCGTATTTTCCCGAGGCTATCCGTTCTTTGGCAAGGCTCAGAGCCCGCTGGGCCGCTTCCCGGTGCTGCGCGTGCGAGTAAGGGTTCCCCTGTATTCCGCAAAATCCCATGCCCGTTGCGACCACCTCCACTTCACAGTCCAACTTCTTTATCCCCTCCCATTCCCCCGTGAATAGATCGCCCTTCATGAACTGAACGACGCAGACCTTCATACCGTGTCCGCAGGCCCGAAGCACCATGCCAAGAGATGAGGAAGTCTTCCCTTTTCCGTACCCGGTCAGCACCACTACCAGACCGACCCTTTTTTTCGGCATGAGGTAGGTCATCGGGATCTGCGGCTGCAACCGGTTCATTCTCTCCGGATTTGTCATCATTTTCCCTCCATCCCCATAAAATAAGCTCGCGCAACAAAGGAGCAACCAGGGCGGTCAGACCGCCTGCCATGTTGCCTGGCCTTTCCACATGGCCAATTCTGTGACCGGAATGGCCCTGCCGCCGCCGCCTCGGTTTTGATAGACCCCGGGTTCGTTCCTTCTTTTCATCGAATCACTTCCCTTGGGACCGACGGCGACTGGAGCCTCCCATGGGAGGGGGCGTTCGCTTTCAACCGGTTTTTCGACGTTCGCGAGCAACTCTGGGGATATCCCGAGATTCTCACTCCCGGAGTATTTCCCCTGAATCCCATCGAAAATCGACGCAACACCCTCGACTACGGTCTTGCCGCCGATTACAGGCTCGGCGACAATCGATTCCTGCAAAACGCAGTTCTGACCCTGCAGGCGCAGCAAACCCTCATTATCGACAGGCCCGACACCCTGTATCAAAAAGAAGTGGAAACCCTGCTCTGGGGCAGTCTGATTGCATTACGAAAAAACCACAGGATCGAACTGAGCCTCACTTTGGCGTACAACCCCGAGCATGGCGACTGGATGTTCAAACCCGGCGCATATTATGTTTTCACTGATTCACTGAAAGCCGGGGTGATCAGACTGGTGCTCCGCGGTCCCTCTCAGTCGCTCTTCGGCGCCTATTCGGATAATGAGCAGGTCGAAATTCAGACGATCTGGTCCTTTTGATGAGATCTCTATCCCGTTTGCTTCCGTCTTTTGCTCATGTTACATTGCAGTTGGGAACTATCCTGGTCATATATGGAGGAGTCATGAGATTGCGCGTGATTGTCGAACGAGATGAGTTGGGCTACTATGTGGCTGAAGTCCCCGCTCTCCCGGGTTGCCTCTCTCAAGGCAGGACCAGGGAAGAAGCCCTTGAAAATATAAGAGAAGCAATCGAAGGATGGCTTGAAGTCATGGAATCCAGGCAACCCTTCGATCCTGGTAGCGCCGTTGCAGTGGTTGTGTGATGGGCGGGACCTTGAGACACTGTTCAGGCGCCGAGGCGGTACGGAAGCTCCGGAAAGCAGGTTGGATTGTCTCCCGTCAAAAAAGCTCGCATGTGATGATGACAAAACCTGGTTATCCGTGGACGTTATCCGTGCCACAGCATGACGAACTCGGACCGGGACTTGTGCGCAAGTTGCTTCGGCAAGCAGGCCTCACAGTGCAGGAATTCAATGAATTGTAGCCAGAGTTCAGGCTAAGCAACTGGTCCATAACGCTTTATCGACCCTCATCTGTCTGAAGAAAGGGGGGCAGCGCTCGAAGTAGGAAATTGATTGCGCATCGCGCAGACCGACTGTCTCAGCTTCGAGATCATGCAGACACGCGGGATAACGACCGCACTCGCCTTCAATTATCATTTTACCCGAGCCTCTTGCAAAATATTGCGAAGACTGGGGGGACATGCAGATTCCCCCCTTTTTTAAACTGGCAATTAGACACACTTGACCCCGTGGTTAGGGTCCATTTTTGAGATGGG
>JBMFWU010000098.1:0-19510 GCA_049964955.1 Syntrophobacteraceae bacterium
GTCCAGCTCTTTTTATGGAGTAGTCGGGGGTTGTTATAAACGGGTAATGCTCCCCTTTCATTCCGGTATGGAGGGTCTCGGACTTTTCACCTGAACCCTTTTGCCTACACCGAACAGTTATCTTTGCGGGCAGGATTCTTCCACGTTTGGTCACATAGTAATAGAGCGACTCATCCCATCTGTGAGTTTCCTGACTTTCATGGCGAGATGTAACCATTTTCAACTGCCATTCCCGCCCCTTTTCGTCTGAAAAAACCCCTTCGTCGACCTCGGAGGAGGTGATGATTTCTTTTGCCATCCCCGGCGCTGATTCTCTAAGTGAAATTTGACTTCGAGTGACTTCGCCGGTCGTCTCTCCATTGGGTTGAACAGGCCAGGACGATTCCACGCTCTTTCGCACCCATCTCCATACTTCCCGCATCGCCCTCCCGTCCCAACGGTAGATATCATCTCCCCACTGGCGTACGTTGGACCCCTGTCCATATACGTTCAAAACAAGCTGGCTTAATGGACCGGGAAAAAGTCTGACTGATTTAATTCTCTGGATCAAGTCATTCACTGATGGGTTCGGGTTCACCAGCATAGCCACGAATCCGTCGTACCCTTGCGCCAATGCAAATGTTGGAAACACTAACAGCGCCAGGAACAGGATTATTGCTTGGAAAGGCATGGGGCCAATTCGAATTTGATTCAAATTTATCATGTCCGCCTCCGCGTTTTTCTCGAGTTGCGGGAGCGCTTCTCCAGCACCCTACTTGGACCACTTCACTCCTTTGTAAAAACGCAAACGCCCTGATCCATACGAGACCCTCGTAGCGCCTTCAGCTTTAGCCCAATCAGGAGGATCTATGCGTCTCAGCCATTGCCCGCTCGTCCGCTTTTGCACCTGCGGAAATCTCTTGGGCCATGGCTGAGATCGAGTCGGGCGGTTTACCGGAATTCGTGTTCCCGAGGATGCTTCCCAAATTCTTGTCTTCACCTCCGGGATTGATTCCTCCAGCGAACGCAGGAACGACCCCAAGGGACGGATATGACTGATTAGGAGCGCCCATAAATCGTATCTCGAATCCAATATAAGAAAAGAAGCGAAGAACTTCGCTAAAATGCTATTCCCAACAGTCAAACTTCTTCATATACTTCCAAACCGCCGTCCTGCTGATCCCGAGGCTTCGCCCCACTTTGGCTTTGTTCCAACCGCAGTCGTTCAACAGCTCTGTCAGAATCTTGCAGGTTATCTCCCGGCGCGGGGTTGCCCCGGTTGTCTCGCCGCGGGTCTGTGGAAATAGGAAAAACCCGAAGAGTCACCTTGCCTCAAACACAAAAAATGTGATCGAAGCGCACAATCAAGGTGTGTTGTGATATATTATAGCTGAACAGACCTTAGATAGCCAAAGGACAGGGAGTGTCCACCCGAGAGAGAATACTATGCCGCAGATAGTAGAAGCCAATTACCACGACGGAATCGTGGAGCTTAAGCGAAAACCCGTGGGGATACGCAAGTCTAAAGCCTTGGTGGTCTTTCTCGACGATGCCGACGATGTGCAACACCGCTCCGTGGACCTGGATAAGGTGAGAGGGACAAAAAGTTCGGTTGACAGGTGGATCGGCGTCATCGAAGGGGCGGAACTCGGAGACTGGAAGGCTGAGCGCAGGGCAGTCATTGAAGGTGATTCCCGGTGAAAGTCCTCTTTGATACCAACGTCGTCCTTGATATCGCGCTCAACAGAAGGCCGTTTGTGGAGCATGCTGCGCTTTTGTGGCGGCTTGCCGAGCAAAAGGAGATTACTGCGTGCCTCTCCAATACCAGCATGACAGACATTTTTTACATAGTAAACAAACACGCGGGCAGGGTGAAGGCGCGCGGGTTTATTGCCGACATTCTGGACACTTTCAGGCTTGTGGATATAGACGAAGAAGGTTTTCGGCAGGCTTTAGCCGAGGATATGGCCGATTTTGAGGATGCCGTCCAGTATGTGATCTGCACCAGGAATGGCTGCGAGGTGTTGGCCACTAGAAACAAGGCCGATTACGGCGAAAAGCCCGAAGTGCTTGATCCGGCTGAGTTGATCGAAAGGATTGAGGTAGAAGGGGTTTAAGACCGCTGCCTCTTCAGAGGTATATCAAACTTCTTCATGTATTTCCAAACCGCCGTCCTGCTGATTCCGAGGCTTCGTCCCACCTTGGCCTTGTTCCAGTCGCAGTCGTTCAAAAGCTCTGTCAGAATCTCGCAGGTTATCTCCCGGCGCGGGGCCGCCTCGGTTGTCTCCGTGCAGGCCGGATAGGCCACCTGCCTGATTTCTACCGGCAGGTCGAAAACGTCGATGTGTCCTCCCGCACAGAGAACGAAGGCGTGTTCGACCGCATTTTCGAGCTCCCGTACGTTTCCCGGCCAGTGATATTCCATAAGGATTCGCAGCGCCGATTGGGTGAGCCCCGCTATGCTTTTGCCCGTCTTGGCGTTGTGGGCGTCTATGAAGTGGCCGGTAAGAACCGGGATGTCTTCCCTCCTCTGGCGCAGAGGCGGAAGATTTATGGGAAACACCTTCAACCGGTAGAAGAGGTCTTCACGGAAATTGCCCGCCCGCACGAGCTGCGCGAGTTCCCTGTTCGTCGCAACGATTATCCGCAAGTTTACCTTGCGTTTCCTCGATTCCCCCACCCTTTCGATTTCACGCTCCTGTACGGTACGCAGAAGCTTTACCTGGATGAACGGGCTAAGCTCCCCGATCTCGTCAAGAAAGATCGTGCCGCCGTCCGCCTGCTCGAACCGGCCGATACGATCCCTGATCGCACCCGTAAAGGCCCCCTTCACATGCCCGAAAAGCTCGCTTTCCAAAAGTGATTCGGAAAGAGCGCTGCAGTTTACGGTCACAAACGGCTTCATCCTCCGACTGCTGTGATGGTGGATCGCGCCTGCAACCAGTTCCTTTCCCGTTCCGCTCTCCCCCTGGAGAAGGATGGTCGCATCGCTTGCCGCGGCTGCCCGTATGGCCGCAAAAACCTGCTGCATCGCATGGCTTTTCCCGATGATGTTGTCGAAGCCGTGCAGTTCTGAAAGCCTTCGGGCCGCTTCCTCCGCTTCCTCCCTGGCCCGCTTTAGCTCCGAAAGATCCGTTATGGTTTCCACCACACCCCGAATCTCGCCCCGTTCGTTTTTGACCAGCCGCGCGCTCTTTATCACCGGGACATCCCGCCCGTCCTTGTGGCGCAACAAGCACTCCCTGCCATCAATGCGGCCGTGCCGGTAGATCCCGCAGTTCTCTATGCCCGTAGGGCAGTCGGTCTTGAAGCATTGGGTGAAGTTGAGCAACGTGCAGGGCCGCCCGATCGCTTCCTCCGCACTATATCCCGTGATCCTTGCTATCGATGGATTCCACGAGGTAATGATTCCCCTGTCGTCGAGCGTGAAAACGCCGTCGGCCATTGATTCGAGCAGCAGCCTGGAAAACCCGGGCTCGAGCGTAGTCTTTGTGTCCATGGCGGTTGTTCCGTTCCGGTAGCGTTCCAAAAACGTTACTTTGCAGCATAAGTAACGTTGTGCCCGTCTGTCAAGGGCGATTCTGAAAAGAAGCGGGAAGCGGGAAGCATGAAGCGGGAAGAAAACCGTTCCGTCCTCTTTTCATGATTTCAGGGTGTCCCGGAGGGACGAGCGAAACCGTCTTGATGGCACGATATTTGACTGGGATACAAACCGGCTCTGGCGGGAGAGATGCCCGCATTTCAGGCGGAGCCCGGGGAGCGCTTACCATGAAATGGATAAAATCACGCGTTCAGTTTGAAGAGGCTATGGTCGGAAAACTTGCACTGGTTGGCTTTTGCGCGCCATGGTGTTCTTCCTGCCGGCTCCAGGAGCCGATTTTGGACCGTCTTTCGACCCGTTTCGCAGGCTCGGTCTTCATCGGTGCGCTGAATATCGATGAGCATAAAGAGCTTGCCAAAGCCCTGGACATCCGCTGTATTCCAACGCTCCTCATTTTCCGTGACGGCATCGAGATCCATCGCTTCGTGGGGCTTCATCCGGAGGCGAGCCTGGCGGAAGCCGTAGCCGAATGTGCAGGGCAGGGGCGGTTTTCTACTGTTTTGGCCTGAAAATTGCTCTCTTTAATATCAACTTGGCGCTACCTCCATGTAGGTTGTCTCTTTACCATACAGGTCGACTTTCCGGCCCCTTCGCCGGGGAGTCGGCCTGTAACCTTTTAATGCGAGGGAATGAACGATGCCTATTCACGAATTCAAATGTAAAAAATGCGGAATGCTTTTCGAAGCGATCTGTCTTCGAATCGACGAAAAAGACAAGGCCGCCTGCCCCTCCTGCGGCGGTAATGATGTCGAACCGCTCATTTCCACCTTTTCCTTATCCGGATCGTCCTCCGGCAAGGCAAGCGGGACGACCCCTTTTACCTCATCGTGTTCGTCTTCGGGCAGGTTTTCCTGAGGTTGAGTTGCGGGCCGCAGGGTGCGGCTTTAAGGGCAGTTGTTAGTTGCTAGTTGTTGGTTGTTGGTTGTTTGATTTGGGGAAAACTGTCATGAGTTCGGTACAAATAACTTTTCAGCCTGCGAACCGGACGGTTGAGGCTGAGGAGGGTGAGACTATCTTCGACGCGGCCTCGCGTGGAAATATCGAGATCGGCAATCTTTGCGGCGGCCAGGGGGTTTGCGGCAAGTGCCGCGTGCGGGTGCTGCGGGGGAAGGTCCGGAGGTCTGCCAAATCGCTCGGGTATCTGGACAGAAAAGACTTGGATGAAGGCTTTGCGCTGGCCTGCCGCACCCAGGTCCTGGAGGAAGACATCGAAGTCTGGGTCCCGCCGGAAGCGACCACCGAGCAGGAGCAGATTCTTACGGCCGACCGGGTCCTGCGTTTTGAATCTCCGGAGTCGCTGGAAGAGGAGGCGGCCGCTACAGCCGTTTCCCATTATTTGCCCCTGGTGAAAAAAATCTACCTGGAGCTGCCCGAGCCCACGCTTACGGACAACCTGTCCGATCTCGAGCGCATTTTCCGGGAATTGCACAAGAAATTGGGAGATACGGGGAGTTGTGCGGATTTTTGCTGCCTTCACGATCTGGCCGGCTCCCTTCGCAAAAATCAGTGGAAGACCACCGCTGCGGTTCATTTTACAAACCCCGCCTGCCCCATGATTCGCACCTTGGAGGGCGGCGACACCTCGAAGCACAATTTCGGGGTCGCTATCGATGTGGGTACCACCACCATTGTGGCCCAGTTGGTCGATCTGCGAACGAGTGATGTTATCGGTGTGGAGGGTAGCCACAATGTTCAGGCCCGCTACGGCGAGGATGTCATCTCCCGCATGATTTTCGCCTGCGGCCGGGGTGGGGTGAAGCCTCTAAACGATGCGGTCGTGACCACGATCAACTCGCTTGTGGACTCCCTGGCAAATAAGGCGGGGATTTCCGTCGAGGAGATCTATTGTCTGGTTGCGGCAGGCAATACCACGATGACCCACCTGCTGCTGGGGCTTGAGCCCTGCACCATCCGGCTCGAACCGTACGTGCCGACAGCGTCGCGCTTTCCGCATCTTCTGGCGGCGGAAGCAGGCTTGCACGCAAATCCACGCGCGGTTCTGCACTGCGTTCCCTGTGTGAGCAGCTATGTGGGCGGCGATATCGCCGCCGGGGTGCTCGCGTGCGGGATGAACGACCAGGCGCGGCTAAGCGCCCTGATCGATGTCGGGACCAATGGTGAGATCGTCGTCGGCAACTCCGAATGGCTCGTGTGCTGCTCGGCCTCCGCCGGGCCGGCCTTTGAGGGCGGGGGCGCAAAGTGCGGCATGCGCGCCGTAAAAGGCGCTATCGAAACGGTGCGAATCGAGGGCGAACAAGTCTTCTATTCCACGATCGGAAAAGCCAGGCCTCGGGGCGTTTGCGGGTCGGCGCTGATCGACGTTATTTCCGAAATGCTTCAGGCCGGGATTATCGATCAAAGCGGAAAGTTCATCGATCTCGATCATCCCGGGGTGCGGGTGGTGGACGATACGCCCGAATTTGTCGTTGCGCCGGGGGCGCAAACCGAGACCGGGCAACCGGTGAGCGTCACCGAAGATGACATCGGAAACCTCATAAAAAGCAAGGCAGCCATCCTGGCGGCGATGAAGGTGCTGCTCGGCAGTCTGGGGATGAACTTCTCCGACCTGGAGCAGATCTATGTGGCCGGCGGCTTCGGTGCTCACCTGGATATAGAAAAAGCGATCACGATCGGTCTTCTTCCCGATATTCCCAAGGAGCGCATCCAGTTTATCGGAAACAGCTCTCTTGCCGGCGCGCGCCTGGCTCTTCTTTCCGTTCACGCGTTCCGAAAGCTGGAGGCCATCGCACGGCAGATGACCTATTTCGAACTCTCCGTGCGGCCCGAATTCATGAACGAATTCGTGGCCGCTCTTTTTCTGCCCCACACCGAAATGGCGTTATTTCCGACCGTCGCCGAAAAGCTCTCGCATATGCGAAAAGAGGTTTAAAGCGAAGAGCGCGGGGGCTATCGCCCCCTGCACCCCCACGCCGCTGCGCGGCTCATGATGGCGCTTGCGGCTGCCAGCCTCCGGCCGGCAGCCGCAAGCGCCGAGCGATCGGCCCTCACGCGCACGCGCGTGAGGGCCGAATCCCGGGGGGTGCGGGGGAGACACTCCCCCGCGTATTTCTCTTGCCCTTTGTCTCTTTCCCCAAACCTCGCATCGTGCGAGCAACGTCTAGCTCGCGCACCCCGGGCAGGAGGAAAACATTTTGAGGGAGGGGCCTGGGGCTTTGCCGCATCGAGTGACCACTTCGGTTGTGAACCGTTCCAGGGCGTCCAGGATGGGGCTGCCGTCGGGGTTTTCCAGAAGGGGTTTGCCTGCATCTCCGGCCAGCACCATTCGCGGGTCGAAGGGGAGGCTCCCCAGGAAATGAATCCCCATCTGGTTGGCGGTGCGCGCGCCTCCGCCTTTTCCCAGAAGCGGGGTTTCGGTGTTGCAGTGAGGGCAGATAAACCCGCTCATGTTCTCGACAAGGCCGAGGACCTCCATGCGCACCTGTTTGCAGAAGTTGATCGATTTTCGTACATCCGCCAGTGCGATCTCCTGGGGAGTCGTAACGATGACCGCCTTGGCATCGGGTACGGTCTGGACTATGCTTAGCGGCTCGTCTCCCGTTCCGGGAGGTGAATCGATCACCAGGAAGTCGAGATCGCCCCATTCGACGTCGGAGATAAACTGCTGAATGACCCCGTGTTTTACCGGGCCCCGCCAGATCACGGCCGTGTCGCGGTCTTCCAGAAGGCATTCGATCGAGATGACGTGCAGCCGGTCATTATAGGCATGTGGCAGCATGCGTTTTTCAGGTGTAAAGCCGAAGACGCCTTCGAGTCCCAGCATGCGAGGGATGCTTGGCCCATGAAGGTCCACATCGAGCAATCCGACTCGTTTGCCAAGCTTTGCCAGGCTGAGCGCCAGATAGGCAGCCACACTGCTCTTGCCCACTCCGCCCTTACCGCTCATGACAAGCAGCTTGTGACCGATCCGGTCCAGTTGTTCCCGGATTCGCGCGTTGTCTTCTCCCTGCTGCCGGCCGTGGCCGCACTGCGGGTTTTCCGATGAACTCATAAAAGATGTACCCCCTTTGTATTGTAGAAATCAGTGAAAAAACTCATTATGAGCAACCTCCGTGCCACCGCCCGGGCCTCTCTCCAGTTGTCCCCGGATTACCCGGGGAACATTCGGTTCCTTGAGGGGCGACCCCATGGGTACAGGTTGCACTATTGTAAGGCAAAAGGGGCGGAAGAGGGAAGGGCTGTCCGGACGATTACGCAAGCGCCCTTCCTGTTTCCTGCTTCCCGCTTCCCGCTCGCCGATTCATCAGCCCTCCGCGCCCGCCGGCTCGATGCGGTCGATCTGATCCAGGCACAGCTCGAGGCACTCTTTGCAACTCGAAGACTTAGCTCCCCCTTCGCAGAACAGTGCGAAAGCCTCCGACCAGTTGATACCGGTTCTCGGGCAGCTTTTCAGAAACTCGAGAAAGCGGACCAGCCGCTCGACGGCGATCGAATCTATGGCATGCTCGATGCGGCAGGCGTTGCGTTCGGCCCGTTCGGGATCGAGCTGCAGGGTGGAGGTGAAAAACTCCCTGAGTATCCGGTGGCGGTTTATGAAGTCGCGTCCGATCGCGCGTCCTTCGCTCGTAAGGGTGATGCTGCTGTAAGGGCTGTAATGGATGAGCCCGCGAGCGGCCAGGATTTTGAGCGCGCCCGTGACCGAGGGGCGCCGCACCCCCATCTGGTCGGCGATGTCTTTGGCCCGTGCTGCACGGTTGGATTCCTCCAGGTGAAAGATCACTTGAAGGTAATCTTCCAGGCTGGCGGAAAGCTCTTTTCGTACGTTCGGCATGCCCTGTTCCCGCCTGGTCCGTGCCGCTCGGGGCGACCCGTTACAGGCTTCGGGAGCTTTTGCCGGCAACCGTTTTGTAGTAGTCCCCAACGGCCTCTCCCAGTGTGTTGACGGCAAGCCTGGCGCAGTGCATGTGGTCGTCGGGCAGGCCGCCGAGAAACGTTGCAATTTCATCGGGCTCGATGTGGAGCGCCTCGTCGATCCGCTTGCCTTTGGCCAGTTCACTCAGCGCGCTCGCGCACACCCATGTGTATACGCAGCCGTGAGGCGCTACCCTGATATCCTCGATTGTTTCCTCGGTGATTTTCAAAAAGACTTCGACTGAATCGCCGCATACGCCGACCGCGCCGGCCCTGCCGTTGGAACCCTCCAGGTTTCCGATATTTTCAGGCTGCTTGGCCAGGCGGAGAAAATTTTCCCCCACCCGGCCAAGCGTTGCCAATTTGCCTTCCCCCATTTTTCATTTCTCCTTTCCCATTGTTTCCTATTTGGCTGGGTACGCTTGAATACGAAATGCGCTTCAATCAAAAAATGGGCCATTTGTTGAGGGTGTACCGGAGTGAAGGCGCAGAGGGGGCCTGTGATTCCGCGGCGCAGCCGCATGGATGCAAATTGTTTCCACTTTGCCGTTCCCCGCCTCTTCCATTCCATCTTTCAAACTCCCTGGAAAAATGGCACGGAGATTGTATTTTCTTTTCCCATTCTTATGGTCTTCTTGGACGTGGCGTACAGGAGGTCACTGCCATGAGCGATCCCGCCGTGTTTGGAGAAAACATCCCTGAATAACACAAAGGAGGAAAAGCCATGAAAAGACAGCCTCTTAACTATGAAACGCTGTTGAAAATCGCCGGCGCCATCTCCCATTCCAAAGATCCCGAAGAAGTTGTGCTGCTGACTGTGGAAAGTATGAAAACGGCCCTGGGAGTGAAAGGGTGCGCGTTGTTTCTGGTCGATCGCCGCACCGACCAGCTTGAGCTCGCCGCCTCTTTCGGGTTGAGTAAGAATTACATCGGCAAGGGACCGATCAGCGCCTCGCGGTCGATAACGCAATCGCTGGACGAGGGGCCGGTCGCCATCTACGATGTGAGCGACGACCCGAGAATTCAGTATCCCGAAGAGGCTCAAAAGGAAGGCATCTTTTCGATTCTCTCGGTTCCCGTCGTGGCGGGCGGAAAGTCGATCGGGGCTTTGCGCGTCTACACCGCCGATCCGTGGGAGTTCACCCTGGAAGACCTTAATTTCGTTCAAGCCATGGCCTCGCTGGCCGGTATGGCTATCGAGATGGCAAGGCTCTACAAGGGGATGAAGGACAGCATCGAGATGCTGAAACAATTTAGAGACCCCAAGACCCTTAAACTCAAAAGAAGAACGCCCTACGAGGGCGTTCCGGTAAGCGTCGCGAGGAAAGAGACGGCGGCGTGAACCACGGGAGCGAGAGGCGCGGGGAGCAACTCTGTCCCCCGCGCCGCCGCTCAGTGCATGGCTTTCCCGCAGCAACTGCCCGGAACGCATCCTGTCGAGGAGGGAGAATGTCCGCAGCATCCGGTGTCGCCGGTCCCGGGGAGCTTTCCTTCCGACTTTACGCCCGATAGACTCGATGGTGTGGAAAGAAGCTTGGTAAGCTCCGAACTGCCGCATTTTTCGCAGCTCAACTCCTCTTTTTCCGTATACACTATCTTTTCGAACACAGTGCCGCACGATGCACAGACAAACTCGAAAATGGGCATGGCTGTTTTCCTCCTCGTTACCGTTAAGACTTAGCGATATCGGCTTGGCAATCCGGCCGCGGCGACACGCCGCCGACGTGTCAGACCTCCAGTACAAATCCTACAGAGCCGAAGGCGAACTTGTCGCCGAATGCGACAGCCAGTCTTGCCGCGACCGCCTGCCCGGTGCAGTGGCCTACAGCAAGCCTTTGAATGTTGAACTCCTGTAATGCCTCGAGGCTCGGGTCCACCTGCTCTTCGGGGGAAAGGCCCAGGTGGGTGCCTCCCACAACGGCGTAAATGCGTCTTTCGCCCGTCTTTTCGACCGCATGGCGAAGAATATTCACGACTCCCGCGTGGGCGCACCCCAGAACCACCACGAGTCCCCGCGACGTTTGTACGATCATCGAGAGATCATCGGGAAAGGGGTCCGGGACGAAATTACCGTTTCGGCTGACCACAAGCCTGGCCGAGCCTTTCTCGAAGGCCGTTTGCCGGGGCACTTCGCCGGTTATGAAGACGCTTGGCGCTATTTGCGTAAAGTTGGGCTGGAAGTCGAACCGCGCCCCGTGGGTCGCCAGATAGGATTGGGGCCATGGCATCCCGTTGGCTACCGGTTCGCGTGCCCCGTCCGGGGCAGAGACCAGCCGAAATCTTTCCCGGAAGACCTCCGGGTGCGCGGTTACGGGGCATGGACCTTTGATTTCGAGGAAGGCGAGCAGGCCTCCAACATGGTCGGAGTGGCCGTGGCTCAAGACGACCCTCGAAATGTCCCGCAGGTCCTTTTTGAGCAGCAGCGCGTTGCGAATGAGGCCGATGGACTGGCCCGTGTCGAAAAGAATATTCTGTCCTGGTATTTCGATCAGGGCTGCGAAGCCGTGCTCGCCGACAAGTCCCAGCGCCTGTACCGTGTTTTCGCAAAGAACCGTGATTCTGCACTCCATCAGTGCGCCTCCCGAAGAGTTGCGAACATGCAACCGGACGATTTGGTCCTCAATTGCCGATCTTTCTGGTCATGGCTGCGGAACATCCCGGACAGCGAAGCTGAGAGCACGGGATACCGCGTTCGTGGGGCGCCGTGGCGCCGCACCGCGGGCAGATACAAAAGCCTCCCGGTCCTCCCGTGGCCGTGTTTCCCGGCCTTGGAGCAGGAGATTCGGCTTCCCCCGCGCATTTTGCGCTCCCTTTGTACCGACGCTGTCCCCGGCATCCGGGAAGCCAGTATCGGGGGCGGTCCAGTTCTCCTTTTCGGTAGGCCTGAAGCACTTCCCCGATATCGCCCGCGATTCCGTGGATAATTCGCAGCCCCAGGCTCTCCCCGTAGTTCAACATCTCCGGGCTGAGCGCGCCGCATATCACGGTATCGATCCCCTGCTTCCGCAGGGTACGCATTAGTTCGAACCGACCGGTTTCCTGCACGCCGATTTCACGGCTTGCGGTCATATCCGGGGCCTCTTCGGGGACGATCAGGATCTTCGAGCACCAGTCCAGCACCGGCGCCACCCGGGTTCGGAAGATCGGGATGGCCATCATAGTCATCTCCTGCAAGCTTGTCTCCAATTAAACCCGAATCGGGGTGCTTAAAAAATTATCAAAAATCGCGCCATTCTTTACCGGAGTTTCCTGCTGCGCTGTTTCCCGCTTCTCGTCGCCGGTTGCCCATTTCTTCTCAGGGCGTCTATCGTCCCCTGTGCACGGCCCATAAGGATGCAAATTGTTTCCCCGAAAGGCGAGGGGCGAAGGTCGGAAAGTGGAGGCGCCCGAATCCACCCTTTTTTGACTTTCCACCTTCAGGCTTTCTGGTCTTCGACTTTGGACCCCTGACCATCGATCTTCCTGGCATGAAGATTGTAGGCTTAATGCTGCAAGGTTTTTCCAGGAAAGGAGAAATTTGACATGCCGGGTTTTGACAGAACAGGACCGAGTGGGGCAGGCCCCATGACGGGTGGGATGAGAGGTTTTTGCACGGAATCTGGCCGGCGCGGGGCAGGCAATCGCTCCGCCAACCCCGGTTTAAGGGGAAGAGGCCGCGGTTGTAGAAACAGGTTTTTTGCTACCGGCTTGACCGGATGGCAACGTTCGGCTGAGTCCGGCGTCCGAGGTGGACTTAGAGGTTTTGCCCAGGGGTTGGACCTTGACATCGGGTTTGAAGCTGATTTGGATACGTTAAGGGCCAGGGCCGGGTATTTTGAGAAAATCCTGGACCGCATCAGGCGGAGCATACAGAGGTTGGAGTCAGGGACATAGGCGGCAAAAGGAGATTTCGCGTGAAAAAGGGTGAGAAACTGGTGATCGTCGGATGCAGCGGTTCGGGTGGCCCGGCTGCGATGCTGGCCAAAAAACTCATGCCCGAAGTGGACGTTACCGTCATTCGCAAGGAAGAGTTCTTTATCGTCAGGTGAGCGCTTCCTCACGTGGTGGCCGGTCTGGCCGCCGGGCAATCGATCGTTGTGCCCGACAAAATGCTTGAAGGCGCCGGGATAAAGGTCATACAGGATACAGTGACCGGGATCGACGCAGCGAACAAAAGCGTCATGGTGTCCGGGGGCAAAACGTATCCCTATGACAAGCTCTACCTTGCTACGGGTGCGAGCCCTCTCATTCCGCCCATTGAAGGCCGGGACCTCGAGGGGGTTGTGTCGTTGCGCGGACTTTCCGATGCCGAGGAGATCAAAGCCTGCATAGCCGAAAAAGCGCCTGTAAATATCGTGTTCATAGGCGCCGGGTTCATCAGCATGGAAATCGCGTCGCTCCTGGTGGAAAACGCACCGCGCAAGCTCAATATCTCGTTGGTGGAATTTATGGACCGTCCTCTTCCCCTCATGCTGGACAAGGATATGGCGGACTTTGTCCAGGCATTCGTCGAGCAGAAGGGGCTGCGTATTTTTACGAGTGAGAAGGCGGAAAAACTTGTCGGCCGGGACGGCAGGGTGACCGGTGTGAAGCTTGCCTCCGGAAAAGAACTCGATGCCGACATGGTCGTGATATCCGTTGGCGTTCAGCCCAATGTGGAACTGGCCCAGCAGATCGGACTGGAGATGGGCCGGTTTGGCATCAAGGTGAACGGATTCCAGGAAACCTCCCACCCGGATATCCTGGCGGGTGGCGACTGCGTTGAAAAAATGCATTTTATTACCAAAAAACCGACCGCGGGTCGTCTGCGGGGACCTGCGGTCATGCAGGGCCGGATTGCCGCAAAGCGCCTCGCAGGCTATGAGATCGAGTTTCCGGGCGTGTTGGATGCCGGCGGTTGCAAGCTCTTCGATATGACGGTAACCGCTACCGGTCTTACCGAGGAAGCCGCGGCCCGGGAAGGCATTGAAACCGTGTGTGCCGTTGTGGACTCGCGGAGCAGACATGCGATGATTCCGGGCGTGAAACCCTGGAAAATCAAACTGGTCTTTGACAAAAACAAGCAAAAACTTATCGGGGGCCAGATCGTGAGCCATGAAGTGGCGCCGGCAAGGGAGATCGATGCCGTTACCGCTTTCATTCTAGGCGGGAAAACGATCCCCGAACTGACGACCTTTACCTCCGCCTGCAACCCCGACATCTCTTCGGAGCCGAGTGCAGAGCCGATCACGGTTGCCGCCGAACAGGCGCTGCAAAAATTGCGGGCTCAATCCGCGTAATCTTTTCTCCGGTGGTCCGGCGCTATTCGGCGACTGGACCGCCGGAACCATTCCTTTTTCACCTCGGACCGATTTGACTTTGCGCCGAAGGCTTCTTATTTTTCAGCTTCCAGTCGTAGGGGCGCGGCCGGCGATGCCGTCGCTTATCGTTTATCCGCTTTTTTGCAACCCGGGGAGAAATGACAATGTCCAAGACAGAAAAGGACCTGATGGACGCCTTTGCCGGTGAGTCACAGGCAAACAGGAGGTACCTGGCCTATTCGCAAAGGGCCGAAGATGAGTTCCTGCACGGTGTGGCCAAGCTGTTTCGGGCCATAGCCGAGGCCGAGACGATTCACGCGATCAAACACCTGCGCACGGCGGGAAAAGTCCGGAGCACCAAGGAAAACCTCGAAGACGCCATAGCCGGTGAGACCCATGAATACACGAAGATGTATCCGGAGATGATCGCGCATGCGAAGGAAGAGGGCCAAAAATCCGCCGAGGTAGGCTTCGATTATGCCAACAAGGTTGAAGCCCTTCATGCGCAGATGTATAAAAAAGCCCTCGCCGACCCGGACAACTTTCCCGTCCAGGATTACTACATCTGTAAAATCTGCGGCTACACCGCCGCTAAAGACATCCCGGATGTCTGCCCGGTGTGCGGGGCA
Source organism: Syntrophobacteraceae bacterium (assembly GCA_049964955.1). GTDB lineage: Bacteria > Desulfobacterota > Syntrophobacteria > Syntrophobacterales > Syntrophobacteraceae > SbD1. Next base: position 14,358 of record JBMFWU010000098.1, read on the forward strand.
AATCAAAAAGCCTTCTTCAAGGTGTAATAATTGCCGGGAAAGCGCAAGGCGCCCTGGGGGCACGGGGAAAACATTCCCCCGCTCTTTTGTTTTTCGCTTTCTCAACGCTTCGCGGGCTTTCCGCCCGCGAAGCAGTCCCTTGAAAATCTGTTTTCCAGTAATCATTGTAAACCTTGAGTTGGAATTTTCGTCTTTTCTGAGGGTACGGAAATACAGTCCCCCATACGGGAGGCCATCAGCGGAGATCATCTCTGTTGCCAATGATTGAGTGAGATACGGCCATGGAATTTTTTTCAATTTACGACCAATATTGTGGCAGGGTCAGGAGTTTCATTCTTGCCTCAGTTCGGGACCAGTGGGCGGCGGACGACCTCACTCAGGAAACTTTTATTCGAGTGGACCAGAATCTAAACTCGCTAAAAGACCCTTCCAAACTGGCCTCGTGGGTCTTTCGCATTGCACACAACGTTTGCCAGGATTACTTCCGAAGCATGAAGAGAACTTTGTCAAAGGAATGCGCTTTAGACGAAGCAAAGGGCCTGTTCAAAGAGGCACTCGTCCAGAAAAGGCTCGAACAAAGAGAAATGAGTTCGTGCGTTCAGGATGAGATCAGGCTCCTTCCCGAATCCCTTCGAAGTGTAATAACACTATTCGATGTGGCAGAACTCAGTCAGCGAGAAATTGCAGAGGCTCTGGGCATTACGGTCGAAAACGTGAAGGTGAGACTTCACCGTGCCCGAAAGGCGCTGAAAGTGCTGCTCGATAAAAAATGCGACTTCGAAGTCGATGAAGGAAACGTGCTCGTCTGCGTGCCTCGGCAGCCTCAAGGCTAAAGATTCAGATACCTCCCTCAAAACATCCGCCGTTTAAATCCGGAACCAGGTTTTCAAATCTCCCTCCAAGGCTTGTAACCTTTCTCTTCTTCTTTGCGTCTCCATGGCAAATGAGCAGCCCCAAAAAACGGGGCAAAATCTCGAAGCGGAAGGAGATGATTTCCATGGCGAATCGAAATTCCGAGAAAAACGAAACGCGTTCCGGATGCTTTGTCGGAATGCAGGAGATGATGCGGCGCATGATGTCGGAAAGTGGCGGCCCCCGGTGTCCCCTTGCCGAAAGAATGACTGAGATGATGGAAGGTTGTTGCGGATTTCGGACTCAAAAGGATGATTCGAAAAAGGAGGAGCGGGCCGCCCCGAGATACCCGATACAAGGTCTGGACCGGGGATTCAACGAGATGCACTCGTCATAAACGAAGCATGCAAGTTGAGAGCCGGTCAGACCTTGCGCACCACTGGACATACAGGACAGGAGGAATGCCATGATTGGCTGCATACCATTCTGGTTTGGATTTGGATGGTGGTGGATATTCCCAATTTTCATAGTAGCGCTCTGCTTTTTTATGATGCGAGGGTGCATACGCAGAATGCTGCATGGCACATCCACCGCCCGCACTGACATCGGGCCCCCGGCTTCCCGGGATGATCGCTTCGATCTCGATGAGTACAGGACCGATTAGAAGGAGAACGACAAGCGGAGGTATGAGGGACCTTCACCCTCTTCGGCTTGGGGGTGGCCGTATTGGCCATGTTTAGGAGTAGGTCTAAGCAGGCATAGCGGCCTAAGGATATCGGCATCAAGGCAGAGTCAGCAATGGCCCTGCCTTTTTGATTGGGGCGCGCCCGGCAGTGCGGACCCTCTAGGTGGTGAAAGTCATGCGCCGGAAGAGGCGCGTAGCCTAGACTAACCCCCTGAGCGTCCTCCCGCAAGCTTTCCGCGTCCAAGAGCGAAAAGTGGGGGCCGAATCGAAAGAAATGTCTTGAGAAATCTCGAAAAGTTGCCGTGTTTATGACACCACTGTTTGCATATCAAAACGACAGATCCGGTAGAAGATCCAAAACTGACAATCGTTCGGAGTAGATGCCAGGGGGGGAGCGGCGCGTGAAAAATCCAGTCTCCGGATTCAGGTCATCCGATGTGGTTTCGACCTCTCAGCAAATTGCGAGCGTCTATTTCGTAGCGGGACTCCTGTGGGTCCTGCTTTCGAACAAATTGACAGGGGTTTTCCTACGCAGCCGGATCCTTTTGACTGATGTCTACATGGTCAAAGAGTTCGTCTTCATTTCCGTTACGGCCGTGATTATCTATTTTCTCCTCAAACGGAGGGAGTTGCAAATTGTCGGTTTTCAGGAGGAAATGCGCCTGACGAATTGTAAGTCTCAAGAGATGGAAGAACGGCGGCGCCTCTTTATCGAGCATGCACCCGTTTCTTGGGCGATTCCGAGGAAGTGGAGCTGTTAAGCGACCTGGCAGGGGATGTGGCCCGCACTCTCCAGGCGCTGGAGGACCAGAGGGAGCTGGTGGCAGCCCACTCAGCGCTGCGCGACTCCGAAGTCAAAATGAGAAGCATCTTCCGCGCCGCCCCGACGGGCATTGGCCTCAGTTCCAATCGCATCATGCTGGAAGTAAACGAAAGGCTCTGTGAGATGGTGGGCTACCGGCGTGAGGAACTGATCGGCAAAAGCACGAGGATGCTCTATCCTTCCGACGAAGATTATGAGTATGTAGGCGGGGAAAAATACCGACAAATGAGGGAGAAGGGAAGGTGGACGGTAGAAACGCGCTTCCTGCGAAAAGAGGGGGAAATCATCGATATCCTGATGAGTTCCAGTTCCCTCGATCCGACCGATCTCGCCTCGGGCGTAACGTTTACGGCCCTGGACATCACGCGGCAAAAACAGGACCAGGCCGAGTTGTTGAAGCTTTTTCGCCATAACAAGCTCATCCTCGATACGGCCCAGGAGGGCATCGTCGGTCTGGACCCGGCCGGGAAGGTGACCTTTTCCAATCCCGCTGCTGCGGCGACGCTCGGATACTCTATCGAAGAGCTGCTGGGAAAAGACCTGCACAAGCTTGTCCATCACACAAAACCCGGCGGAGAGCCTTACCCGGAGAGCGAATGCCCCATGATCCGGGCACTAAGGACCGGGCAGGTATTCAGTGTGCGCGATGAGGTCCTTTACAGGAAAGGCGGCTCCTGGTTTCATTCCGCCTACTCAACGAGCCCGATAGAAGAAAAGGGCGCAATAACGGGCGCAGTCGTAACTCTGCGGGACATAACCGCCCGCAGGCAGGCGGAGGAAAATCTCCGAGAATCGGAGAAAAGGCATCGGGCGCTCTTTGAAAACATGGTTTCCGGTTTTGTGCTCTTTGAGGTCGTTCAGGACGACCGAGGCGTTCCGGTCGATCTCATCATCCTCACGGCCAATAAAGGGTTTGAGGCAAGCACCGGGCTGAAGGTTTCCGATGTCGTCGGCAAACGGTTCACACACGTGTTGCCCGGTATCGAAAAAGATGAAGCCGATTGGATCGGTGTTTACGGGAAAGTGGCCCGGACCGGAGAGTCGCAACAGTTTGAGAAAGGTTCGGAGCGGCTCGGGGTTTTCCTCTCCGTTACAGCCTACCGGGCCGGGCCGGGGCAATGCTGCGTTACATTCCAGGACATCACCGAACGGAAGCGTTCCGAAGAAGAACGTGCCCGAGTCGAGGCTCAACTGCGCCAGGCCCAGAAGATGGAAGCTCTGGGCACGCTTGCCGGAGGCGTGGCTCATGATTTCAACAACATTCTCAATATCATCATGGGCTACACGGAACTCTCCAAAATGGAGGTCGAGGAGGGGAGTGCGGTAGCCCAAAACCTCGAGGAAGTGTTTGCCGCGAGCACAAGGGCCAAGGAGCTGGTGCAGCAAATCCTCGCCTTCAGCCGTCGGTCGGAAAACCGGAAATTATGCCTGCAACCGGGCATAATCGTAAAAGAGGCCATGAAGATGCTAAGGCCCTCTTTGCCATCGACCATTGAAATCAAAACGGAACTGCTCGGCAGGTCCCCCGTTCTTGCCGACCCCACACAACTGCACCAGGTGTTGATGAATCTTTGCACCAACGCCGGGCACGCGATGCGCGATAAAGGCGGGGTGCTGGAGGTGATGTTGGATGACAGGGTGCTGGGAGATGATGAGGCGCGACATTACGACGGCCTGCAGCCGGGCGCTTATGTGGAACTGAGAGTCAGGGACACCGGAGGCGGCATCGAGCCGGGCATCATCGATTCGATTTTCGACCCTTTTTTCACGACCAAAAAACAGGGGGAGGGAACCGGGCTCGGCCTGTCTGTCGTTCACGGAATCGTAAAAAGCCACGGGGGAACCATTAACGTTCAGAGCACTCTTGGAGAGGGGGCTGCGTTTACCGTACTCATCCCAGCCCTTCCGGGAAACCACCTGCACGAAGAAAAAGCGACTGCCGACCATCTTCCCGGCGGCCGCGAACGTATTCTGGTGGTCGATGATGAACCCGCGCTGGTGAAGATGACAGGAAGGTTGCTCTCAAAGCTCGGCTACGATGTGGTTACCCGCACGGGCGGACTGGAAGCCCTGGATGTCTTGAAACATCAGCACGACGCAAAACCGTTCGACCTGGTGATCACCGACATGACCATGCCGCATCTTACCGGCGAGGACCTTGTCCGAGAGCTTTCGAAGTGCGGGATCGCAGTCCCGGTAATCCTCATGACCGGCTTCAGTGAAAAAATCGATGTCGAAAAGGCAAAAAACCTGGGGATTGAGGGGTTTCTCATGAAGCCCATTGTTTCCAAAGATATCGCAGAGACGATCCGAAAGGTCCTCGACCGGGGGTAACTTGCTTCCGCAGAGGCGCAGAGCCCCGGAGAGGATGGCGGCCGGAGCGCGCGCGTCGGTCCGTTCTAAGAAATCCTCCGCTTGTCATCGCTCGAGAACATCCCGTGCCTTTTCCGCCAGGCTCTGGACGGAGAAAGGTTTCTGCAAAAAATCGATGCCGTCGTCCAGAACACCGTGATGGGCGATGACGTTGGCGGTATACCCGGACATGAAAATGGTTTTGAAACCGGGCTTGATTTCCTCCAGCTTGCTTTTGAGACGTTTGCCGTCCATCTCGGGCATGATCACGTCGCTAATGAGCAAGTGAATGGGGCCGGGGTGTATTTGCGCCATCCTCAAGGCTTCCGATCGCCTGCCAGCTGCCAGGACTCTATAGCCCTGGCGCTCCAGGATCTTTCTGCCCAGCTCCAGCATCGTCTCTTCATCCTCTACCAAAAGCACCGTTTCCGTTCCTTTGAG
>JBMFWU010000099.1:0-19500 GCA_049964955.1 Syntrophobacteraceae bacterium
GGGTCAGTTTCGAAGTGGAAAAGGGCGCCAAAGGCCCAAGCGCGACACAAGTAAGAAAGCTTTAGTTGTCAATTCGAGAGATCAGCAGGGTCGTGGGAGCGCATGCTGTCTCGCTTGCAAGTAATGCTTCCTGTGATAGAGTCTATGGCGAGAAGCCGGAGAGTGGCAGGTTATGGTGAGAAGCCGCGACGCGTTCGTTTCATTCCGAAAGCAGACAAAGAAGGTAGACGCTTTCCCGTCGAGTCGAGCGGCCCCCGCTCAGGGGTGGGCGCCCAAACTCGGCGACAGAGTGGGAACGCCCAATGGGGTCGGGAGTGTGCTGGAGATCTCGGGGGAGACCTATTTAATCGATTTAGATAATCAGGTCGCCAACGTATGGGAGCGACTGAGATCGATCAAGCGTCTAAGCTAGCGACTGGAGCGCTGTCGGCGCCAACAGGCTGGTGGCATTTCGATTTATCATCGGCAGGTCCGTTGAGTTATCCTGGAGTGAGCTATCGCCTTAAAACGATGCTTTTATAGCTCCCGGGCGGGCAGCAACAATCTTTTACGAGAAAAGGTCCTAAAATGGCAGAAGGTCGAGTAAAGTGGTTAAATGAGAGCAAGGGATTTGGATTTATCGAAAGAGATGGCGGAAGTGACTTGTTTGTTCATTTCTCGGCAATTGAAGGAAACGGCTTCAAGTCCCTTTCTGAAGGTGACAGGGTCAGCTTTTCCGAGGAAAAAGGTACGAAGGGTCCGCAGGCAACGCAGGTGAAAAAACTTTAGATTGCCTGGAAGTTTGACGGCCAGAAGCTCGGAGTGGAGCGCCCGACAGTCAAGGCCCGTCATTCCCGCAAGTATTTCGGCAGGGGCGAATGAGTCGTCGCCTACACTCTCCTGTGCAATCACGTGCCGTTGCAGGGCTGGCTGATCGGCACTCATGAGCACGAGGCGCACCATGTTTTCGACGTTTGGTACAACAACACCTCGCAGATCGTGCCAACCAAGGTCACCGGAGATATGCACAGCCTCAATAAGGCCAACTTCGCGGTCATGTATTGGTTCGGTCCGAGCTTCGAACCTCGTTTCACCGATTTGCAGAAACAGCTGAACCAACTCTGCTGCGCCGGCGACCCGGCTCGGTACGACCAATGGCTGATTCGTCCGGTCGGAGAAATCGACCTGCATGCCATCGTGGGTAAAAAGGCCAACATCGACCGGATTGTTGCCACCTTTGGCCTGAAAGAGATGACCGACCTGGACAAGATCGTTACAGGGCTGGTGTGGTGATGACGGAATTTTCCGGGGTTCCGGTCTACACAGTGGGCAGCGACTCGATTGCCTTCACAAATCGTCTCCTCCACCGAAAAAGCGAGTTCTGGAAATTGTTAGTTGCTGGTTGCCGATGCATACGGCATTTCTCACCAGCAACTAACAACTAACAACTAACAACGGCTTTTAAACTATTCGGTTCGGAGGCGCCTGGTCCGCCATGAGCACGATATCCCTGGGATTGCAAAGCTCGCCCCGAAGCTCGGCTACCCTGCCGCAGGCAACGCACACGTAGTTGATCTTCTCGAGTTTTGGCTTGCAGATGTGCCTGGGGTCGGTCGATGCCTGCCCGCAATGCTCACACACGAAAGCGCTGTCCAACTCGACCGGGTCGCACAGGTGTCCACCCTTGCCCGCTGCCTGACCACATTTCTTGCATATATGCGCATTTTTCTCCATAGCAGCCTCCTAAGTTACTTTTTACTCTTCACTTCCCACCATCACTCTTTTTCAAAGTCGCTCTTCTGAGCGCCGCACACCGGACAGGTCCACTCCTCGGGCAAATCATCGAATTTGGTGCCGGGGGCGACTCCGTTATCCGGATCGCCTTTTTCGGGGTCGTACACATAGCCGCAAATACCGCAGACATACTTATCCATCTCATACACTCCGTTTGCATTCCATATTGACATATCCAGCGCCCATCCGGCCTTTCCGGATGCGCCCCCGACGGTTTCCGGCTATTTCGCCGCAAGCGCTCTTTTGGCTATTTCCCGCCCGTAATCCTGGGCCATCTTGCTCCCCCCGCCCAAAGCCGCCGATTTGAGTCGAAGCGGCCCGTCGACCATGTTCATCTTCAGGACGTGAGTCATCGTGTCGAAAATACGCCCGGGCGCCTCCCCGCTCCATCCGAAGGCCCCGAAGGCGCCGCCGGCCTTGCCTTCCAGATTTGCCTTTTCCGCCACAAACAGGAAGGTCTTCATCGCCTGAAGCATCTCCCCGTGATAGGTGGCCGACCCCAGCACGACCGCGTCGTAGTCGTTTAGAGATCCTTCCCCGGTGATCTGGCTGACATTGAGCACATCAACGTCGAGTCCCTCAAAACGCATTCCTTCCCCGATCAGTTGGGCGATTTTCTGGGTCTGGTTCGTCCTGGTCGCAAAGATTACGGCTCCCTTTGGCATCGGTACTGCCTCCTGTGTGTCCGGTCTGTTTAGGGTTATCCTGTAGAAGAACGGTCCAACTTTAGAACCGTTCTAACTTAGAGTCAAGGGGGCAAGAGCTCCAAAAAATGGGATGGAATCGAAAAATCGGGGAAAAGGCCCGGGCGGAGGAGGCCGACCCTCATTAGTGCCGGCCGGAGCGGGTCCAGGCGGCCTCCATTTGACGCATGTATGCATCCGCCCCGATTTTTTTCACCGTTCGTTGCGAACTCATGTAGCGGATTTTTCCCAAAACAGGGCGCGCAGGGCCAAAGGGCCTGTCATAGCGGCCCAGGACCCAGAGTATGCCGCTGTAGGAATTTGGATCGCGCCCGTCGAGAGCATACTTGTTGTTGAGTTCGATCATTATATCGAGGGCCTGGCGAGGAGAAGCGGTCCACTCGACTATTTTTTTCCCCCAAAGCATGCGCGGGTAGCCGTAGATGCGCCCTTCGAGCAGCAGCTGCCTCTGGGCCGCATTCCAGAGGGGATCGTGGGTCTTTGCAAATTCCAACTCCTCGAGCGGGTAAAGATAGGGACGAGAATCGTTTTCATGGTCGGTAAGCGTTTCGACGGCCCAGTCGGGCAGAGAATTGAAAAGGTCGTAGTCCTGCCTTCGGGAGCACAGGTTAAAGCCAAGTTCCCGCCAGGTTACGAGTTGATCGAGGAAGGCTTCTGCGGCGGGGCTCATGCCCCACCATCCTTCCCGCTTCCCCGAGATTCGGGCGGAGAGTTTTTCGGGAGACCATCGCTCGCCCCTGCTCAACTCCCGAAAGATCTCGTGGGCCGATAGATGTCCGAAGTGCAGGTAGGGGGAAAGCCCGCTGGTCGCGCCGTCGACGGGGAGATTTCGATCCATGTGGTATCGGGAAATGCCGGTTTGGAGAAAACTCTCCAATCTTTTGCCGGCCGCCCGGCTTCCTCCTTTTGTTTCTACGGGTGTTACCGCATGATCGAGGGGCAGACTTCTCACACTCTCGCGGGGAGAATCGAGGAGCGTGTCCGCCACAGGCCATCTGTTTGCAATATCAACGGGTAGTTCTTGCAGCATTGGAAGATGCACGCCCGAAAGGGGACTTTCCCCGGGGAACCGGTCCAGAAAGCGGGGCAGCTGTTTTTGGAGATATCTTCTAAAGGAAAAGGCGGTGAGGAAAACCTTATCGGCCACCACGAGCGGCAGAAGACCATTCGAATCGATCGCCTCCATTCTGACCGGAAGGCTTTTCCCCACGGCCTCGATCATCTGAGGCAAAAAAAAGCAGGGATAGTCGTCGGTAACGACGATGCACGACCTGGCGGCAAGTTCTCTTACAAGCCCCCTGCCTTCGCCCTTCGACTTTTCGACATACGGGAAATAGGAAACGGGGAGGTCTTTGAAATCGGACCGGTTATTTTGCATTCCTTCCAGGATGAAATGGTGAAGCCTCTCGCTTGCCCAAGGGTAGTCGGAGCTCAGGGCCTCCAGGACGACAAGAGGTTTACCCAGGTCGCAGGCCCATTCTACAGCACGCTCGAGACTGAAATTCCACCGAACCCTCCGAAAGGCGATCATCCAGTAGAGCACGAAATCTGCGTCAGGGTGAATCGGCGCCTGGTTTAGAAGCCTTATTCTCTCCTCAGGGAAAATATTCATTAGACCTCCCTCCATTTTTTGCTTTTTACTTTTACCTTTTAACTCTATCTTTTAGCAAAGGGGACGGGATGGGAAAAATCAAACTGGGCATCAGCACCTGTTTGCTGGGAGAACCTGTCCGGTACGACGGCGGCCACAAGCTCGACCGGTACCTCAAAGACACCCTCGGCCAATACGTCGACTATGTCGCGGTGTGCCCCGAAGTGGAATGCGGTCTGGGAACACCCCGCGAATCCATGCACCTGGAGGGGGAACCCGGGGCGCTTCGCCTCATAACCACCCGAACGAAACAAGATCTAACGGACCGCATGCTTTCCTGGTCCCATCGAAGAGTACAGGAACTCGCATCGGAGGACCTGTGCGGCTTCATCTTCAAGAGCAATTCGCCAAGCAGTGGGATGGAGCGTGTCAGAGTTCTGGACGCAAAAGGCGTCCCGCACAGAACCGGCACCGGCCTCTTTGCAGCCATTTTTATACACACCTTTCCACTCATCCCTGTCGAAGACGAAGGAAGGCTCCACGACCCGGGGATTCGCGAGAATTTTATCGAGCGCATTTTTGCTCTCGAGCGATGGCGAAGCGTATTGAAACGGGGCAAGAAGACGGGTCTTCTCATCGAATTCCACAGCCGTCACAAGCTGCAGATGATGGCCCACAGCCCCACGCATGCGCGGGAGATGGGAAAACTGGTGGCGGCCGCCAAAGCGACACCTCCCGAGGAACTGTTCAACCGGTATGAACAACTGATGATGGAGGGGCTGCGGCTAAAAGCGACCGTCAGGAAAAACACCAACGTGCTGCAGCATATAATGGGTTATTTCAAAAAGGAGCTGACCTCCGACGAAAAGCGCGAGCTGTTGGAACTGATCGACAACTACTACAAGGGACATCTTCCACTTATCGTACCTCTGGCTCTTCTCAAACACTACGTTCGCAAATACGAAAAACCCTATCTGAGAGAGCAGTTCTACCTCGACCCACATCCGGTGGAACTGCAGTTACGAAACCACGCGTAAGGTAAACTGAATGGACACTCAATACGATGCAACTCTTGAAACCCTGGAGAAACTTCGCGCCGAATCGATAGATGCGGGCGGAGAGACCAAAAGGGCTGCCCAGCACCGAAGCGGCAAGCTTACCGCCCGCGAAAGACTCGACCTCCTATTGGACGAGGGGAGCTTTGAGGAGTTCGATGTCTTGAAGATCGGGCGTGGGGGCGCGCTGGGGGATGCCAAAGGCTACCTCGGCGACGGAGTGATTACCGGGCACGGTTCGATCGACGGGCGCGAAGTTTTCGTTTTCAGTCAGGATTTTACCGTCGTCGGGGGCTCCCTGGGGGAAGCGCACGCGCAGAAGATCTGCAAGGTGATGGATCTTGCGGTGCGGGTCGGAAACCCCATCATAGGTCTAAACGACTCGGGCGGCGCCCGCATCCAGGAGGGCGTCGATGCCCTCGCCGCTTACGGCGAGATCTTTCACCGCAATGTGAGGGCGAGCGGGGTGGTCCCCCAGATATCCTGCATCATGGGGCCCTGCGCCGGGGGAGCGGTCTACAGCCCCTCGATAACCGATTTCGTCTTCATGGTGGAGCAATCCTCCTACATGTTCGTAACCGGTCCCAGCGTGGTGAAAACCGTTACGCATCAGGACATATCTTTTGAAGATCTCGGCGGAGCGGGAGTCCACTCGCAGGTGAGCGGGGTCGCCCATTTTACGGCCCCGAATGATGTGCTGTGCCTCCGCGAGATCCGACGGCTCATCAGCTACCTGCCCTCCAACAATCGGCAGCGCGCCCCCATTCTCGACCTGCGCGATCCGCCCGACCGCACCGATCCGGCGCTCGATTTTCTCATTCCGGAAAACCCCAACCAGACCTACGACATGAACGTTCTGATCTACAGCATTCTGGACGGGGCCCAGTTCATGGAAGTCCAGGCCGGGTTTGCCCGAAACATCATCTGCGGGTTCGGGCGCCTGGGAGGCCAGACCATCGGCCTTGTGGCCAATCAGCCCGCGGTTCTCGCGGGAGTTCTCGACAGCAACGCCTCCTTTAAGGCCGGCCGCTTCGTCCGGTTCTGCGACTCCTTCAACATCCCGCTCGTCGCCCTGGTCGATGTTCCCGGCTTCATGCCGGGCCCCGACCAGGAGCACGGCGGAATCATCCGCCACGGAGCAAAGCTCCTCTATGCGTTTACCGAGGCAACTGTTCCGCGCATCTCCGTCATCGTCCGCAAGGCCTACGGAGGCGCGTACCTGGTCATGAACTCCAAGCACATTCACTGTGATGTCAACTATGCCTGGCCCACGGCCGAAATAGCCGTCATGGGGCCAAAGGGTGCTGCCGAGGTGATCTACCGCAGGGAAATTCAATCGGCCGAAAACCCGGAGGCCTTGCTCACCGAAAAGATGAACCAGTACAGGCACACCTTCGCCAACCCCTTTCTCGCCGCCCAACGCGGCTATGTCGACGACGTGATATTTCCTCGCGACACGCGCCACCGTCTGATTAGAACGCTGCAGGTGCTCGACGGGAAAGACGCCAAAGGCCCCGCGCGAAAACACGGAAACATTCCACTGTGAGGCAATGACCAGATGTTCGATAAGATCCTTATAGCAAACAGGGGCGAAATCGCGGTTCGCATCATCCGCACCTGCAAACGGCTGGGCATAGGCACTGTCGCCGTCTACTCCGATGCGGACAGCCGCAGCCTTCACCGGCAGCTTGCCGATGAAGCCATCCATATCGGAAAGGCACCTGCGCGGGAGTCTTACCTGGATATCGAGAGGATCCTCTCCGCAGCCCTTTCCGCAAACTGCAACGCAGTCCATCCCGGCTACGGTTTTCTATCGGAAAACGCTCGGTTTGCCGAAAAAGTGACGTCGGCCGGACTCGCATTCATCGGTCCGCCCGCCGGGGTGATCGCCACGATGGGCGATAAGATCGCCTCCAAGGAACTGGCCATCGGGGCCGGAGTACCGGTGATTCCCGGCCGCGTGGACGCGTTGCAGGACCTGCAGGAAGCCCTTGAGGCCGCACAATCCGTTGGATATCCCGTATTGCTCAAGCCCGCCGCCGGTGGCGGCGGCAAAGGGATGCGCATCGTCTTCTCCCCGGATGACATGGAAGAAGCTCTTGCCTCCAGCCGTCAGGAAACGCTCAAGGCCTTCGGCGACAGCCGCGTTTTCATCGAACGCTACATCGAGCAACCCCGGCACGTGGAAATCCAGGTCCTCGCCGATTCACACGGCAAGGTCATCCACCTTGGCGAGCGGGAGTGCTCCATCCAGCGGCGCTATCAGAAAATCATCGAAGAGTCGCCCTCTACGGCTATCGGCGAAGAGCAACGGCACCGCATGGGGCAGGCCGCATGCGAACTGGCCCGCAAGGCCGGCTATGTGAATGCGGGCACGGTGGAGTTCGTCCTCGACGCCGGGGGCGATTTTTATTTCCTGGAGATGAACACCCGGCTCCAGGTCGAGCATCCGGTCACCGAGGCGGTAACCGGCCTGGATCTCGTGGAACTTCAGATACGAATCGCCGCCGGAGAATCGATCCCGTTTGACCAGCAGGACGTGGTTTGTAACGGCTGGGCCATAGAGGCCCGCATTTGTTCGGAGGACCCGTCCAGGGGCTTCATCCCCTCCACCGGCATGATTACCCGTTATGCCGAGCCGCACGGCAAGGGGTTGCGCGTGGACAGCGGTGCGGCAACCGGCAGTTGGATCGGCGTCTACTACGATTCCATGCTCGCAAAGGTCATCTGCCACGGAAAAGACCGGGAGCAGGCGCGCCTCGGCCTCATAGAAGCCTTGAACGGCTATCACATCGAAGGGGTCCTCACCAACATCGACTTTGTCAACAGCGTCTTGTGCCACCCCGAATTTGCACGGGGAAACCTCACCACCGGCTTTATCGACGCCCATTTTGACGGCAGCAGCCCCAAGGTCGCCCCGGATACGCAAAACGTCGAAATGGCGGCCCTTGCCGCAGCCCTTGTCTATCACATGCAAACGGTGGCCATACGGGAGTCTTTGCGCCCCATGGTCTCTTTGATCGGCGCACGAAAAGACCACGACGGCTCGCACCCCTACATCCTGAGGGCCGTCGAAGAAATTTTCGAGGTGCTGCTCGAGAAAAACCCGGACCCACACCGATGGACATTTCGCGTAAATGGCCATAAATTTGATGTCATCACGCCTGAATTCGAGTTCTACCGCCGCAGGCTCAAGCTCATTATCGACGGGCAGGTTCACCGGTTCCGCCTCAAGACTGAACACTCCTTCCTCTTCGTCGCCTTCAGCGGCATCACCCGCTTGTTCGAGATCTACAGGCCAAAGGAGTGGGACTTTTTGAAATACATGCCCGTCAAGGTGGATAAGACCCCCGACAACGTGCTGGTCTGTCCCATGCCCGGACTGGTCGTGGAGGTACTGGCCGGAAAGGGAGACCGGGTCTTCCGAGGTCAAAACCTTGTGGTGCTCGAATCGATGAAAATGCAAAGCGGCGTGGCCTCGCCAACTGATGGAACCATTGAAGAGGTTCGCGCAACGGCTGGCCAGGCCGTGGAAACCGGAGACGTACTCATCCGCTTCAAGGCATAGGGCCGGCAGGCGAGCAGATTGTAATCCTTGTGACCACCGAGACAGGAGGAAACACGATGGAGACACGCGAAGCCAGGTTCTTGAGCGTTTTTGAGCAGTTCAGCAAAAGTGTCACCAGGACGCTTTCCGTCGAACAGCGGTTGAAGGTGCTGGCCGATGGTATCGTAGAGGCCTTCGAGGTCAAGGGCTGTGCGATACTTCTTCTCGATGAGGAGGGACATGAGCTGAAATCATCGGCCTCCTGCGGCCTCAGCAGTGACTATTTGAATAAGGGCGTCGTGGATGCCAAAAAAAGTATGGCAGAGGCTCTAGGCGGCCGGATCGTCATCATCGGCGACGCGCGGAGCGATTCCCGCGTGCAATACCCCGAGGCCGCGGTACAGGAGGGGATCGTAACGATCGTCTCGGTCCCGATCGTCGTAAGAGAAAAGACGATCGGGGTGCTTCGCGTCTATTGCGCCGAAGAGCGGACCTTTACCCCCGAAGAACTTCAATTCGCCGTCTCGCTCGCCGAACTGGGAGGGATCGCCTTTGAAAACGCGACGCTGCTGGAAAGGGCCTTCGTTGAGCTGGGTTATCTCAGGGTGCTGAAAGAAGGCGCCAAAGCCCTGACCTCGAGCCTGCACGTCGAGGAAATCCTCGATCTCATCGCAGAGAAAACCGTCGAAAACCTGAAGGTGAAAGGTTGTTCCATCAGGCTCGCAAAACCGGGGAGCAAAAGTCTCAACGTCGTCTGCTCCAAAGGCCTCTCCGAGGAATACCTCAAAAAGGGACCGGTCGCTTCCGACCAGAGCATTGCAGCGACCATGACGGGCGAGGTAGTCTGGGTCGAAGACGCCCGGCGCGATGCCAGGGCCCAATATCCCGGGGCGGCCGAAAAAGAGGGGATCGCCACCATTCTCTCGGTTCCCATACTCCTGGAGGAGGAGGTCATAGGAGCTGTGCGCCTCTATACCTCTTCGCCCCGCAGATTCACCGATTTTGAAATCGAGTTCGTTCAGTCAATGGCCGAGTTTGGGGCGATCGCCCTGGAAAACGCAAGACTTCACCGCAACCTTCAGGATGACTACAAGGCCGTAATCGAAGACATACAGCTGTTTCGAGGCTATACCGCCGGCCTTTGATCGCGGCTGGCGGGCGGTGGGACCGCCTGCCGGATCGGGCGGTGGGACCGCCGGCCGGATCGCCTGGCCCTTCCACACTGCCAATACTGCAACCGTAACGGCGCCGCCGCCACCCAAGGCGGCGGCGCTCCCGGCCACGCCGCCCTTTCAGCGGCAACTCATCGCCAGTTGAAAAAGCCCCCCCGAAATTCTTACCTTATTTTCATCAGATAGAGTCCATCCGGAAACCATGGAACGCGCCGGTCGATTCGAACTGTAGTCCCCCTTTATCAAAGGGGGATATAGGGGGATTTTCTCAGTAAATCAGCTTGATACTCCAAATCCGAGACTGAAATGGGATTCCGGGCGGTTATTGGATTGTACTCAACGTTTCACAATTTCCAAGGAGCACCAGATGAAAAAGCAATGGATATATTTTTCATTCTTTGCCGCAATGGCGCTTGCTTTAGCACCGATTTCCGGTATTGCCAATGCAGCAACTCCCGGGCAGCATAACGACAAAAAGGCAAAACCCGTCAGACTGCAGCTAGCCCAATACGAGCAGCAGCAAAGAGGCCCCGGGGACTACCGCAGTCAAAACGGAGAAATTCTCAGCCTGAGCCCGAGGGACAGAATGACCTTCGATCGGCTGCGCGGAAGAGAAAGGGACCTGGCGATGAGGCTGCCGCCTCCGCAGTTGCATGCATTTCTGCGGTTGAATTATAGAGAAAGGCGCGTATTCACGACGCTTCCCCACTGGCAACGGAAGGCTTTCCTGGCCCTTACGCCGCGCGAAAGGGACTGGTTCGTTACCCTGCCGCCGGAACAACGAGTGGCCTTCCTCTATCTCAGCCCGGAACAAATGAGAGAGTTCATAGCCCTTGAACCCGTCCAGAGGCAGGAAGTGATCGCTCTTCCCTCCACCCAGTATTATGCCTTCTTCAGCCTCGCGCCCGCAGAGAGGAATCATTTCTTTGCTCTAAGACCTCATGAAAGGCAAGGGTTTATCAGTTCCAGGGAACGGGCGCCCCGAGAAACCGAACAAGGCCAACCGCAGCAGGTAAAACCCGGGGGACAGGCCCCCGCTCAAAAGACGCTCCCTCCAGCCCCCGGCCCGAGGGAGCGTGAAAGCGGCACGCGTGTCATGAAACCCGGCACGCAGGCCCCGGGTGCTGCCGCGCCTCAAAAGGGAATCGAGCAGCATGAACAGATGACGCCCGGCTCTCAAGGGAATACTAATCCCTAGAGGGAGTCCGTTCATTTTTCAGAAAGAGACGCCGGGGACCGGGATTCAGCCTTAGAGCCCTTTGCCGGGTCTTCCCGGCGTCGCTTCGTGTTCGTCATGCTGATACTTTTCCATCTTGGACACGAGATCTTCGCCGTCCGGCCCCAGAATGCGCGTATAATGATTGCACTCCTTCAACGCCGCCCCGTGCCAGAAGTCTTTCCTGCGCTCGAGAGCAAACCGGTGAAAGAAAGTATCCTCGGGGCCGTAAGATTCTCGAACCGTATCGATCAGGGCACTTTTCGCGTCCCCGCTCCGTTCGTAGTTTTTGAACAGCTTGACCATCAGGTCGTTTTTTGGGCGTCCGCAGTTTCCGGACACGAAGTAGATCCAGAAAGGCAGGGCCATGTCTTGAGAATCGTAGAGACCAAGCCCGGTATTTTTGAACATATCCTCAATCTTGCAACTCCTGGTGACCCTGCCCCACACGTAGACCTCAGCCCAGGCGGCAGTCCCTTCGATAAACCAGCGCATGTTTTTTCGAGGCGCCCAGCGCGTTTTGTAGCCAAAGGCATACTGGAGCTTGTGAAATAGCTCGTGCGCCGAGGTCGACTGCCGGATCGAAGGCATTTTCGACCAGACATAGGAGTTCAACTGGATGGGCGCATCGGGAGGATCTGCGTAAGCATAGACGTCGAGGTGCAGAAAAACCACGCGTATCCTCGATTTTCCGGGCGGTACGTAGGGGGTTCTGCCGAACAGGGAGACATACTTGTTCCAGGCATATTCGAAATATCCGGCCGTTTTTTTGATTATCGCAGGGTCGCGAATGTTGTCGGCCGGGTCGGAGCTTCGGTCGGTCCATTTGAAAACGAAATGGCGGGTTTGGAGTCGATTTTCGAATTTGGGCATCTCGGTGCGAGTCTCAGCCCAGGATTCCGCCGCGGCTACTCTCGGACCAAAGCAGATGCACGAGCAAAGAAATACGAGGAGTAGAGCCGGGGCAAGCCGGTTCACACATCCGGGAATCATTGTGAAACTCCATTGTAATTGACAGAAATTAATGGGAAATTAAAACTGCTTATATCCCGTCTGCCCGGAGTTTTTCCACCTTTTTCTCGTAAAATTTTATTTCGAAAAACGCAGGTGCGCTCCCCGCTCCTGCATTATCGCAGCTGTCCGAGACAAACGGAGGTCACACAGTAGAGCGTTACGCCGATCGCGAGCGAAGTCCATATTCCGATGCGCTCGCACAGGAAAGAGACCGCACAGACGTATAAGAGCCAGGCGGGGAAGCAATACGCAAGGCTCCTTGCATAGGTAATGACAGAATCCTTTCCGCCCGTTTTGAAGATAAGGAAAAAGGTCAATACCGTAAGGGACGGAAACATACTGACAAAGGCTGCAACAAACCCATGTCCCTTCGAACCGAAATAGGTGGTAAGAGACACCACAAGTCCACCCACAAGAAAATATCCGAGGAATTGGAGCATAGCTACCCTTCACGGTGACTTCGCTTGAGAAAGAAAAATGCAAAAGAGCGAGGGAAGGTTTCCCCCGCCCCACCTGAGCCGCGCAGCGGCGTGGGGGTGCAGGGGGCGAAAGCCCCCGCGCTTTTCCACCCTTCCAGCGGCGCGGTGAGCGATAATACTGAACATCAATGACAAAGCATAGCGAAAGTTTGCACGCGAAAAGAGGCTTTACTGGCCGGTGGCTCTGTATTAAAGTCTCTGCCCGTATGCTGCGGTCGGGACGCGGTGTTCTTCCCGCTTCCCGCTCCTCGCTTCCAGCTTCTTCCAGGATGGGGTTGCCATGAAAAGTCCCGATTATTCCGTAACGTATCCGCCGCGCATTGAATTGGCGCAGCTTCCGACTCCGTTTATGCCCGTCAGCCGTTTCGGGAAAAAAATCGGGGTCGAGTTGTATATGAAACGTGACGATCTCACCGGCGCCGCTCTTTCGGGCAACAAGATCCGGAAGCTGGAATTCGTCATGGCCGATGCCGTGGCCAAGGGCTCCGACGTCGTGCTCACCTGCGGGGGCGCCCAATCGAATCACTGCCGCGCCACAGCGATTGCCGCAGCAAAGCTTGGACTCAAATGCCGGCTGCTCCTGCGCACCGCCGACCCCTCAACTCCTCCCCCGCCGGAGGCAAATATCCTGCTCGACCGCATGGCGGGCGCCGAGATCGTTTGGATCACTCCCGAAGAGTACCGCAATCGCGACCAGATTTTCGAACGCGAGGCCGAGGGGCTGAGGAAAAAAGGTTTCAAGCCATACATTATCCCCGAGGGCGCTTCCGCTCCGTTCGGCGCATGGGGCTATATCCGGGCCGCCGAAGAACTGGCCGCGGACCTTGCCGCTCTCCCGGCAAAACCCACCACCATCCTGCATGCCACGGGTTCGGGGGGCACCGCCGCAGGGCTCATTCTTGGCGCCCGCCTGTTCGGTATCAACGCAAGAATCGCTACCGTAAACGTGTGCGACGATCGCGCCTATTTTATCAGGGCTATTGGCGATATCTGCGAGAAGACGATCGAGCAGTTCGGTCTTCCCGTAGACTTCGATCGTTCCAGGGACATAGAGGTTATCGATGGCTATGTGGGACGAGGATACGCCCTCTCCCGCCCCGAAGAACTCGCTCTTCTGTGCGAAGTGGCTCGCACGGAGGGCATCTTTCTCGACCCCGTCTATACCGGCAAAGCTTTTTACGGAATGGTCCGGGAGCTCGAGCGCTCGCCCGGCTCTCTCGGCGAGCGGATCGTCTTCCTTCATACGGGAGGAATTTTCGGGCTGTTTAGCAAGGTGGCCGAACTCGCGCCGCTGCTAAATGCCGGGTAAGGCCGGCAGCCCATTTCAATGGGAGAGGATTCTACTCAGGAAGGCCCTGGCGCGCTCCGTTTCGGGATTTCTGAAAAATTCCTCCGGAGGCGCGATTTCGATGATCTGCCCTTCATCCATGAACACGACACGGTGGGCAACTTCCCGGGCAAAACCCATCTCATGGGTAACCACGATCATGGACATGCCGCCCCCGGCCAGGCCCCGCATCACATCCAGAACCTCGTTGATCATTTCCGGGTCAAGGGCCGAGGTCGGTTCGTCGAATAGCATGATCCTCGGCTGCATGCACAGCCCCCTGGCGATGGCCACACGCTGCTGCTGTCCGCCGGAAAGCTGAGCCGGAAAGGCGTCCGCCTTGTCGCCCAGCCCTACCCTTTCCAGGATGCTGCGGCCCAGCTTCTCGGCTTCCTCTTTTTTGACCTTGCGCACCTTCATGGGGGCAAGCGTTATATTGGCCAGCGCGGTCATGTGCGGGTACAGGTTGAACTGCTGGAAGACAAAGCCGATTTCAGCCCGCAGCCGCGTCAGATTGACTTTTTTGTCGTGAACGTCCACTCCGTCGACCACCAGGCTCCCGTTATGGATTTCTTCCAGTCGATTGATGCAGCGAATGAGCGTGCTCTTCCCCGAACCGCTCGGTCCGCAAATCACGACCACTTCGCCCGGGGCGACGTGAAGATCGATGTTCTTCAAGACGTGCAGGGCGCCAAACCATTTGTTGACATTGGAAAAAGTTATCATGCGCGTTTTCCTGTTAGGTAAGGCTAGAGCTTTGTGGCAACCACCGTCATATGCCGCTCCAACCGGTTGGCCAGCCGGATCAGGGGGTAGCACACCACGAAGTAAAGAATTCCGACCAGACCGAACACCAGGATCCCCTGGGGAATTCGCTGCACCGTCAGCCAGCCGACCCGGGTCACATCCACCACCCCGATCACCGAAACGAGCGAAGAATCCTTGATAATGAGCACAAACTGCCCCACCAGAGGCGGGAGGATGGTGCGCATCGCCTGGGGCAAAACAACGTATCGGAGCCGCTGGAAAGAGGAGAGCCCCGAGGCGGTGGCCGCTTCTCTTTGTCCGGTTGGAACCGACTGGATGCCGCTCATGACTATCTCGCAGATGAAACAGGCGGCCTCGTTGCCCAAAGCCAGAACCGCCGCGGGAAAGGCCTGGAGCGCGATGCCGAATTCGGGCAGGATGAAAAACACAATGAAAATCTGTACCAGAAAGGGTGTCCCGCGAATCAGGTCCACCCAGGCCCCGATCAGCCGCTTTACCACCTTCTGATTTCCCGCCCGCAGGATTCCAAGCAGGAACCCGACAACCGTTCCACCCAAAAGCGCCAGGGCGGACACCGCCGCCGTCATCCACAAACCCTTGAGGAAAAACGGTATGGTGGGAAGAAGCTCTTTTAGGTAAAAACCCCACATGCGGCTAGCTCGTTTCCTAATAATTTCCCTGGAAAACCAGTCGTTTCTGACAACTGCTGGAAATCGTCTTGAGAATGTAATAGATCAGCAGATAGAAGGCTGCGGTGGTTAGAAACCCCTCGGCGGGCAGAAACCGGTCCGAACTCAACACCTCGCCTGCCCGGGTGAGTTCCACCACCGAGATGAGGGAAAGAAGCGAAGAATCCTTCACCAGCACAATGGCCTGTCCGAGCAGAGGGGGTATCGTCACACCCACCGCCTGGGGCAGCAGAATGTAGCGCAGCCGCTGAAAGTAGCTCAGCCCGGAGGACACCCCCGCTTCGATCTGCCCCTGCGGTATCGAGAGCATTCCGGCCCGGATGATCTCGGCCATATAGGCGCCGCTGTTGAGTGTCAAGGCGATGATGCCGGTGACGTGCTCCGAAAGATTTATCCCGAGCGAGGGCAACCCGAAGTACAGAAAATAGAGTTGCGCCAGAAGAGGCGTCGACCGTATGACTTCGATATACATGCCGGAAAGTTTCGAGAGGGTCCGCGAGGAACTCAGGCGCATCGAACAGGCAAGGATTCCCGCAAGCAGCGCCCCGACAAGGGAGGCCCCCGACAGCCAGAGGGTTGCTACAAAACAGTGCAGATAAAAGGGCATGTAGCTCAGGATAACCCTGAAGTCGAACGTTTGAAGCATGTGCCTGTCCTGCCCCCCTCCCGGGCACGGAGCGGGTCGCAATCACCGGCCCGCCCCGGAGCTCCAGTCTTCTTACCATAGGAACGCGATCAATGGTCCTTGGTCCAGGCCAGAGAATTTACCCAATAGTCGAGAATTTTATTCAGATTGCCGTCGGCCTCCGAGTTGAGGAAAAACTGGTTGATTACGCGCAGAAGGTCGGGGGAATCATAGCGCACCGCAAAGCAGAGCGGCGTTTTGGTCAACTGACCGGGAAGAACCCGGAGGCTGTTTGGGGGAAAACTCGCCATCTGCCCGTACACGGCGGTCTTATCGTTGACACCGAAGTCGGCGTGCCCCGAAAGGACCGCCTGAATGACCAGAGGCCCCCCTCCCTTGTAAGCCTTGATCTTCGCGTCGGGAAAGTTCTTCCTGGCATCCGTCTCCCCGGTCGAACCCAGCAGCACGGCAATTGTGAGTCCGGGTTTCTTACAATCCTTGAGGGTCTTGAGAGGGCTGCCGGCTTTCGTGAAGACCACACTGCCCGTGTACACGTAAGGAGTCGTAAATGCTACCTGCATCGCCCTCGGGATCGTGGGCGTCATGTCAGCCGCCAGCATGTCGGCTTTTTTGGAAAGAAGCGCAGGAATGATGCCGTCCCAGTCGTAATTCAAAAACTTGACCTTGACTCCCATTTCCTTGGCAAGCAGCTCGCACAGTTCGATCGCGGCCCCGGTCCTCTTTCCGTTCTTGTCGACGAAGCTGAACGGAGGGCCCTGGGTCTGGCAGGCGACAATGAGCTCTCCCCGTTTCTGAATCTCGCTCAAGGTGCTCGCATAGGCCGGCAGGGTCAAGGCAACAGCCGTGACGAGGGCCAGAGAAAGTGTCCACCATTTGTTCCATTTCATACCCGATCTCCTCCTCTTTTGGTGGTAATGTAAAAGAAAGAAAAACCCGAAGAGCGGAGGAAGGTTTCCCCCGCCCTCCTCCGGGATTTCCGGATGGACACTATTCTAAAATTACGGTCTCCTCGTGTACTGCCAGGCCCCGCTTGGAGAGTTCCGCCATAAAAGCGTCGTAGGGCACATCCGTGCAGGGACTGAGAAGTCCTTGGCGCCCGATCCGTCCGCCGGCGATCATTTGCGCAACGATACTGGCGGCCGAACTCACCCCCATGCTCATCGCGAAAATTCCGGTCTCCAGGTCCCGCTCGATCGCTAAAGAACTGGTCAACCGTTTCTTCCGTCCCCCCTGCACTCCTTCGAACACGTTGTACATGAGGGCGAGATCTTTTTCATCATCGCGGTACTGGATCTGCGGTCCGATCAGCTTGCTCACAAACTGGATAGGCGTCACAGGCGCGCCCAGACCGGCAACCGGGGTTTCCTCCAGAAACCCCAAGGCTTTCAAAGGCCGCCAGAACTCGCACCAGCCGGGCCAGCGCAGACTGTAGCGTCCCGTTTCGCGAATACTTTCCGTGACATGCAACAGGTCGGTATAGAATACGGCGTCCCCGTTGGGGACAGCCTCCAGTTTGCCAAGACCCGGAAAGTCGATCTGGTGGATCAGTTCGTTGTCGTGCTGCTTTGCCCCGGGAATATGCACACGGTTGCCGTTGTGGATGAAAAACGATTCACGCTTCTGGGTCATGAGCACCATATCCCAGTTCCAGCTCACCTTGTAGCGCAAAGGATTGTCGCAGGCCCTCGCCTCCGGGATCCCCCCGCAATAGCAATTAAGGACATGCAGTTCCTCGAATTGCTTGACCGCGTGTCCGTAAATGATCAGATCGATGCCCGGGTCCAGGCCGCATTCCGGCATGATCCCGATGCCGGCCTGCCTTGCGCGCTCATCGAGGCCTTCTGAGCGATGGCAGTAGTTGGTGCTGACGACACTCACCCCGGCCGCAAGCGCTGCTTCGAAAACGCTTGCCATCAAGGGGGCCGGCAAAAGATCCACCACGACATCACTGCCTCGAATAACCTGCTCGATCCCACTCCTGGAGGTTGCATCGAGCCTGACGAACTCGATCTTATTCAAATCGAGTCCGGATCGCACCGGGCCGGTCACCTCCGTAGCCTGATCGGCACAAAGGATTCGGGTAACCTCTTCGCTTCTGCTAAGGTCCCGAAGCGCGCCTTTGCCCTGCGCCCCCAAACCACCCAAAACGGCTACCTTCACTGCAAATCTCCTTTTTCTCCACGGAATAGAAGGCAATCTTCAATTTGTCAATAAATTAAATGGCCCTCCTCGCGGTGGAGACCGGCATGGACCGGACGCACTTCCGTCATTATCTTTTAAATATATCAAATAGTTCGAAGGAGGGACTTAATCATGTTGCTTTATTGGACTGTTGTTTTTTTGGTAGTAGCCATTATCGCAGGAATTTTAGGATTTGGCGGCATAGCGGGAACTTCCGCCTGGATCGCCGAGGTCCTTTTCGTGATCTTTCTCGTCCTGTTCCTTGTTTCCCTGATCATGGGAAGAAGACGACCATTGACATAAACTCCGGATTCCGCGGTTCAATAGGCGCCGGTGGAGCGCGGCACGGCCCGGCAGGGCCCGTGCCGCCACGAACCCGGAGCGTGGCTTGCAATAATTGCTGACACAGAAGGGATTTAAAGATTTTTCTACGCCATGCTTTGTGTGGTTTTTCGGGAGGTCCCAAACAAGGAGTTTTTGTGTAAAAGACCAATACTCCTGTCGGCAGAGTTTACACAAGTTTACAAAGAACACAACACTTTGATTTTAATGGTAATAGGCCGCATCAAGCCCCATAAGGCGACGCGTAATGTCGGTTTAGTTTACACAGTCGTAGCTTTTTGCCGGCTCCCCGCCCTTTCATACGATTCGCTTTTACATGCGAAATCAGCAACATAAGATCACTCGCAAACCGCATTCCTGCCATGGCACTTTTCTTGCTATGTGGAAAAGCGGGGTTTATACAAAACCACCATAGGACCATTCCAGTTCCACCGGGCCCAAATTGGAGCTCGGGCAAGTCGACGCTCGAGGCGAGAGCGCTTTTTCGCCCTGTTGCGGCCTGTTCGGCAGAGCTACGTCGCGTTCACGCGTGTGAGAGGCGTATTCAATATCAGCCCTAAACGCCCCTCATTGAAACTCACCATTATTTTGTACCGCCGCTTTTCGGGCCTTCGTGGGAAGGGAAAAAATGACAAGCGATCATCGAACATCAAGTAGATCGGCAAACAGTAAGTCATTCAACGTCTGTTTTGCGTGGCTCTTTTCGGCCATTCTGGCCATTGGTTCGTTGTGGCCTGCGGCCCCTCCGGCTTTTGGTTCCTCCCCCCCCACACCAAACGTCTACAATACGACGGGCGGCAACTGGACCGACACGACCATCTGGAGTTGCCCCAATGGCGCATCCTGCTATCCTGACAACAATGGGACGAACACCTATACAGTCGGAATCGGGTACTCAAGCTACGGCACTGTGACCCTTGACAACACCTCGAATCCCTCTGGCGTCACTGTGGACTCAGTCCTTATCTCCCCCTACGGTACACTTGATATTGAAAA
>JBMFWU010000100.1:0-1713 GCA_049964955.1 Syntrophobacteraceae bacterium
TGGCTACCGTTGCGGTACCTGCATATATCAATTACGTAAACCGAACCAAGCAGGGCGAGGCGGAAAGCCTTCTCATGACCGCACGGATGGAGGAGGCCGAGTATTACGCGGAAAACCAGCAGTACGCGAGCACCATCCAATGCCTTCCCTCCTTTGCGAACGGCAACACCCAGTGTTTGAGCACGTGCAGCAATCCGGCCTGCGCCAACAACTATACCGGGCACTATTATTCCTTCATGGTGTCCGGTTTCCAGTCGGGTAGCGGCGGAACCCAGCCCTATTTTCAGATCCAGGCCCAGCGGCCAATAAACAACACGACCGACACGGTGACCATCAGCGCGACCACCGACACACCGACGGTGCAAACCCCGGCTGCGCTTAATTTTTCCATCTTTCAGTGGCTGTTCGGACAATGAGAGACGACGGAAGGCTCTAGAGAGGAAAACGTAATATGGGGAAAAACATCATTTTGGGGGTTTTGCTGGCAAGCTTTGCGTTTACGCCTCTCTGCAGGGCGTCTATGGCGGGAAACAGCGCGCCCCCGGCCGCGGTGGGAAGCTCGCAGGATGCGTCGGTGGCCCCGGCTTCCGGGGAGCAGGTTGTCACCATCCAGGTGAGCAAGATCGAAAACAGCACAATTTATGCGCAGGACGGGCGCCAGTTCGCTCTCTCCGGTGCGACTGTCCAAGATGAAAGTTCTTCCGGGGCGGGGGCAAAAACAGCCGAACTGCATTTTGATAACGGCAAACTCGCGCGGGTGATCCTCAAATAGTCATGGATTGAGGCCGTGTGGCCGGGTCGCTACCCCCGAACAGGCCGAATTTTTCTAAAAGCAAGGAGCGGGTCGATGCAGCGGGCATTTAAGAGTGCATTTTTCATGTTCCTATTTTCGCTCGCTTTTCTATATGGGAGCGCATGGGGCCAGGTCCAGACGCCTTGCAGCAATTCTTTGATCCCGCCCTTCATCGCCCAGGGGGTAAAGCCCAACATCCTGATCATTCTCGATACCTCCAACAGCATGGACGAGGACTTCAACGGCAACGCCGTGGGCTCCTATGCCCCGGACAGTAAATCGGTTGTCGCCCGGCAGGCGCTTCAAAACCTTGTGAAAAACCTGGTGGGAAAAGCCAACGTCGGCATCATGACCTACACGCTGCCGGGAGATGTGAGCGCCTTTCAAATCCATGGCGGCTTTCCTTTCGCCTCCTACGACCCCGATTCCTACTGCCCCGACATGTTCTGTTCGGACGGGACCAATTTCGAAAGCCCCCGGACACCATGCGGTGTGGACGCCCAGTGCACGACTTCTCCCTATACCAAGTGCGTTCCGGACCCCGTGGCGGTCCAGGCCGTAGAGGCCTGCGACAATTATTGCGCCAATCCAAACGAGACGAACTCCACCGCGGACCAGGCCACCTGCAATAATTACTGCACCCAATGGAATCCGGCGGACACCACACTCTTCACTCAACGCCAGTTCCCTTACGGCTCGACCGACGCGAACGGCCATAGCTTTCCAGACCAGATCATCGGCAGCTATTCGTACGGCAACGCGACGAGAGCGAAGTATTGCGGACTGACCTACCCGAAAACCAGCGCCATGAATCTTACAGACAGCGCCGGCAATACCAATACGGTCTACTATAATCAGCCCGACCCTTTTTATGACCCGAGTAACCAGGGAACAGAGTTCGGGTACTGCAGCAATTACAG
>JBMFWU010000100.1:1813-19338 GCA_049964955.1 Syntrophobacteraceae bacterium
ACGCTCGCGACCGCCTTCAGCTATTTCAGCGGCAATTACTCGGGGTATTGCTTCAACAGTTTGGGGATGACCAACGGGGCATCATGCACGAAAAACTCGAATTGCAACTCCTCTTCCTACCCGACTTGCTCGGCGCCAAGTCCCATCACCGCATCCTGCCAGAAAAACTACATAATTCTGGTCACAGACGGGCTACCGGGCACCAATCTCGCCGGCCAAAACGGGTCGAGCGTCACCCTCTCGAGTCTCATGAGCCAGGTCACAAGCGAACTTACCTCCCTCGCGCAGGGAGTTTCCTACAAGCTGGGAAACACGACGACCACCTTTCCCGTGCTTACCTATGTTCTGGGGATCGGCAGCGAGGCGCAGGAAAACGCTAACCTGGACGCCATGGCGGTCGCGGGAGGCACGGCGGTAAACGGCCACGCCTATTACGCCGCCAATGCCAACGACATGACCGCGGCGCTCAACAGCATCACCGCAAGCATCATGGGCAGGGTCGCAGCGGGCAGCTCGGTTTCCATCCTGTCCCAGGGGCAGACGCAAAACGGCGCCAATATGCTGCAGGGCGTTTTCTATCCCAGCAAATACTTCGGGACAACTCTGCTCACCTGGCCCGGCTACCTCTACAACTGGTGGTTCTACTCGAGCCCCAACTATGAAAACATACGGGAAGAAAATGACGGTGACAACATCCTGGATCTCAAGGGAGATTACGGACTGAGCTTCTCCTTTACGCCTCAAAACGGCCTTTCGGTAAACGTCCTCTCGGACCCGACGGGCAGCGGAGACCCTACCCAAACGGTAGCCACCAACCAGACCCTCGATCAGCTCAGCCCCCTGTGGGAAGCGGGAAAAATGCTTTGGGCCACCGACCCCAACGACAGGCAGATCTACACCCCGGGAAACAGCGCCACCGGACTGGTAAACTTCGACACGAACAATTCCACTCTCACAACCGACCCCTCCCCGCTCGGCAACCCGTCGAATTTCGACGCCTGTCTGCAGGGAGCAAACGATCCGGCCACCCTGACAAATCTTATAAACTATGTTCGAGGAACAGATATCTCCAATACATTCTGCTCGGACGGAAACATGTTTGAAAACCCTCTGGTCGCATGCACTTCGAACAGTGACTGCACCAACTCAACCTATCCCAAATGCCTGCCCGACAGTTGCCGGAACAGAACGGTGGGGCTTTGCACCGACGCACACGGAAATCCCGGCACCACCGGATGCAATTCCTCAAGCGATTGCAGCGGAACCTACAACACCTGCACCCAAAAGGTGTGGAAACTGGGAGACATCATCTATTCCACCCCCAAGGTCGAGGTGGGCTACAGTTACTGCGGGACAACGGACAACAACGGCAACCCGATTTTCGACTCCAACAGCAAATTATGCAGCACAAACGCAGACTGCGCAAGTTCGCCCTCGCCCGACTCCCAATGCCTTGAAAAAGAAGGCCTGGTCTTTGTCGGCGCAAACGACGGAATGCTGCATGCGTTTCAAACCGGGGCTCTTACCAACTACGGGATGACCGGTTCCCAAATCGAAAAAACAACCGGCATTCCCTCCTCGGATATGGGCAAGGAAGCGTGGGCTTTCGTGCCGCAAAACAGTCTGCCATACCTGAGGTGCCTTGCCGACCCGGCGGGCTGCCATCTCTATTACAACGATCTCAGCCCCTATATTGTCACGATGCAGGAGCAGACAGGAACGGATGCAAACGGAAATCCCACCTATACGCCGCGTGTCGTACTGATCGGCGGGATGCGGCTGGGAGGGGGCTCGGAGACCGGTTCGGGCAGCTTTTGCATGAACAGCAACAATGTGTCCAACGGGACGACCTGCAACAATAACAACTCGTGCTCCTCCCAGCAATATTGCCTCGACAGCGCCGGGGCCACAAACGGCCAGACCTGCAGCAACGGCTCGACCACCAACTGCACATCGCCTTACAACGCCAACTGTTCGGCCTTCAACGCGAGCTGTTCGAACGGATACTCGACAAACGTGCCTTCAGACTCCTGCCCCGGCAGCGTAATCAGCAGCGCGAATGCAACCGGCTACGCCGACCCGGTCACCGGGCAAAACGGCCCGAACTGCACGGGACTATCCTCCTATTATGCCCTGGACATCACCGACCCGGCCAACCCCATTCTCCTGTGGGAGTTCAGCGATCCGTTCCTCGGCTATTCCTATTCGGGGCCGGCGGTGATCCACAAGTGGGCCGTGCCCGGAAACAGCACCCTCAACCCACCGACCCCCAACATCGGTAACAGGTATTACGTGATGTTTCTCTCCGGCCCCACGGAAGCCGACGACGGCAGCTCGATTCAGGATCTGCGGGCCTTTGTCCTCTCGCTCGACCCAAAGACCCTCAAGATCGCAAGTGTCTATACTCGAGATTTCACAGGCATCAACAACGGGTTCGGCGGAAGGCTTTTCACCCAGGGACTGGACGTGACCGATCCTCCCGTAAACGGCCTCTCCGACCCGAGCGGATACACCGACTTCGTCTTTTTCGGATACGGCTACGCGCCGAGCGGCAAAACCGGCTCCTGGAAAGGCGGAATCGCGAAAGTGTGGACGGGCAACGCCGATCCGACCTTAGCCCTGAACCCGGCTGACTGGACCTGGGACGTAACTACCTACGCAAATCTCGCGCAATTGCCCATAACCGCGCAAGTAGCCACCATGACCTGTTTCACCAACCCGACGACCGGCCTGCCCCAGTGGTACCTGTACGCAGGCACCGGGAGGTATTTCATGCCGCAGGACGCATACGGCTCCAATGGCCAGTCCAGTATAAATTACATAATGGGGGTTCCCTTCACCTGCGATAATACCAACAGCAATTGCGGCAGGCCCAATCTGAACAGCCTGAACCAGAACAACGACGCCTGTTCGGCTTTGCAAAGCGACAGCAGCAGCAATCTTTCCGGCGCGGGCTGGCAGCTCGACCTCGACACCCCCGCCTCCAGCACCGGGTACCTGTACGAAAGAGTGGTGACCGACCCCACCACCTCAGACGGAAACACCATCTATTTCACCACCTCGGAACCTACCTCGGACCCGTGCGGCTACGGAGGCCAGAGCCGCGTGTGGGGCCTCAACTGCGCAACAGGCGGAGCGATCGCCGATCAAACGTGTCCGAATTATACAGTCAACACTTCCATATACACGGGCAGTATTTTTCTGCAGACCTCGACAGGCGCAATCGAGGTAGTCAACGACCCGGGCGCGAACGGTTCGGGCTCGAGCGGCTCTTTTAACGGTAAGACCACAACCTGGTACCAGGGCATGCCTCCTGAGTCCTCCCCTCAGAAGATCGGCCCATCCCATGGCATCAATACCGTCAGCGGCGGACAGCTTATACAATGGTACGAAAAATGAGCCAACGCGGATTCACTCTCGTCGAACTTATGGTGGTAGTCGCCCTGATCGTACTTCTCATGGCGTGGGGCATCCCCGCCTATTCGACGTGGAACTCCAGGCAAAATGTCGAAGGCGAGATCGGCCGGCTCTACAGCGACCTCCAATTCGCCCGCATGACCGCCTACAGCAACAAAAATCTTACCGGAATCTACTGGGGCGGAGGCACAAACATCACCCAGTATTCCATCGTGACGAACACCAACGCTAACGCCACCTCCATCGAC
Organism: Syntrophobacteraceae bacterium; assembly: GCA_049964955.1. Classification (GTDB taxonomy): domain Bacteria; phylum Desulfobacterota; class Syntrophobacteria; order Syntrophobacterales; family Syntrophobacteraceae; genus SbD1. Next base: position 5,479 of record JBMFWU010000100.1, read on the forward strand.
ACTGGAGCGACACAGCTCGGGGCAACGGTGAGCGCCGGGAGATTCCCCCTCACACCGACGCCAATCCAGAAGAGCGTCAGTTTCGACGGCAGGGGACTCTTGTACACCGGCGACGCCAACGACCCCGCCACACAGGTTATCTTTTACATCACTCCCAATTACGGCGCGGGCACGAATTGCGTGGCGGTTTCACTCACCAGCATAGTTTCAGGAAAATGGGATGGAACAAACTGCAACCCATAGTACCCGGCGCGGACGCAAGACCAGGGAGCGCAACAAAGGCGGGTTTACGCTGATCGAGGTCATGGTCGCCCTGATCATTCTGGCTATCGGCATGATGGTATCGACCATGGGTATCATGGCGGCGATCAACCAGGGCGTACTCGACGACATGCGAAGCAATGCGATGAAAATCGGCCAGGAGCAGCTGGAGACGGCCAGAAACATGCCCTATGGCAACATTCAGACTTCCAATCTGTGGCCCACGCAAATTACCAGGCAGGTAGAAAAAGCAAACGTGACCTACAACGTACAGATGAATTTCACCCCTTCAGCCATAGGGGGCAACGTCAACCAGGACGCTCTCGTGCAGTTCATCGTAACCTGGCAGTTCAAACCGCCATTGGAGAATAGCCTCCACACATACAAGTATGTAACGCAGACAATCGTGAGGTCGGTGCAATGAGCGATCAGCGCGGCATGACCCTGGTGGAACTGATGGTAAGCCTTGCCATTGTCATGCTTATCGTGGCAACGGCGAGCGCGGCCTATATAAAGCTCCTGCTCAGCTACAAGTCCCACAGCAGCATTTCCGAAAGCTACATGTCGAACCTGACCGGCCTGGAGCTTTTGCGCTACGATATCGAGATGGCAGGATACGGGCTTCCGTCGAACACCACGGCAATCGCCTACTCGGAGGCGGCTTCCGCACATTATGGCGGCGACGCCAACCTCCCCGACCCTTCCACTCTCAACGACACCGCAAACCCAGCCCCACGCGCGTTTGTGGTGGCCAAAAGCGCCAATGCGAACAACTCCGACATACTGGCGATAAAATCGACCCTCGCCAACTTGAGCGCGACGAGCAAGAAATGGTCGATCATCACCTCGGCCCCGGCGGCAAGCGATCCCAACCTGACAGTGGGCCCCAAGGTCAAACTGTGGGGTGAGACCGCCCTCGACCCGGTCATGGATTTCACCACGGGCGACAACATCATGGTGCTCGATAACAACGGCGTCCTGCAGGCTGTTTCAGGCACGTGGTGCTACAGCTTCAATGCTTCGGCCCCCTACACCGGTTATTACAGTAACGCAACGGCCATAGCTCCCGGTGCCGGGCCGGACGTGGTCTATTATGTCTACGGTCTCGACAATTCCGCCGGCAACCACGTGATGCCTTTCAACCGGGTCGATTACTTTCTCGCGCCCACCGCCAACAAGAGCTGCGCCGATTACCCCAACGCCTATGCGCTGTACCGGGGCGTTGTCAACCAGGCCGACGGTTCGATAACCTCGCCGGCGCCTGTGCTCATCGATTGTGTAAAAGATTTTCAGGTCGCCTTCGGTGTCAACCCGTCAGGCAACGCCATAGTATGGCAGTCGGACCTCAACCAGGAAAACGTCCCCGGGGGGGCGGGCGCAGGCGCAGCGATGACCGCTGCCCAGATTCAGCAGTATCTGCGCGAATTACGAGTCTATGTCATTTACCAGGAGGGGGGAGGCAAGATCAGCAAGTCGCCGGATTACAAGTTTTCGGGTTCTTTCAGCCCCGGCGCGGACATTAATCTCAATCTCAACGGCACATGGACCCCCACAGGCCAGGATGTCTATTACCACTGGAAAATGTCCGAAATGGACGTTAAGCCCGTAAACCTGGTCAACCTGCAGGCCAGATAAGATGGACGCATGACAATGAAAACTGTGCTTGGAAACCAAAAAGGACTGGCCCTGATCACCACGATTATGCTGCTCGTACTGGCATTTGCGGTAATTGCCATATTGCTGCGCCTCACTACCCGCCAGACCCAGATGGCAGGCCTGGAACAGGGCTACACAACAGCGCTCGATGCCGCCAAGGCAGGCACCGACATGTTCATCACCTATGCCCAAAACTGCGCCACCAGCTATTCCAACACCTCACAGCCATGCGGAGGCCTGCCGGCGGCCTTCGGAACGAGCACCGTCAACGAGTGTTTGACGGTCAAGCTCAACAACGCCACTTTCAGCAAACCGGGAGCGCAGACGCTTAACTGGACGCAACTGCCGCTCTGGTCCACCTATGGGTGTTCCGGCACCCTGACGCAGGTGACCGACAGCAACCCGGTAGACCACCCCGATATGACACTCACCCTAAACAATTACACAATCAACGTAAAAGTCATAGACACCTACATAGTGGGCAACACCAACCCGGCCTGCCCCAACGGCTGCTACTATTACACGGCCGTAGCGCGATCCCAGGTCAACGGATCCCCCGAACACGTCGATGTGCAATTCATCTATCGATATCGAGTACCCTAAGGAGATTCGCATCCGACAGGCAACATTTTCTGCAATTTTTATCTGTAAAACGTTCCAGGGCCAAAATTCTCTAATCTATATCCTGAAAATCTCCGATTTACCAATTGAAGAGATTCCCGCCAGGCTATGGCGCGAAAAAACAACCCGCCCAAGCGGATGAGTGGCAGGCCAAAAGATGCTGGACACCCTTTGCGAACTGATAATCGACGAACTGAAAACCTTATCCGCACAACGCCGCGCCATTTCGTCTTCCAGCTTATATGAGGCGCTTTCGGGCAAGACCGAAACGCTGAATGCCCTTCTCTCCCGGGAACATGTCGGAGCCCTGCAAAACGGCTATATTCGGATACTCGAAGAGCTCGCCTGCTATCTGGCGCCTCTGCACAGGCAGAAAGCCGTCGCGCTGATCGAGGACATTCGCAACGCCACAAGGCTCGCCCAACTCTCCGCGCTGTTGGACCGGATCGTTTCACTGCTGGAGCAAGCATATAGCGATTCTCTGGCAAAGAAAGAGACCCTTGAACACCTGCTGCTCGAGGTCGGAAACCTGCTGGGCGAACTGGAAAGTGAATCTCTCGCCCTGATCGAAGGCACAGAGCAGATTCAGCTCGCAAATGGACGGTTTACCGCCTTTATCCAAACGGAGATTAACGAACTGGAGAGCGCAACACAATCCGCCGAGGACGTCGAGGCGATGCGAGAGATTTTTCGCGCGAGGCTTCACACCATAAGGACCGCCCTGGAGACCAAAAAGGCGGAAGACCGGGCGAAGAAACAGTCCTTTGAATCCACCATACAAACTCTGCACAACAACCTCAAACATATGCAAAACAAAGTCGAGCGCAGCCAGAAACAGAAAAAGCTTCTCGAACACGAAGCCCTCCAGGACCCGCTCACCGGGATCGCAAACCGCAGAGTTTTAGAACGCCAGATTCGAAAGGAGATCAAGCAGTTCAGGCGGGAACACGTCCAGTTTTCGGTGATTTTCATCGATATCGACGACTTCAAGACGATCAACGACACCTATGGCCACCGGGTAGGCGACAAGTGCCTGCAGAGCCTGGTGGGAAGAATCAAGCAGGTCCTTCGGCAAAAAGACCTGGTCGCCCGCTACGGCGGGGACGAGTTCGTCATTCTTTTGACGGATACCGGGCGAAACACCGCCCACATGGTCGCAGACAAACTTGCAAGTGCAATTTCAAAAACGTGTTTCATCTACAGGGACACCGAAATTCAACTTTCGGTAAGCATCGGACTCACCCAGGTCGAAGAAAACGACTACAACCCGGACGAGATCATTGCACGGGCCGATTCGGCCCTTTACGAAGCCAAACATCAGGGCAGGGATTGCATCGTAGTGAGTTAGGGGATTTAAATTTGCCGGCACTGCACTATAAAAGAGGGATTTAGCAGACGAGTCGGGCGGCTGGTTTCATAAATCCCCCCTGCCCCCCTTTGCCAAAGGGGGGTGATTGAGACTCCCGCCCCCCTGTTACTCGACTACCCTCCGAGGTGATTGAGACTCCTGCCAACCGAGGTAATTGAACTGTCCTCCAACAGGAGTCCCCTGCCAATCTCGCCGGGTAATTGAGTTTCCCGCGCCTTTACGGAAGGCGAGGCTGGGCGCCTGCTCAAAATGCAAGACCCCGCCTTACGACGGGGTCTGAACTTTTTCACATCAGTGAACCGACAGTTCGCAAAAAGGAAGGTATCCTCTCACCCCAAGGGGGCTATTCGGCCTTGGCGGGTGCTTCCGTCTTGCGCGGCTTTTTGACCTTTTTGGGAGCCCTGGAGGCGCCTTCCGATACCAGCTCCAACATGCACATCGGGGAAGCATCCCCGCGCCGGAACCCTACCTTCACGATTCGTGTATAGCCCCCGCTACGATCGCGATATCTTTCGGCCAGCTCATCGAACACCTTGTAGACGACCTTTTTTTCGCGAATGATCGCAAGGGCTCGCCTCCTGGAGTGCAGATCTCCGTTTTTGCCAAGCGTGATCATCCACTCGGCCCACCGGCGCATTTCCTTGGCCTTGGGCACAGTGGTATAGATGCGCTCCTGGTCCAGAAGCGAGGTGACCATATTCCGAAACATGGCGAGCCGATGGCTCGTCGTCATGTTGAGTTTTCTGCCCGATACCCCGTGGCGCATGGATTATTCCTGTTCCTTTCTTCTCTGTTCGATTTCATCCCGGCGAGGGAAGTTATCGACCTTCATTCCCAGAGAAAGTCCCATTTCGGCGAGGATCTCTTTGATCTCATTGAGCGACTTGCGACCGAAGTTCTTGGTCTTGAGCATTTCCTGCTCCGTCTTCTGAACGAGTTCGCCGATATGACGGATATCTGCATTTTTCAAACAGTTTGCCGACCGGACAGAAAGCTCCAGTTCGTCAACACTGCGGAAGAGGTTTTCGTTGAAGGCAGGCTCGAGTCGGATTTCCTCCTCCTGCGCCTCGACTTCCTCTTCGAAATTGATGAAAACGGAGAGTTGATCCTTCAGGATCTTGGCGGCGTAGGCAAGCCCGTCCTCGGGCTTAACGCTTCCATCCGACCAGATCTCCATGGTCAGCTTGTCATAGTCGGTGATCTGGCCAACGCGCGCCTGTGTCACCGTGTAGCTCACCTTGCGTATCGGCGAAAAAACCGCGTCGATGGGAATGGTCCCGATCGCCTGGTTTTCATCGATATTTTTTTCCGCCGGCACATAGCCCTTGCCCTGCTGGACGGTGAGTTCCATCCGCAGCTTCGCATCCCGGGCAAGGGTGCAGATATGGAGGTTCGGATTGAGGACCTCGATCATTGCCCCTGTCTGGATGTCCCCGGCGCAGACCCTGCCTTCCCCCTGCTTTTCGATCACCACTCGGCGCGACGTCAATTCCCCGTCAACCTTGAAGCGAACCTCCTTGAGGTTGAGTATGACATCGGTCACATCTTCCAACACGCCGGGAATGGTGGAGAACTCGTGCAAAACGCCGTCAATCTTGACACTGGTGATGGCCGCCCCCTGGAGCGAGGAGAGCAACACCCTCCGGAGCGCATTGCCCAAGGTGGTGCCAAAACCGCGCTCCAAGGGTTCGCACTCGAATTTGCCGTGGGTGCTCGGCTGCTTTGTCTCGACTTCCAAGCGCTTCGGTTTAATAAGCTCGCGCCAGTTCTTTTGCATGTTTTATCCTCATAGAAAAGACATCACCACAGGCACCCCCATCCCGGCCCCTGACCGGCGAGCGGGATGCACCACGCACCCCGCACCCCGCCAGGAATCCCCGGAATACCTGTAAGCGGCAAGCTTTCTTGTTTACTTCGAATAAAATTCGACCACCAATTGTTCCTGAACCGGCAGGTTCATCTCCTCTCGAGCCGGATAGGCCCGGAAAGTACCCTCGAATTTGGAGGCATCCAGGTCCAGCCAGGCGACCACACCCCTTCGAGGCAGAGCCCCGATGGCCTCGTTTATAACCTGAAGGTTGCGGCTGCCCTCAGCCACAACAATCCGGTCCCCGGGCCTGAGAAGAAAAGAAGGAATGTCGACTTTTCTGCCGTTTACCTGGAAGTGACCGTGACGAACCAACTGTCTGGCCTGCGAGCGCGAATTGGCAAAACCCAGACGATAGACCGTATTATCGAGCCTTCTTTCCAGTTCGACGAGGAAGTTGGTACCAGTCACACCCTTGCGCCGATCCGCCTCTTCGAAATAGCTCTCATACTGCTTTTCAAGCAACCCGTAGATACGCTTGATTTTCTGCTTTTCACGCAACTGGACGCCGTAGTCGGAAAGCTTGCCCCTGTTTTGGCCATGCTGTCCCGGTGGGTAATTGCGCCTCTCAATCGCGCACTTATCCGAGTAACATCGGTCGCCCTTGAGATAGAGCTTCATCGTCTCGCGACGGCAAAGTCTGCATTGGGGTTCGGTATATCGAGCCAAATTGCTCCTCCTGAGGCGGCACTACCGCCCTTTAAGTGATCAGTGATCAAGTGAACAGTGAACAGTGAACAGCAAGCTCTGATCACTGATCACTGTTCACTGCTCACCCAATTACACCCGACGCCTTTTGGGAGGCCTGCAGCCGTTGTGCGGGATCGGCGTAACATCCTTAATGAAGGTGATATTGAAGCCGGCCGCCTGGAGCGCGCGCAACGCCGCCTCTCGCCCCGATCCCGGCCCCTTCACATACACCTCGATGTTTTGTACCCCGTGCTCCTGGGCCTTCTTGCCAGCTATCTCGGCGGCCACCTGGGCCGCAAAGGGCGTGCTCTTGCGCGACCCCTTGAAGCCCTGGCTTCCCGCGCTCGACCACGAGATGGCGTTGCCGCTCACATCGGTGATCGTGATGATCGTATTGTTGAAGGTCGAGCGAATGTGCGCTATCCCGTTAAGGATGTTCTTACGCTCTTTTTTCTTGGTTCTGGGTGCAGCCTTTTCTTTTGCCATATCACACCTTTATGCTTTCTTTCGCTTGCCCATGACGGAACGGCGCGGCCCCTTACGAGTTCGGGCATTGGTATGCGTGCGCTGCCCGCGGACCGGAAGCCCCCGGCGATGCCTCAACCCACGGTAGCACCCCAGGTCCATGAGGCGCTTGATGCTCATCGAAACCTCGGAGCGCAAATCGCCTTCGACCTTGAAATGGGAATCGATGACCTGCCGAATCTCGTTGACCTGGGCATCGGTCAGATCGTCGCTTTTGATATCGCCACTGATGCCGGCAAGACTGAGCACTTTGAGGGCCGTAGGTCTGCCGATCCCGTAGATGTAGGTCAGGGCGATTTCGATGCGCTTGTTTTTAGGTAAATCGATACCTGCGATACGTGCCAATGTCCTGCTCCTCTATAGTTGCAGAAGCGGGAAGCGGGAAGCGGGAAGCGAGAAGCCCTTTGCTTCCTGCTTCATGCCCTGCGCCCCGGGCTTCCACATTTTTCTCAGCCCTGGCGCTGCTTGTGCCGGGGGTTTTCGCAAATCACCCTCACGGTGCCGTGGCGGCGAATGATCTTGCACTTCCTGCAAATACGTTTAACCGATGCCCGCACTTTCACTTTGGAGATTCCTTTCCACAGGCCGGCGCCGCCAAAAGCCGCTAGGCTTTGGACCTGTACGTGATACGGCCCCGGGTCAGATCATAGGGAGACAATTCCACCGTCACCTTATCTCCGGGAAGAATCCGAATGAAGTGCATCCTCATCTTTCCGGAAATATGAGCCAGAATTCGATGGCCATTGGGAAGCTCGACGCGGAACATCGCGTTGGGAAGAGTTTCAACAACGGTTCCTTCGACTTCAATAGCATCCTCTTTAGCCATAGGCGGAATTCTCCAGATCAATTTTCGAACTTGAAAGTATAAATTACCCGTACAGTTTTGTAAACCTGTTTTTTCGCGGCGTCAGGATTCGCGGACCGTTGTCGGTCACCGCGATCGTGTGCTCGAAATGGGCAGAGAGTTTTCTGTCCCGAGTCACCGCGGTCCACTGGTCTTCCAACACCACCACATCGGGCTCCCCGACATTTATCATCGGCTCGATGGCCAGCACCATCCCCGGCTTGAGTCGCACGCCTCGGCCCGGAGGACCGTAGTTGGGGACCTGCGGGCTTTCATGCAGATGCTGGCCGATACCATGGCCGACGAACTCCCTCACCACCGAATAGCCGCGCTTTTCCACATAGTCCTGGATAGCATGCGAGATGTCCGAGACCCGATTGCCGGCAACCGCTTTGGAGATTCCCTCATAGAGGCACTCCTCGGTCACCGTGCAAAGCTTCACGGCGCTCTCGGAAATCTGCCCGACCGGCACGGTGAGGGCAGCGTCGCCAAAGTAGCCGTCCATAACGACCCCGAAGTCCAGGCTTATGATGTCCCCGCCCTTGAGGCGACGATGCCTGGAAGGCATTCCGTGGACGACTTCTTCGTTGACCGAGGCGCAAAGCGCGTAAGGATAGCCGTGATATCCCTTAAACGCAGGCTTGGCGCCCTTTTTTACTGCCAGCTCCTCGCTGATCCCATTGAGGTCCAGGGTCGTTACCCCCGGCTTGATATGCTCGACCAACCGCTCGAGTATCTCGGCAACAACGGCGCACGCGGCCCTGATCTTCTCAATTTCGGCTCTGGAGCGTAAAATTATCAATCGAACCGTCCGAACTCAGTGAAACGCTGAACGGTGAACAGTGAACAGCCAGTCGGTTCCCTTATCACCATTCACCGTTCCCGGAAAGTACCGGTCCCCCAATTACCCGAGGACCGAGGTGATGCGCTGCAGGATATCATCCATTTTGCCCACACCGTCAATGCGGCGAAGCTTTCCCTGATTGGTGTAGTAGTCGATGAGCGGCTTGGTCTGCGCCTCATAGGTGTCAAGCCTCGACTTCACCGTCGTCTCGTTGTCATCGGATCTCTGGTACAACTCGCCGCCGCATTTATCACAGACCCCTTCTTTTTTCGGGGGATCGAACATGACGTGGAAGCCAGCCCCGCAGGCCCGGCAGGTCCGGCGGCCGGTAAGCCGGCCCATGAGCTCGGAGCTCGGGACCTCGACGCTGACCACGTGGTCGATCTTCTGTCCCAGAGAGCCCAGGATCGAGTCGAGTTCTTCCGCCTGCGCCACGGTCCTCGGGAACCCGTCAAGCATATAGCCACCGGAGGCATCGGGTTTTTGAATACGCTCCTTCACCAGACCGATCACCACGGAGTCCGGAACGAGCCCACCGGCATCCATATACTTTTTGGCCTCCAGGCCAAGCGGAGTCCCCTCTTTGAGCGCAGCGCGAAGCATGTCGCCCGTTGAGACCTGCGGGATATGGTACTTTTCCACGAGACGTTTGGCCTGGGTGCCCTTGCCTGCCCCCGGCGGTCCGAGCAAAATGATGTTCATCGTTTCCCTCCGCAAAATAGTGACTGGTGACTGATGATTAGTGATTAGAAAAAAAGCACCCGCCAACCAATCACGAGTCACTAATCACTAATCACTGAACGTTTAACGTCTTCCCCTGGCGCGGCTGTTCTTTAAAAATCCCTCGTAATGGCGCGAGAGCATGTGCGCCTCGATCTGCGACATAGTGTCCATCGCAACGCCAATGACGATGAGCAGAGCGGTGCCCCCGAAATAGAAGGGGACCCCGAACCTTTCAATGAGGACTGTCGGAAGGACACAGACGGCCGAGACGTAGATCGCGCCGCCAAGAGTGATACGGCTCAAGACCTTGTCGAGATAATCCGACGTGGGCTTTCCGGGCCGAATGCCGGGAATGAATCCCCCGTATTTTTTCATGTTGTCGGCAACATCCACCGGGTTGAACACGATGGCCGTATAGAAAAAGGCGAAAAAGATGATAAAGGCCACAAAGAGCACAATATAGAGCCAGTGCCCGGGAGCGATCATCTGCGCAACCGACTGCACCCATGGAATCTTTATGAAGTTTGCGATCGTGGCCGGAAACATGATGATCGAGGAGGCGAAGATCGGCGGGATGACCCCCGAGGTATTGATCTTCAGCGGAATATGAGTGTTCTGGCCTCCGTAGACCCGCCTGCCGACGACCCGTTTGGCGTACTGCACGGGCACCCGTCTTTCCCCTCGCTCCATGAACACGATGAAGGCGCACACCCCAAGCATGAGCACGCCAATGGCGGTAAGCGTAAAGATGCTCATCCCGCCGGCCCGTACGAGCCTCGCCGAATCATAGATGGCCGAGGGCATGCGGCTCACGATACCCGCATAGATGATGAGCGAAATACCGTTTCCGATGCCGAACTCGGTGATCTGCTCTCCCAACCACATGAGGAAGGCCGTTCCGGCGGTAAGGGTCAAAACGGTCAGGAGGCGAAAGCCCCAACCGGAAAGGAGCACCAGGGGCACGCCGCCGGGCGCTTGTTGGGTACTGATGCCCACCGCGATGCCGAACCCCTGCACGGCGCTCAGCACAACGGTGCTGTAGCGCGTGTATTGTGTGATCTTCTTTCGGCCTGCCTCGCCTTCCTTGCTCAGTTTTTCAAGAGTTGGAACAACAACGGTCAACAACTCCAGGATGATCGAGGCGCTGATGTAAGGCATGATCCCCAGAGCGAAGATGGAGAACTGGCTGAGGGCACCGCCGGCAAACATGTCGAAGAGGCCCAGAAGCGTGCCCCTCGCGGCATTGAAGTAGGCCTGCAGGGCCACCGTGTTGATATAGGGGGTCGGGATGTAGCACCCCAGACGATAAACCGCAAGGAGCAGCAGGCTGATAAGAATACGTCTCTTTAGTTCGGGAATTCTCCCTATGGACGAAAAGCCGCCTAGCACCTGTTAATTTCCTTCCGTCGCCGAAATGAATTCGACTTTTCCGCCCGCCGCTTCCATCTTTTGCAGTGCGGATGCGGAGGCTTTGTGAACGACAACCGTCACCGGCCGGGTGATCTCGCCCCCCCCCAAAAGTTTTACCGGGAGGTGCGCTTTGCGCAAAAGACCGGTTGCGATCAAATCGGTGAGCGCGACCTGGCTGCCTTCCGGAAACCGGTCGAGATCGCCGACGTTTATCACCGAAAACGCTTGTTTAAAGATGTTTGTGAAACCGCGCTTGGGAATTCGCCGTTGGAGGGGCATCTGACCGCCTTCAAACCACGGGGGCGTGCCGCCTCCGGACCGGGACTTTTGCCCCTTGGTGCCTTTTCCGGCCGTCATTCCCTGCCCCGAACCCGATCCGCGGCCCAGTCGCTTCGTATTTTTTTTCGCTCCGCGCGGCGGAGCGAGCTCTCCGAGTCTCATCTATTACCCCTGTTTTTCCTCGACCTTTACCAGGTGAATGACCTTCCTGATCGCCCCGAGCACCTGCGGGGAACTGAACAGGTTGACGGGCCTGTGCATCTTCGTAAGCCCGAGGGCACGCAGCACCTTGCGGTGCTTTTCCGGCCGCCCTATAGGACTTCTCACCAGACTGACCTGAATCGGCTTTACCATATTCATCACCCTGAAAATCCCGCGCCACCGAGTAACCGGGGCGCCTTACGAGGTCTGAGCTTCCTCCAGGACGTTCTTCCCTCTGGTTTTTGAGACCTTCTCGACACTGCGAAGCCTCTTCAACCCCTCGACAGTCGCCTTGACAACGTTGTGAGGGTTTCGCGAGCCAACGCACTTTGTCAGTATATCATGAATTCCAGCCGCTTCCATGATGGCCCTGACAGCCCCGCCGGCGATGACGCCCGTACCGGGGGAGGCCGGCTTCAAAATGACCGAGGAGGCCCCGAATTTTCCGAGCACTTCGTGCGGAATCGTGGTTAGTTTGAGCGGCACCTCGACCATGTTCCTCTTGGCCGATTCCATACCCTTGCGTATGGCTTCGGGCACCTCGTTGGCTTTGCCCAAGCTATATCCGACCTTGCCGCTACCGTCTCCCACGACCACAATGGCGCTGAAGGAAAAACGGCGGCCGCCTTTTACGACCTTGGCCACACGGCTGATATGGACCACTTTATCAATCATCTGGAGCTGGCTGGATTCAACCGCTATCAATGTAAATGCCTCCGATCCTGAGAAGGATTAAAAATCGAGACCCTGCTTTCGAGCCGCATCGGCCAGAGCCTGAATTCGCCCGTGATATATGAACCCGTTGCGGTCGAAGACCACCCGGGCAATCCCTTTTTCCATCGCCATGCGCGCGATCAGTTCCCCAACGCGCCCGGCCGCGCCCACCTTGCCCTTGGCCGCACCCATTTCCTTGTATTCGGGGCAAAGCGTGGAAGCCGATACCAGGGTCACACCGGTCACATCGTTTACAATCTGAGCGTACATATGCTTATCACTGCGGAAAACCGTAAGCCTCGGACGCTCCTCGACGCCTTCCAACTTTTTGCGAATTCTTTTCTTGCGTCTCAGCCGAGCCGTATAGCGCGGATTAGTCGATCCTGATGCCATTTTGAGCTTCCTCCGACTCTATTTCTTCGAACCGGTCTTACCGACCTTGCGATGCACATGTTCGCCCGAGTAGCGAATGCCCTTGCCCTTGTAGGGCTCAACGGGCCTCAGCGCACGGATGCGCGCAGCGGTCTCCCCCAATATCTCGTTATCGATCCCCTCGAGCCGGACGACATTGGATCTATCCACACTGGCACTGATGCCTTGGGGCAGATCGAACTGCACCGGGCGGGAATACCCCAGGTTGAGGTTTAGGGTGTTTCCCTGTACCTCGGCCCGGTAGCCTGTCCCCTGAATCTCGAGACCTTTGACAAATCCTTCGCTCACTCCCTTGACCATATTGTTGACAAGGGCGCGGACCAGGCCGTGGGTCGAGCGCGATTGCTTCGAATCGTCCCTTCGCACAAAACTCACGGTTTCCTTGCTGATATCGACATCAATACCGGCAGGAAGCGTCCTTAGAAGCGTTCCCTTGGGGCCTTTGACCGTGAGGGCCAACCCTTGCAGGCTCACTTCCACCCCTTTCGGTAGGCCAATGGGCAACTTACCCACCCGTGACATGCCGTTGCTCCTTTAGATGCGGGAGCAGGAAGCGCGGAGCGGGAAGCGGGAAGATCGCACTCTCGCTTCTTGCTTTTTGCTTCTTGCTTCTTGCTTCGCAGTTAATCGGGAGTCGGGCCGGAACGCAGTAACTCACCCTTCACGCTTCCTGCTTCCCGCTTCCCGCTTCTGATCCTCTACCACAGGGCGACAAGCACCTCGCCGCCAATGCCTTCGCTACGGGCCTGCCTGTCGGTCATGACACCCTTCGAGGTGGAAAGGATGGAGATACCCATGCCGTTCAGCACCCGCGGGATCTCTTCATGCCCCACGTAAACGCGACGCCCGGACTTACTGATGCGCTTCGCCCCGGTGAGTGCGCCTTCGCGGCCATCCCCGTACTTGATATTAACGCGGAGAATGCCCTGCTTTTCGTCCCGTATAAACTTGAAATTCTTTATAAACCCCTCTTCCTTAAGGATCCGGCAAAGACTCGCCTTCATCCGGGAAGCAGGAATGTCCACCTTATCGAAGCGCGCCTTTTGCGCATTGCGGATGCGATTGATGAAATCGCCTATCGGGTCCGATACATTCATTTCCTGGTCTCTCCTCAGGTCCTACCAGCTAGCCTTGACAACTCCGGGAAGTTCGCCCTTGAGCGCCATGGACCGGAAGCAGATGCGGCAGATTCCGAATTTGCGGATGTAGGCACGAGGACGGCCGCACACCGGGCACCGGTTATAAGAGCGCGCCTTGAACTTGGGACTAGCCTTAGCTTTTGCAATGAGTGACTTCTTAGCCAAAGGGCCTCCTTGTCATTTCCTGAACGGCATGCCCATGAGGGCAAGAAGCGTTCTCGCCTCATCGTCCGTCCCGGCAGTCGTAACTATAGTGATATTCATCCCCTTGATCTTGTCTATCTT
>JBMFWU010000101.1:0-19321 GCA_049964955.1 Syntrophobacteraceae bacterium
GACAAGTGATGACACCTGTTGCAATGCCTGCGATGTACCGGTGGTATTGACAGGATCGTTGGACATTGCGCTATACATGATGCTGTTGGAATGGTCATGTGATGGCGCCATTTCGAAAATATTAATTCCACCACGATATGCGTTTACATTGCTGTACTTGTCGGCTGTATGATGCGCTATTGCAACATTGGCATGCTTGTCGAAACGAATATGTAAGTAAAATACTCCTGCAATCATTACTAAAAGACACGTACCTATTGTAACAGACAATTTCAGATGCGTTCTCGCATATGAGAGAGAAAAGCGCGGTCTATTGTCACAAACCGTTGTGCTGGGATGAATTATCTCATGTCGGATCTCATCTTCATATTCCTCGGCAGTCCAAGGCAGCTCACTTTCGTAGGGCAACACGTCATCCGTAGCAATTCCTTGTAATTCTGGATGGTGGTGCTCAATAACACTTCTTATAGTATGTGCTATTTTAACATCTGCAGTTACACTTGTCGCTGTACATTTGTCAAAATATGCAGAATGCAATGCCCCCAACGCATTGTTAAAAGCGTCAATATTACATGTTATTCCATTCATCGAGACAGTATCGTGTATAGCCGAAAAATGGCCTGTCTGAATAGCTTCATATAGATATAATGCTTTTGATAAAGCAAAGAATAGTCGTTCACTCAAGTCCAGAAGATAGCGCGCTTCATGCGATGGATTTACAAATTTAGTAATTACCGGTTCAATTTCCCCGGATGCAGGGTGAAAGGTATTGTTTGTTGCCTTGCTTTTTGACTGGGTGGATGTGATATATTGTGCAATTACCGAGTGTATATCATATGTCATTTTCACAAAAGCTGGTATGGTTGTGTCATAAACATTGAGTGAGCTGACGTTCAGTGATTCCGGTAGAAACGATTTTTTGAGACGTGAAAACAATGCGCTTTCAGTGTTTATGTCAATATTACGATTTTTCATTTTTAATATAGATATGATGCCTCCGAAACGACCGCAAAAAAAATCAGAGTATATGGATGTTGCTTTTTGTGTGATGAGAAGTTGCTGCTCGGTAAGACAAAGTCTGTATACTTCATAAGTAAGTGAGGGTTTATCGGATTTGCGCACGTTTAAAAGGGTTACAGTTGGTTTGTCATCAAGCATTGGATCTCCTATGTATTGGATTAATAAAATAGCAAATGAGACTATAAAACGCAATGAATGACGTGGATAACGTCAAAGGCGATACTCGTCTCCCTCCGCTTGAATGCTAATATTGACAGTATGACTCGGAAATTCTTATCCGAAACTTTAACTATTTATGAGAGGATTCGATGCGAAGCACCTCGCGGGTAGATGACAGGCGAATGGCGCAAATTGTGTCTTCTTGTTTTTTCGATGAGAAGAACCAGTGAACTTCCCGGAGGTGGGGCGGCGGGGCGCACGGTGGAGGAGGCCTCCCTCGTGCAGCCCCGAATTTCCAGGTGCCTGCCCAAGCACTGGCTCGGGCAGGTGCGAAGAACCGATCTTTTCCCGGTCTACAGGGATGAACGGCCGGATGCCGCAGAAGCACAAAGGACTTCTTCTATTGGCGCCAGATTCAGGCCGAAGGCATCGGCTACCCCCTTGTAGGTCACTTTTCCGTGGACCACATTGGCGCCGCGTGCGATTTCGGGACTTTCCAGCATGGCCCGTTTCCACCCTTTGTTGGCGATCTGGACCGCATAGGGCAGGGTCGCATTGGTGAGGGCCTGGGTGGAGGTCTTCGCCACAGCACCGGGCATGTTGGCCACGCAGTAGTGTACGACGCCGTCGACTACGAAAATCGGGTCGCTGTGGGTGGTCGGCCGCGAGGTCTCAAAGCACCCTCCCTGATCGATTGCCACGTCGACGAGAACCGAGCCTTTTCTCATGGTTTTCACCATGTCCCGCGTGACCAGCTTGGGGGCCTTGGCGCCAGGGACGAGGACGGCCCCGATCACCACGTCGGCCCGCGTGATCAGGTCTCGAAGCGTTGCGGGGTTCGCATAGAGCAGAAAACAGTTGCTGGGCATGACATCGCTCAAATAGCGCAGCCGGTCCAGGTTCATATCGAGCAGATAGACCTTTGCCCCAAGACCGCAGGCGATCTTGGCCGCATTGGTGCCGACGATCCCCCCGCCAATCACCACCACCATTCCGGAATCGACTCCCGGGACCCCTCCCAGAAGAACTCCATGGCCCCCCTGGGCCATCTCCAGATACTTTGCCCCCTGCTGCACGGCCATACGCCCCGCCACCTCGCTCATCGGGATGAGCAGAGGAAGCGACCCGTCGTCTTTTTGGATCGTTTCATAGGCGATGCAAACCGATTCGGTCTTGATGAGCGCCTCGGTCAGTTCCCTTTCCGCCGCCAGATGGAGGTAGGTGAAAACGATCTGGTCTTTTCTGATGAGGCCGTACTCCGAGTGCTGGGGTTCCTTTACGTGCATCACCATCTCGGAGCGTTCGTAAATTTCGCGCGCGGTGTCGATGATTTGCGCCCCCGCATGCAGGTAGTCTTCATCCAGGAATCCGCTGCCCGCCCCTGCGTTTTTTTCGACCAAAACCGTATGCCCGTTGTGTTTCATGACTTCGGCCCCCGCCGGCGTCATGCACACTCGATTTTCCTCCGCTTTGATTTCTTTCAAAATGCCCACGATCATGTTTTTTTGTCCTTTGTGAGTGATTTCGTGGTGGAAAAAGGGAAAAGATCTCGGAGTGCGTAGTAGGCATATTGTGTGCCAGATGAGCAAGAGAGGCGCAAAAAGACTCGACTGCGGCCCGGCTCAAGGAGGGGCGGAGGTCGGGACAAAGGGGAGAGCGGGAAACGGGACCGCGCGGTTCTCTAGCGGCGTGCGGGTACTGGAAAGAAAAGCGACCATGGGGGAGCGCGTTTTACCCAAGGGTCCGAGATGCTGGGGAAATCCTCTCCGGTAAGGATTCGTTCCGGACGGTCCGTTTTGTTTCCACCTCCAGCCCGTGCTTGCGTATCTTTTGGAGCAGTCCGGTGTGGGAGATCCCCAGCGATTTGGCCGCGGCTCGCAGACTCGCAGACGTTTCGATCGCCTGGCGGATCATCTGTTTTTCGTAGCGGTCGAGTACGGCGCGCAGCGGTTTTTTCTCCTCGACGACGGGGCGAAAATCCTGCAACTCTTCTCTGGTTTTTCCGATCTCGAAGCTGAAAAGGATGTAGTCCGAATCGATCCGGTCCGACTCGCACAGGATCGAGGCGCGCTCGATGACGTTTTTAAGCTCTCGTACGTTTCCGGGCCAGTCGTGGGCGCACAGTTTGTCCATGGCGTCTCGGGTAAGGGTTTGCGGGGCTTTGTCCAGCCTGGAATTGAGTTGGAAAAGGAAGTGGTCTACCAGCAGGGGAATATCGTCGAGCCGCTCTCGTAGCGGCGCTATATGGATCGGCAGAACATTTATCCGGTAATAGAGATCTTTTCGAAAGAGCTTGTCTGTTAGCATCTGTTCAAGATTTTCGTTGGTTGCCGTAATGATGCGGGAGGTGATGGTGATTTCTTTGGTCCCTCCGACGCGCCTCAGCGACTTTTCTTCGATTGCTCGCAGCAGTTTGGCCTGGAGGCCGAGGGGCATTTCCCCGATTTCGTCCAGAAAAATCGTGCCCCCGTTGGCCATTTCAAAAAGCCCGGGTTTTCCTTCTTTGGTTGCTCCGGTGAAGGCCCCCGAGACGTAGCCGAAGAGTTCGCTTTCCAGGAGGTTTTCGGGTAGGGCCGCACAGTTGATCGGAATGAATGGGCCTTTGCGGCCGCTGCCCGAATGGATGGCGCGGGCAAAAATGTCTTTGCCCGTTCCGCTCTCGCCTCGAATGGTAACGATGGAATCGGTCGCGGCGATCTTGCGGGCAAGCAGAGTAGCTTCCCGGATCAGGTGATTTTGTCCTAGAAAATCGCTGAAGGTAACGGGCGCGGGTTCGGAGATGGACTGGGCGAGCAGTTTTATTTGTTGGACGTCTTTATCGATTTCAACGGCCCCCGAGATGCGATTTTTGGAATCGACGATCGGCCTGCAGGTGGAGAAAAACTGGATGCGGGAGCTGGAAGTGACGATCTCGCGCTTTACGTTGGTAAACTTTTTGCCGCTAAGGCACTCCAGAATGTCGTAATCGGACAGAGGCAGTTCCTTTATGTGCTTTCCGATGAGTGAGCCTGCCTCACAGCCCAAAAGCGTTGCGGCGACTCTATTGATGGTCGTAATTTTGCCCTCGGTATCTATAGAGAAAACACCATCGCGAATGTTATCCAATACGACTCGGAACTGTTTTTCGCGTACCTGCTGCGGCAGGACCTCGATAAAGCTGAATTCTTCGAGGTCCGAGATGGTTCCGAGCATTTTGAAGACATCCTGCCGGGAGGCGCCTCCATTTTCGATTTCGACATAGAGTTTTGCTTTTCCCCCGGTTTGCTCCACTTCCATGGATTTTATACTGAGATCATTTCGGGCGATGAGGGCGGAGACATCGGCAACGATCCCGATGCGGTCTTTGAAGAGCATATAGAGTTTGAAATTTTCGTTCACTGCTGCGCCGCCTTTTCCCCGGGGCAATCCTTGGCCCTCATGCGGTGAGATCCTCTACGGTACGGCTGTCGAGCCTTTTGACCAAAGCGAGGAGGAGTTTCAGGGTTTTTTCGAAATCATCTTTGTGAATCATACCCGAGTGGCTGTGGATATGGCGGGTGGGAACACCCAGGACGATGGTCGGAACGCCTGTTCCGTGCAGATGAATCTGCCCGCCGTCGGTCGCTCCTCCAAGGCCTGCGGAAAATTGCAGGGAAATGCCGAGTTCGCGCGCAATGTCGATTGCGAGGTTTCGCAGTTTGAGATTGGGGATGAGTCTTGCTTCGAGAAGGACAAGCGAGGGTCCGCCTCCGAGTTTGATGTTCGACTCCTCTGGTTTTATCCCCGGAACATCCCCGCAGATTTCGGCCTCAAGGATTATTGCGACATCGGGCTGGACGAGTTCCGAACTCGTCTTGGCGCCCCTTAGCCCCACTTCCTCCATGACCGTGCACACGCCGGAGAGCACATTGGGGTGCGGGTGCGCTGCAAAATGGCGCATCGCCTCAATTACCAGCCCCACCCCGACCCGGTCGTCGAACGCCTTGCCGGAAAAGACGTTTCCGTTTAGTAAAAGCTTGAACGAACTCTCGGGCACAACGGGGTCTCCCGGGCGAACCCCGGCCTCTTCCACCTCGGCCTTCGAGGTGGCGCCGATATCTATGTACATGTTTTTCTTCTCGACGACTTTTCCCCGCTCTTCCTGCGCTATCAGGTGAGGGGGCTTGGCCCCGATGACCCCGGGCACATCTCCCTGGTGCGTCTTTACGAGTACCCGCTGTCCGAGAAGAACCTGGTCAAACCAGCCGCCAAGGGGAAGAAATCGCAGGAAGCCTTCTTCGGAAATGAAGGTGACCATGAAGCCGATCTCATCCATGTGGGCGGCAAGCATGACGCGCGGCCCCGCGGTTCCGTTGGCGCACACAAGGCTTCCGATACGGTCCTGTTCGATTTTTCCAAGGGGTTGCAGATGGCGGCGTACAATCGAGCGAATTTCGCTCTCGTGGCCTGAAACGCCATGAGCTTCGCTCAGTTCTTTCAGTAACTCGGAAAATTGAGACATTGCATTCTCCATCCGGTTAAAAATTGGCACCTGGCGATTGTAAATCAGGATGCAGGGAAATCAAGATGACAATCTGAGGAACATGAGGCACAGGATGTAGAGGACGATCTGGGCGTTCATTGCAAGGGCCTTTGCCGCCTCGGACGGAGCGATTTTGAGCGCAAGGAAGGGCAGGAAGATCAAAGCAGCAAGGATCCAGCGGTCCCGCCGGGGCAAATCGCCGTTTAGCGCGCTATCCATCAGGATTATAGAGCAACCCAAAAGGATTACGAGATGGTGCGGTTGCAAGAGTTCGGAAAACAGCAGCGACGCAGACAGGATGAGCACGCTGATAAAAAGGATATGATGAAATTCACCGTTGCGGAGAGGTTTTCGCAAATCGAAGACGAGATAGAGGAGCCCCAGGCCGGCGATGAGCATTCTGAGCCAAAAGATTGTCGCCTTGGCCCTGTAGAGGGCCGGGGGTAAGAGCTGAGCGGGGTGGCCGTGCGAGAGCAGGAGTAAAATCGCGTAATGCAGGGAAATCTTGTGAGCCGGCAGACTTACGAGGTAGCCCGGGGCGCCGGTCGAGGCCAGGACCTGGAACCATTTGCCCGTGAGCTCGATAAAGCACGAACCGCCAAGGGCCAGCACGGGAAAGAGGACAAAGAAAACAGTCGTCCAGGCAAGAGTTGAAAGGACGACACGGAATTTTTTTCTGAGCAGAAGATAGGGGAGAAGCACGATCGGGTATAACTTTAAGGCTACTCCCAGTGCCAGAAAAAAGCCGCTCGATAGCCAGTCGCCTTTCTTCATGCGCTGCATGGAAAGCAGGACAAGGCTCAAATCGATCAGGTTGCAGTTGAGCGTTGTCATATCCAACTGGATGTAATAGGCGACCGGCAGAAAGGACAACAGGAAAAACAGGTATGTGAAGCGCTTGTCCCCGGTGTAAAACTCCGCGAGGAGAAAGCGAACGTTGAAATAGAAAGCCGAGGCTATGGCACACATCCAGAGGATGACGGAGTAAAATCCTGCAGCCTTGAACAGAAAATAAGTGAGAAGAATGTAGGGCAGGGGATAGACGAAGTCGTGCGGAAAGGAATGAAAATGGAGCACGTGAAGGCTTTGTTGCAGGTTCAGCCCGTAATCGCCCTTAAACGGCAGGCCGGGGAAAGAAAACGCCCTGCGCAGGACAAAAAAGGTCCATGCAATGAGGCCGACAAGCAGGACACTATTGGCCGCTTCCAGAAATTTCCCGCTCGCCGAACCCGCGTAGTCTTTTACCTGCATGGAAGAACCTGAAAATCCTCGTGTCCCATTTTTACCGGTTTGTCGTATTGCTGTCTGCTTCTGTGGGGGAATTCCAAAACTATCGAGTCAGTGCGCTTTTTACGGCAATTCACCGGATGTTGTAAACTGAAAAGCGACACAATCCTCTAATAATTTGCATAAATACGCGATTGAGCGAAATAGAATAAATAAAATGATGCAGGTTAGTATAAAGCTGGACTGGCTTCTTCTAATTGGACCGAACCCGGCCCCTTTTCCCCGGACAAGTACCTGTCGGGGAGAGGATCAGCCCATTTCCGGCGTAATCGCAGCTAATCATCGAGAATGGACGATTATGCGGTTTGCTTTTTGCCGGACGGCCTGCTAGGGTTTGCCCACGTCCTATCACTCTTGCGGTTTCGTGAGGGCCATAGGGGCTTCTTTGAAAAAAGTGAGGAGAAACCAGTATGGCGCCTGATTCAAGCCTCCATAGGCTCCATGCGGCGGGTTCCGAGGCGGGGCTTCGCGGATTGTTCGTAAAGCTTACTGCCTTGGTTCTACTATCCCAATTGATATTTCCATTTGCAGCTCAGGCAGGGTCCGAGAATGTGGAAAATCCGGCAACGTTGGCGATGCTGTCGTTGCCCGAAAATTCGCTCAATGCGGATAATTCCCCTATGACGCTCACCCGGCCCGCTCCTGCCGATCCGGTTGAAGGGACCGCCGCAGTGCTCTGGAGAAACAGAATCCAGATACCCATCCATGAACCGCTTGTCAAAAGGTACATCCGCTTCTATGAGGGAGCAGGCAGAAAGTCGTTTTCGGCCTCCCTGGAAAAGGCCGGAAAATATCTCCCCGAGATGACTCAATTGCTGGAGAGCCGAGGCGTTCCCGGCGAACTGGTCTCCATAGTTTTTGTGGAGAGCGGTTTCCGGGGGACCTCAGAGTCATATCGAGGAGCGGGTGGTTATTGGCAATTACTCCCGGCGACAGCAAGAAAAATGGGGTTGCGTGTCAATCGTTATGTAGATGAAAGGTTTGACCCCATCAAATCGACGAAAGCTGCCGCCAAATACTTGAGAACACTTCACGAACATTTCAACTCTTGGCCGTTGGCCATTGCCGCGTACAATGCGGGAAGCGGGCCAATTAATTGCGTGGCGGGAAGATGCCGCGTCGAGAACGGGATGCTTTATGGGCGAAGGTTGCCCGCGTATTCAGCAGTCTATGTAGCAAAGGTGCTGGCCGCGATGGACATCATGCGCGACCCGCAAAAGTACGGATTCAGATGTCCCCACTTGTGCAGGCCTACGGAATACGATCCGGTTTTGGTGACTACGCATCTCTCGCTGGAGAGGGTAGCCCAATGGATCGATGTGCCGCTCAGCCGTTTGAAGGAACTCAATCCGTCGCTGCGTTTGAATACGATGCCATCCAGTTCGGGATTTGCACTGCGTTTGCCTCCGGGCACCAGGGAAAAGTTCGACCTCGCCTACGAGGTCTATTCCGGAAGGTAAACCCCAGGAAAAGGGACTGTGGCGCCTCACGAATTCATCTTCACAGAATGAAAAGTAGTCCGCATGAGTATCAGGATGGTAGCAATCGAGCTCTATCGGGTAGTGCGAGAGATGGAAGAGCTCGAAAAAAAACTTGGGAGTGTGCCGGCCGTTGGTCCCGAGAGGGATGAAGTGGCGGCCGCGCTGCGAGAAGCCCGTGCCCTGCGGGATCGTCTCAAAAAGATGATCGCGGGGGCAAAGGACTAGGGGTCCGAAAGAGGGATACCCGATCGGCCTCTCAGGTGTTCCATGCAAAACGAGACAAAAGGCCCTCCGGTTTCTAAAGGCCGTGATCGGTGGGCAGTCAACGGCGAGCGGAATTTTTTTCCTGTTCACTGTTCACTGTTCACTCTTCACCGACTGAAAGCCGGAGGGCCTTTTGTCGCTTTGGTGAAGGCAATTGGGGGACTATTCTTCGGGGTTTTCCGGAAACTCCACCGTAAACGCATCGAGGTCGCGCCCGACGCTCAAGTGTGGAAATTCGGAAAGCGCCTCATCTTCCAATTGTTTTAGCTGCTTGTTCTCATATCTCGGGCTGATGTGGATGAGAACGGCTCGCAAGACCCCGGAGTGAGCCGCAACGCGTGCCGCTTCCACAGCGGTCATGTGGCCTTTTTGTTCGGCGTGGTCGGTGTGTTCGGAAAAAAACATGCCTTCGAGGAAGGCCAGATCGGCTCCCCGGCACAGCGCGTAAACGGAGGCGACGGGCCGGGTATCGACCACGAAGGCTATGTGTCTGCCTCTTCGAGGGGGGCCGAGGACCTCGGAGGGCGTAACGCTCCTGTGGGTCGGGGTCTCTACGGTTTCGCCCTTTTGGAGTTTTCCCCACAGCGGGCCCCTTGGCACCTCACAGGCCTCTGCGCGTTCGGGGCTGAATTTGCCGGGCCTGTCGAGTTCTTCGAACCGGTAGCCAAGGCAGAAGCGGGTGTGTTTTACCGGCTGCCACACTATTTGAGCCTGTTCGTCGCGCAAGGCGACCGTGTCGCTTTGCGGGGTCCACTCGAGGATATCGACGGGGAAATTGAGCCGGAAATCGAGCATCTCCCGGCACCGGGTAACGAACTCCCGGATTCCGGGGGGCCCGAGAATGACGAGCGGGGAGGGGTCCTCCATTTGCGCCTTTAGCATCATCATTCCCGGTATCCCGAGGCAGTGGTCGGCATGCAGGTGGGTTACGGCGATGACGTTGAGGCCCCGCACTCCGAGCCGGGCCTTTTTCCAGTTTATCTGCGTGCCTTCCCCGGCATCGAAAAGATAGAGCCGGCCGCCCAGGCGTATGGCCATGGAAGAGAGCATTCGGTAGGGCATGGGCATCATTCCGCCGGTTCCGATCAAAATACATTCCAATGTTGAATCCTCACACAATGAAAAAGGTCTAAATCCGAATCCGCCTTTTGATGGAATTTTTTCCAGCGGTACAGTATCATTAAACCGGTTGGATTAGAAACCGGCGTTTTAGAAGGGAGCAGGGAAATGGCTGATGAAAGCGCGTGTCGTTCAGGGTATGGAAAGGTGCCGGTTAGCCGGCTGGACCGGGGGGAGATGGGGGTGTTGCTGGCCCGGGCCGGTGCAGGCAAAACGGCCGTACTCACCCATCTTGCACTGGGGTACATTCTCGACAGGGAACCCGTGCTCCATGTCTGTGTCGATGTTACTCCGGACAAAGTGAAGTTGTGGTACGATGAACTGGTCCGGGTTGTTTTTTCGAACGCCCCCCAATGCAACGTATCCGATCTGCAACACACTATCGAACCGTTGCGGTTCATAATGTCGTTTCTCAACCAGACGTTCAGTCCGGAGAAGCTGGAGAAGGGAATCGAAAACCTGCGGCGCGAGGCCAAGTTCGATCCTGCGCTGATCATCCTGGACGGGCTGGAATTCGGTCGGGATCGGGAGCTTTTCGAAAAACTCGGAGAGCTTGCCCGTAGGCAGTCTACCCCCATGTGGGTTTCTGCACGGTCTCACCGGCACATTCCCGACGTCAATGAAAGAGGGATCCCGTATCCCATCGATGGAATGGACGATCTTTTCGGCTCGATTTATCTCCTCGATCAGGAAGAGGCAGGCATAAGGCTTAAGGCGTTGAAGGAAAGGGGGAGCTACACTCCCGTCCAAACCGATTTTGTCATCGATCCCATCACTTTTCTGCCGCTCCGCGATGCCCTTGTGGACGGCGGCGATGCGGTATCTGCCGGGAAGTGATGCGCTTTGCGGTTCGCTTATGGATGAAGAAGATCTGGTTTCGAGCCTGACCCGGCAGGTAAAGGTGGAGGTCGTTGAGAACTATCTGCTCGAGCGGCGCCTGATCGAGCTGCAAATCGAACACCTGCACTTTCTGGCCGGGGCCGCGACGCAACAGGCGCAAGAGGCGGGTCTGCGCCTGGCAAGAATTTCGAACCTGATGATCGAGCCTGAGATGCAGCTCAGGCTCGATGCAATACTGGGAGGCGAGCCCCCCGGCTTTTGGCTTTCCTTTCTCGGCGCAAAGTACAGGGGGGGAGTGCGCTTTATCGGCGTGAGAGCGCTGACCAAACGCGCAAAATTCCGCAAAGTGATTCTCGAGTCCTATGGCCGATTTCATGCCAGAATGAAACAGTACGAAGAAAAATACGCCCGGTTTGTGGAGGAGTGTTCCGCGGTTAACCGGAACATAGAATCCTTTCAGAGAAATTTCGACATACTTTCCATTGTCAATTTTCTCAAAAGTTTGGACACCCTGGGGGTCGAGAGGAAAAAAATCCTGGGGGAAAACTTTACCGCCCGGGAAACGGCCTCGCTGGACCAGACTCTTTTCATCAGGCCTGTGACTGTGGAAAAATTCCCTGTCCCTGCCCCCTGGCATCTGCCGGCGCCCGATGTGATACGAGAAAAGCTCTGCATGCTGGCCGAAGAAATTTGCACGCGCTATCCGGAGAAGGTAAGCAAAATCCTGAGATAACCTCGAGCGTGTCCGCCCCGGCTTGCGGATTTGGTCGGGAGCGGTTAAACTGAAAAAATTAATGACTTCGATCGTGGAGGAGAGTTGGTAAACATAGCCACTCGGAAACGGTTCTGGGTCGCCGCCCTTTTGGGGGCGATCATCCTGGTGTATACCGTAAGACAGGCCAATCTTCACAGATTTGTGGAACATTTGGGAGATGTGAATCCTTTCTGGGCCGTCCTGGTTGTCGCGTCTGCATTTCTTAGCTACATCTGCATTGCGGGCGTTCTCAAAAAGTTGCTCAAAGGCATCAGTCTGCCGATCTCTTTCG
This sequence comes from Syntrophobacteraceae bacterium, assembly GCA_049964955.1. Classification (GTDB taxonomy): domain Bacteria; phylum Desulfobacterota; class Syntrophobacteria; order Syntrophobacterales; family Syntrophobacteraceae; genus SbD1. Next base: position 11,718 of record JBMFWU010000101.1, read on the forward strand.
GGTCGTGTTTCAAGATCTCGCTGCTTTCCGCAACGCTCAATTACATGATGTCGGTGGCCGGACTGAGCGGCGTTGCCGCCAAAGTCTATCTTCTCTCCCGGGAAGACATTCCGCCGAGCAACACGCTTTCGGTCTCCATCATCCACGGATTTCTCACCAATACCATAGCGGTTCTATTCATCTATCTGGGATTTTTCTACCTCTACAGCCAGCACCAGATAACCGACCGCGACCGGTTGTTTTTCGGCATCGCCATATTGGCTGTCGCCTTCCTTTTGACCGTTCTGACCATCCAGACGATCATTCATGAGGCCTTCCGGATAAAGGTGTGGAGCGTGGGGATGAGGGGCCTCACCTGGTTTTGCCAAAAGATCGGTAAGCCCCGGTGGATCAGGAGCGAGCGGGCCGAGGCCTTTTTCGAAAATTTCAACGGAAGCCTCAACATGATCATGAAAAACTCCGGGGTGCTGCTCGTACCGGCCGTCCTCGCGTTTTTCGACTGGGTATTCATGTTTCTTTGCCTCAAGCTCTCCTTTGTGGCGATCGGCTATCCGGTGGGCAACAAGGTCTTGATGGTGGGATTTTCCATCGGGCTTTTCACGGGCCTGTTTTCCCTTACTCCCGCCTCGATCGGTCTCATGGAGGGATCGATGGCCGGGGCCTTCTACCTCATGGGACTCGATTACGATCTCGCCCTGGTCGCGATCCTGATCTACAGAATAGCCTACTATTTCCTTCCCATAGGCGTGAGTGTTCTTTTCCTGAAGCGTTTTTTCCCGGATAGACCCGTGCGGGAGGGGGGCAAGCAATTGAGGAAAGCCTAGGTCGACTCTGTGGTGCAGTTTTTTGACGTGTGCAAAAGTAGAGACTATAACACATTGTAATTCCTGCCGTTTTTATCAAAACACCTCTTTTGCTTTTTCAAATACCCCCTCAAACCCTTCCCTTTTCCCCAAACAGGCTTAGGTTGGATTTAGCGGGATTTCAGAAATCCGTGGACATTTTGTCCAGTTGCCGGTGCAAAGCGGGTAGACGAATATTTCCTATCGAACGTCCTATATATAAGTAGTTGTGATGATTATGATATTATGAATAGGGGGGCTCTTATGAACGGCAGGAGAGATGAATTTCTGAAGTCTATGGAAAAGCTGCTCCAGAAAACCGGGTCGGAGAGCGTGATGTGGGAAGGGAGCATGAAGGAGTATCTCGCCTTGGTTGCCGAGAACCCGAAAATCGCGCAGAGCGCGCCCGCCCGTATATACGATATGATCGCCTCGCAAGGGACAAGCGAAGTTTCGGAGCAGCAGAAGCTTCCGCACTACGAGGATCTGGTTCGCTATAATTTTTTCTCGAAGGAGATCTTCGGGATCGAGGAATCTCTGCACGACCTGGTGCGTTTTTTCCGTGCGGGGGCCAATCGCACGGAGACGGGGAAACGTATCCTGATGCTGGTGGGGCCGGTTTCTTCAGGTAAATCGAGCATAGCAACACTTTTGCGGGCCGGACTGCAGAGGCTGCCGGTCCCCATGTATGCCATACGGGATTGTCCGATTCACGAGGAACCGCTTCACCTGGTTCCCCGCTCGCTTCGACCTGAATTTGAAAAACTTCTCGGGGTCAAGATCGAGGGGGAGTTGTGCCCGGTGTGCAAATGGCATCTGGAAAACCGGGAGGGTGGAGACGAGAGCGGGGCGCGATCCGGTTGGGAGGAAATGCCCGTTGTCCAGATCGGCCTTAGCGAGAGCGACCGGGTGGGGATAGGCACTTTTCAGCCCTCGGATCCGAAGAACCAGGACATTTCGGAACTGATCGGCCATGTGGATCTGGGCAAAATCACGAAATACGGGGAAGCGCATCCTCTGGGGTATAAGTTCGACGGGGAGATCGAGATCGCCAACAGGGGTCTCATAGAGTACATCGAGATTTTGAAATGCGACATCAAGTTTCATTATGTGCTGATAACGGTGGCCCAAGAACAGTTGATCAAGGCGCCTGGCTTTCCGCAAATCTATATAGACACGGTGATTTTAAGCCACACCAACCAGACCGAGTTCGACAAGTTCAAGGCAAACAAGGAAAATGAAGCGCTTCACGACAGGATGTATCCGATCTATGTGCCCTACAACCTGCGAATCCAGGATGAGGTCTCCATATACAGGAAACTGACCGAAAGAAGCGAGTTCAATCAAAAAGTGCACATTGCGCCTCTCACCTTCGAAACGGCGGCCAATTTTGCGGTGTTGACGCGTCTATTGCCCTCGAGCCTTTGTCCGGAGTTGGTAAAGAAGGCGAAGTATTACGACGGTCAGGTGATCATGGAAAAGGAAAAAGACCCGGTAAGTGTGAAGAAGATGCGCCTTGAGGGCAGGCAGAGGGGCGAGGGGATGAACGGGATAAGCCCGAGGTTTGTGATGAACGCCATAAATATCGCCCTGGGCTCCGCGCTCGATGGGGCCGGATGCATCAACCCGGTCGACATCATTCGGGCGCTCACCCATCAGTTCGAACACCACATCGGGTTTACCGACGAGGAGAAGGCGCGCTATATGGAACTGCTGAAGGGGGAGAAGGGAAGCGCGCTTTCCGAATACCGCTCCGAGGCGAGGCGCGAGGTGAACCATGCATTTCTTTTCGCCTATGAAGATCAGGCGCAGGCGCTTTTTGAAAACTACATGAAAAACGCCATCGCCTTTTGTCTCAAGCGCAAGACGGTCGATCCGGTCACCCGGGAGGAGCAGGACCCGGATGAACGGCTCATGCGCTCGATCGAGGAGATGATCGGGATATCGGAAATAGCCAAACGGGAGTTCCGGCAAGGTCTTTTCGTCTTTAAATCCGACGCTCTGGACCGGGGAGAGACGTTTAGCTTCAACACGTATCTGCCGCTTCAGGAGGGAATTGAAAAGAAACTCATGGCCGATCTGAGAAATATTGTCTCCCTCACCCTTGCCGATGAGAACATTCGGGACCCCAAAAAGCAGAAGCGGAGGGATGACGCGCTGTCCAAGCTCATGGAGAAGGGCTACTGCGCGGTGTGCGCAAATAATCTGCTCCATTTCGTGGGGGAGATGTTGCGAAAGGAGGAGTAGCGCCATGGGGGTACTGCGACCCGACTATGATACGATCTCGCGAGGCACGACCGATGCGGCCCGTCATCGCGAGAAGATAAAGGAAGCCATAAAGAGGAATCTGCCCGACATCATAAGCGATGAAGCGATCATCACCAAAAGCGGGGATCAGATTGTTCGAGTACCGGTTCGGGGAATCAAGAGCTACCGGTTTATCCACCGGTATACCGACGGGGTGCAGGGAGGGTTCGGCAGTGGGGAATCCGAGGAGGGCAAGGTCATCGGGCAGCGCCCCAAGCCGGGAAACGGAAGGCCGGGCAAGCCCGGTGAGGAGCCGGGAGTGGATTACCTGGAGACCGAAATCGAGCTTGCCGAACTCGTGGAGATGATGCTCGACGACATAGGGCTTCCCAATCTCCAGCGCAAGGAAATCATGGAAACCGCCGTCACCAGGGGTTGGAAGCAGGATTCGATCGAAAAGCATGGAATAGTACCCCGGTTGGAAAAAAAGCGCACGATCAAGGAGGCGATAAAGAGGACCGAGGTGCTCGTGCAAAATCTGATGCTGCGTTCGGGGATGGACGAAGAGGCATGCCGGTGGGCGCTGGAGGCGGCCGAGGGGGACTTCGACGAGGCCCTGGAGCGGTTGCGTGCCCCCGGTAACCGGCCCGGGCGGAGGAGCGTATCGGATTCCGGGGGATTGCGCATCGAGAGTTCCGATCTGCGCTTTCGCACGATCGAGGAGGACACCGAATACCAGTCAAATGCGGTGGTTATCGCCATGATGGACGTCTCGGGCAGCATGGACACGATGAAAAAGTACCTCGCGCGCTCCTTTTACTTCTGGATGACCTCATTTTTACGGGTCATCTACAAGCGGGTCGAGATCCGTTTCATCGCCCACACGACCGAGGCCCGGCTCGTTGACGAACACCAGTTTCTTCACCAGGGGGAATCCGGGGGAACTGCGTGCTACTCGGCCTACGAACTGGCCACCAACCTGATCGACACCGAGTACCCGACGAGCAAATGGAATGTCTATCCTTTTCATTTCTCCGACGGGGAAGACTGGGATGTTGACAGGACGGTCAATTCACTCGAAAAAATGCTTGCCAGGGGAGTAGCCAATTTTGGCTACGGGGAAATCCAGACCGAGCACTCCTCTTCGGTACTGATGGACGCTTACCGAAAGAAGATGAGCCTGGAAGCCGACCGGTTCGACAATTTTTCCTACTTTCGCGGGCTGCGTGGGGCCTCTCCGATGCTGGGTGTCATCATCAGGGGAAAATCGGATATCTACCCGGCCCTGCGGGTGTTTCTGCATGCAGAAACCGGTGGGAGGCATGGATAAACGACATGAACGATCCGGATCTAAAAAAACTCAACGAAGCCGAGATTCTCATACGGGAAATAGGGGCCGAGTTCGGCCTGGAGTTTTTGCCGCAGGAATTCGACATCATTCCGGCCCGGAAGATGCTTGAAATTATGGCCTACCGATTGCCGGTAAACTATTCCCACTGGAGCTTCGGGCGCGATTATGAAATGGAGCGCACGAAATATCAGCATGGTTTTTCGGTCCCCTATGAAGTCGTTTTCAACTCCGACCCGGCCCGTGCCTACCTCATGGAAACCAATCCGCTGCCGGTCCAGGTGCTCGTGATGGCCCACGTCTATGCGCACAACGACTTCATGAAAAACAACAGACACTTTCAGGTAACCCGGCGGGACATGATCACCTCGGCCTCCGAGGCGGCGCACCGTTTTCGCCGGTACGAGGAGGACTACGGCCGGGAGGCCGTCGAAAAGCTCCTAGACGCAGGAATGGCTATCGAGTGGAATATAGACCCCGACGAACTCATTTCGCCGGAGACCGAGGCCGAAGCGCGTGAAAGGCTCTACGGGTGGTCGGGGCATCTGCCCGTCGAGGGCAGCTTCGACGATCTGATCGCGAAAAAAAAGAGTGTATCCCGGGAGGAAAAGCGCGCTCTCAGGCGCAAGACCCCACCCGAGCCAACCATGGACATCCTGAAATACGTGATTGAAAATTCGCCCCTCCTTTCTTTCGAATGGCAAAAGGACGTGTTGAGCACCGTGCGCAACCAGGCGCTCTATTTTTTGCCATACCGGCGAACCAAGATCATGAATGAAGGCTGGGCAACCTTCTGGCACGAAAAGATTATGAACCGCCTCTTTTCGGAAGGGTTCCTGAACGCAGACGAACACGGATACTACAACCTGTACAACTCCCGGGTAAAGGCTCACAGCCCCCGGTCGATCAATCCCTATCTATTGGGAAGCGCTCTTTTCAGAAACATCGAAGCACGGTGGAACACCGGCCGGTTCGGCGCCGAATACGAAGCCTGCTCGAATGCCGAGGAGAAGAAGAACTGGGACCTGCATCTGGGAAAAGGCCGCGCGAAGATCATGGAAGTGCGCCGAACGCACATGGACTGGTTTTTTATAGACGAGTTTCTCAACCGCGATGTCGTAGACGAATTGGAGCTTTACCTCTACGAGGAATCGGACCAGGGCTCGCACATCGATCTCAAGGTGAAGGAAACCGACTGGAGAAAAATAAAGCAGCTCATGGTCCAAAGCCTCATGAACTGGGGGATACCCAGGATACTGGTGATGGATGGAAATTACCGCAACAGTTCCCAGTTATACCTGCAACACGAATTCGAAGGCATGCCCCTCGAGTCCGAATATTGCCGAAGGACCCTGGAGCACATCTATTCTTTGTGGGGGCGCCCGGTCTACCTTGAGACGATCAGCCCCGAGACCTCTCGGAAACTCATCTATACCGTGGATCAGGACGGCGCGCAGCTAATCGAGGGATAATCGCAAAATTTTCAATCGATTTGCGCCTCCGATTCCACCCGGGAAAAGTGAGGCAGGAGCATGCGCGAGAGGCCGGGAAGCCTGAGCGAGAAAACCACAGCACCCAGGGCGCAAAGACAGGCGCCTGCAACCAGGGTGTCCCGAACCCCGATTGTGGCGGCAAGACTTCCGGCAAGGAGACTGCCAAACGGCATGACGCCCATAAACGACATTGCGTAAAGACTCATCACCCGCCCCCGCTTGTCTTCGTCTACGACCGTCTGTATGATTGTGTTGCTCGAAGCGATGTGGGTCATCATGGAAAAACCGGTAAAAAAGACAAACAGGGCGCACAGCGTGAAGGTGTGTGAAAAAGCGAAGGCGCAAAGGCTCAAGGCAAAAACACCTACGGCCAGGGGAATGAGTTTTATGAGCCCGTGAGCGTTTCTGCGCGAGGCAAGGTAGAGTGTTCCTCCAATGGCCCCCATTCCCGAAAAGGACATGAGAAGGCCGTAGGTATTGGCGTCCCCGTGCAGAATGTCTTTGGCAAAAGCGGGCATGACCACCATGTAAGGCGCTCCGGCAAGAGCGAACACCGCCAGCATGGCCAAAAGCCCGAGAATGGGCTTGAACTCTACCGCATAGACAACGGCTTCGCGGAATTCCCCCAGGACCCGACCGTTTTTCCTTCGCCCTTCCTTTTTCGGAACGCGGATGGCCTGAAGAGCTGCGAGAACGGCCAGAAAGCTGATGGCGTTTACCAGAAAGCAGACCCCCTCGCCAAAAGCGGAGATGAGCAGCCCTGCGATCGAGGGCCCGATGAAGCGGGCGCAGTTAAACATCGCGGAACTGAGCGCTATGGCGTTTCCCAGATCGTCCCTGTTTTCGACCATCGCGAGCACGAACGCCTGCCGCACGGGAATGTCGAAGGCGTAAATGGTTCCCATGAGTATACTGAGCGCAATGATCTCCCAGGGCTTGATGCAATGGGCGAGCACCAGCGCGGCAAGAACAAAGGCCTGCACCATCGCGGTCGTCTGGATCCAGAGCAGCAACCCCTTGCGGTCGAACCTGTCGGCCACAACCCCGGCGAAAGGCCCCAGAAAAAGGGTTGGAATCTGATTGCAGAAAGCAACCGTACCCAAAAGAAGGGTCGAGCCGGTAAGCCGATAGACCAGCCAGCTGAGCGCCACCTGCTGGATCCACGTGCCGATCAGGGATATTCCCTGGCCGAAGAAAAAAAGGCGATAATTCCTGTAGCGGAAGGCACGGAACATGTTTTTCAGCCGGCCCGAACCCCGCGATTTGCAACCGTCCACTTCCAAATTCCAATCCATCAAAGGGTCTGACAAAATGACCCGTAAGCATACTCGATACCGGGTAAGATGAACAGGATGAACAGGATGAACAGCAAATAGTTGAAAGAATGCCAAATCCTGTAATCCATGTCGACGGTTTTTGTCTCTCCCGGCGGTAAGCAGTTCCTTGTGAGAAATCCAAGTCCAATAAGTCCAATAAGTCCAATAGGTCTTATAGGTCCTATAGGTTCTTTAATCCTGTCGAGTTTTTCCCCCGCGGAGGTGCGGCGGCTTCCCCTTTCAGCCTTATATTTGATGCCAGGATCGACTGGCGGCTCCAGCCGAAGGGTTTCAAGGAAGCGCCTTGACCTTTTGCCTCAAATCAGGGAAGAAAACAGATGAGATACTTCTGGAAAAA
>JBMFWU010000102.1:0-19300 GCA_049964955.1 Syntrophobacteraceae bacterium
GGTTTCCAGTTGACCCAATGGGCAAAATGGGGCAAAAATGGTTGGAACTGCTCCAGCCAGCTAATGCGGGCTTATGTCACTTTGAGATTTTCCACGAGTATTAAAGGAGGGATGGCCATGAGCCGCTCTGCCAGCATAGTTTTTAACATTCTCGTCAAAAAAGAAGATGAGTTATTCGTCGCTCACTGTATGGAATTGGACATCCTGGCAACCGGGAATTCTATTGATGAAGCTGCCGATGACTTGATAGACCTCATCGTGGCCCACCTGAAGTATGCTTTCATCAATGATAACCTTGACCATCTTTACCGGCCCGCCCCCCCGGAGGTGTGGGAGGAGTTTTATGGGTGCAAGGAGGAGCCTGAGGAAAGAGCAATCGAAGTACCAGTTTCTGCGACGGAAGAACCACCAACTTTTATGCCCCCGTGGATCGTAGCCAAGATGTGCAAATCCGAAGCGGAGTGTCATGTCTAGGGCCGCTCTTAAGCTTCGGGAGCTGATTAATCGACTTAAACCTTACGGCGTCGAGGCTCTTGAGGATAGCGGTGGTTCCAGCGAGGTAAGGGCTCTGAAATTATCCTCGTTAGACCTGACTCTCCGGGGTCGCGGAAAGGCCCCCAATATCCCATTAAGAATCATGGCCAAGGAACAGAGATTGCGCCGGCGGTGATTGACGCGATCCTAAGACGCTTCGCAATCCCCAAGGCTGAATTCTGGGGATTGCCCGACAAGACCAAACTAAATTAAGACTGGTGGTAGCCTTAAGGCACGCCACTATTTTTTTGTCTCGTTTTCTTTTTCTTAGGTAGTTTAGCCCTGTCCTCCCGACCGCTCTCCCGCTCCCTCATGCCTGGCAAACTGAATCGGTCTGCAGGGTCTCAAGCGTTGCCACCCACTCGGCCATTCGCTTCCGGTTATTTTGCCCCTGGCAGCGCAAGAGCATTGTTCGGTTTTCTTCCCCGGAGATCGAAAATTCGATGTCCCATCGATTGTCTGGAAGAAGCGGCCCAAGCCGCTCGGGCCATTCGATTACCGCGACCCCGTTTCCGAATAGCGATTCCTGCCAGGGAAGGGTATCGAGTTCTTCGGCGCCGCAGAGCCTGTAGAGGTCGAGGTGAAAGAGATGAAGCCTTCCCGAATATTCGTTTATGATGGTAAAGGTCGGGCTTGTGACCCTTTCTTCGGGAGGTACGCCCAACCCCCGGGCGATTCCCCGGGTCAAAAGCGTCTTCCCCGCGGCCAACTCTCCCCATAGAGCAAGAATATCCCCCGCCTGGAGCAGTTCGCCTATTTTTCGGCCAAGGAGCAGGGAGCACTCTTCGCCGGGGGAGTGGAAGATAAATTCGTTCATAGAACTTCCCCGCGTTCGAGCATTCCCAATACGGCAGGGACCTCTTCGAGCATGTCGGTTGCCAGGAGCCCTCGGCTCGAATACCCTTCAAACAACCGGTCGCATGCTGCCCCGTGGACATAGACGCCAATGCATGCAGCCTCGAAGGGATCGAACTTCTGGGCGAGCAGGCCCGCGATTAGCCCGGTGAGCGTATCTCCCATTCCCCCGCCGGCCATTGCCGGGTTTCCCGTGCTGTTTATGGCGAGTCTTCCGTCGGGGGCGGCCACGATCGTGCGATGCCCTTTGAGGACCAGCACGACCCCATAGTCCCTGCTGAACTTTATTGCCGATTCGAGCCGGTTGTGCTGGATATCGGACACGGTGCAGCGGCAGATTCGGGCCATTTCGCCCGGGTGGGGAGTAAGGACGAGCGGCACCGGCGACTTGCGCAAAATGTCGGGTTCATCGGATACCGCTGTAATCGCGTCGGCATCGACTACGACAGGACATGGTGCGCCAAGCAGGAGATTTTTCACAAGGGCGTTTGTGTCTTCATTTGTCGAAATCCCGGGCCCCATGGCCAGGGCCTGCTTACCCTGCAGAAAGGAAATAATCCCGCCTGTGGCGGCAGAAGAAGGAGATTTCTGCGGGGTCTCGGCAATCGGAAGTGTCATGGTTTCGGTGAGCTTCACCTCGAGGATCGCATTGAGACTGTGCGGAACGAAGAGGGTGACAAGACCGGCCCCGGCCCGTCCAGCGCCAAGACACACAAGTGTTGCGGCCCCGGTTTTTCCGACCGAGCCCGACAAAACGCACACATGCCCCGCCTGTCCCTTGTGGGTTTCGCTACTGCGCGGTTCGATCCACTGTGAAAGCAGTTCCGGCTGAAGATACCATCGGGTGAGGCCGGAGGATTCCACAATGCCGGGCGGGATTCCAATGTCGATAACTTCCACGTTGCCCGACAGTTCGGGCCCGCGTTCTACCACGCAGCCGATTTTGAGAAAACCGAAGGTTGCCGTGGCCGTAGCCCTTACCGCCGTGCCAAGGGGCACCCCGGTCGAAGCGTCGAGTCCCGAAGGAATATCCACCGAAAGGATCGGAACCTCCAGCGTGTTGAGTCGTTCGATCACCTGGCGGTAGAGGCCCTTGACTTCGCTTTTCAGTCCCGTTCCCAAAATGGCGTCGATCACGGCGTCGCTTTCCGAGACCGTTTCCCACTGCGAATCGAAATCCTTTGTCTCATCCCAGACCGCTACCGGAACTCCGATCTTTTCCAGTATGGAAAAATTGGTCAGGGCATCGCCGCTCAGCTTTTGGGGGGAGCGAAGGCAAACCACGTTTACCTCAGCTCTTTTCGAATGGAAGATCCTTGCCAACGCAAAGCCGTCTCCCGCATTGTTGCCCGCCCCGGCCACAACGGTGATGCGCCTTTCGAGCAAATCGGGGACAGCCCGCAGAAAAAAAGCCGCCGCGCCCTGTGCGGCGTTTTCCATGAGGACAATGCCGGGTATGCCGGCTTCCCGGATTGTTTTTGCGTCGAGTGCAGCCATCTCAGGGGCTGTAAGCGCCAACATACGATTTCTCCTGGCTGGAAGTGAAACTCTTTTCCAGGATAGCACACCGAGAACCGGACGGGCATGGAAAAAAACTGCGTGCAAATTTGTGCAAAATCTGCTATCTATCGGATCGTTTTGGGTTGGCTTTCTAAGCCTAAAATCAAATGAATCCACCAAATCAATGGTTTTTAAGAAAGAGGAGAATTATTCTTCGCCACATTGCCAGGCTGACACGCTCTGAAGCAATTTTCTCGATTCCAGGCCGTCACTCATGGCGAATGATAAGTTGAAGAATATCGGTTTCTGTGCCTCTATCTCGGGTCCGTGTCGTTGCGCTCCGGTTTCGCCGTTGCTCTTCGACCCGGGAAGCACGGCGACCATCCTGCTCCTATAAATCGGTTCATCGTATAATTACTAAACCACAGGAGAATGGCTTGTGATCGTTCAAAAGCCTACGAGTGACTTTTTGGCCATAGCTCTGTACCTGGTTGCCGGGCTGGGATTCGCGGTCGTTCCGGTGATCCTTTCCAAGCTGATTGTCAAGCGGGGGCAGGGCGCACAGCGCGAAGCCACCTACGAGAGCGGCATGGAGACCATCGGCAGCGCCTGGATGCAGTTTACGGTGGCCTACTACATATACGCGCTGATCTTCCTGGCCTTCGATGTGGACGTGCTCTACCTGTTTCCGGTGGGGACGGTCTACGGCAGCTATGCCGTTCGAGACCTGGTCGAAGTTCTTGTGTTTGTTGGAATTTTATCGCTGGCGATTGTATACGCATGGCGAAAAGGAGTTTTTGAATGGACAAAAAGGTGAGAGAACCGGGCGCGCCGGTCGTTCAATTTGCTCTCCTTGACGATATCTTGAATCTTGCGCGGGCCAATTCGCTGTGGCCGATGACCTTCGGTCTGGCGTGCTGCGCGATCGAGATGATGGCGGCCGGTGCCTCGCGTTTCGACCTGGACCGCATCGGCGCGGGTGTTTTCAGGCCTTCGCCGCGCCAATCGGATGTGATGATCGTGGCGGGAACCATTGCGAAGAAGATGGCCCCTGCCATCAAGATGTTGTGGGACCAGATGCCTGACCCCAAGTGGTGTATCGCGATGGGTAATTGCGCCATTTCCGGCGGTCCTTTCGAGTACGAGGAGCAGTATGCGATTGTGCCGGGGGCGCATCTCATTGTCCCGGTGGATATTGTGATTCCGGGCTGTCCTCCGCGTCCGGAAGCGCTGCTGCAGGGGCTTCTGGCTCTTGAGGACAAGATTACCCGCGGTGAGGGCAGGAATGTGCTGCGCCGCTTCAAGCGGGTTTCCGGAGGCGCGAACTGAGATGAAGATAAAAGATATTGAAGCGAGAATACGTTCCAAGTTTCCGGACGCGCCCCTCATGAGGGACGAAACCGGGGTTAGGGGAGCCTCGTGGTCTGTGGCCGTCCCTATTTCGGGCATCAGGGATGCGGCGAAGGAGTTCGATGCAGCGGGCTTTTTTCTCGAATCGATCACGGCCCTGGATTTTGAAGATACCTTCGAACTGGTCTATCATTTCAACTGCTATGAAGCAGGGGCGCGCGCGGTGGTGAGAATGCTGTGCGGCCACGATCAGGTCGCTCCTTCCATTTGCGACATCTTTCGCGGCGCAGTCTGGCTCGAACGCGAAGTGCACGATTTCTTCGGCATCAAGTTTTCCGGAAATGGTGACATGAGGCCTTTATTGCTCCCTGAAGACGCTGACTATTACCCTCTTTTGAAGACGTTCGGGAAAGTTGGCGCATATCACAAGCGGGAAGTGATTTATGGATGAACTGGAAAGAGTTGAGGCGGACGGTAGAATATATTCCTTAAATCTTGGGCCGCAGCATCCCAGTACGCACGGTGTTCTGAGAATTCTGCTGGACCTTGACGGCGAATATATCGTGAAGGCGGACCCGGTCATCGGCTACGGTCACCGGGGCCACGAAAAGATGGGAGAAAACCGCCAGTACAAGCAGTTTCTCCCCAACACGAGCCGCATGGACTATCTGGCCGGAATGATGTTCAACCACGGGTTTGTGCTGGCGGTTGAAAAGCTGGCCGGAATCAAGGTCCCGGAGCGGGCCAAATACATTCGGGTGATAGCCTCGGAGCTTAACCGCATATCGAGTCACCTGCTCTGGTTTGGGACCTATCTGCTGGACCTCGGGGGCTTTACTCCGTTTTTGTATGCATTTGACGATCGCGAACAAATTCTGGACATTCTGGATTCGATAACCGGGTCTAGACTGACCTATTCCTATTGCCGCTTCGGCGGAGTCTCGCAGGATATCGATTTCAAATTCATCGAGATGACCCGCGCCTTCCTCAAGCGCATGGAGACTCGCTGGGCCGATTACGAAAACCTCGTTACCAAAAACGTCATCTTCATTCACCGCACCCGGGATGTCGGGGTGATCGATAAAGAGCTGGCGAGGCAGTACGGGGTGACGGGGCCGAACCTGCGGGCCTGCGGCGTAGATTTTGACGTCCGCAGAAGCGAGCCCTACGAGGTGTACGACAGGTTCGAGTTCGAAATCCCGACCGGTTCCAAAGGCGATGCGCTCGACCGCTACGACGTTCGGTTCAAGGAAATGCAGCAGAGTTGCCGCATTATCGATCAGGCGCTCGACCAACTTCCGGAAGGGGAGTTCATTACTCCGAAGGTGCCTCAGAAGCTCAGCCCGCAAAAGGGCGAGGTGTATGCAGCCTTTGAGAGCGCGCGCGGCTTGACCGCCTATTACCTGGTGAGCGACGGGAGCAATACTCCGTACCGCTGTCACATCCGGGTTCCGAGTTTTGGCAATTTGAATGTTTTAAACGACGTGTTGCCGGGCATGCTGGTGGCAGACGCCATCGCCGTTCTCGGGAGCATAGACGTGGTCATTCCTGAAATAGACAGATAGGGAAGAGGTTTTTTCAGGCTCAATGCTGGGGTAGGCCTTTTTCAGGAGGAATAAGAATTGTCCGGCTTGTTGGGTTCCGAATGGTTCCGGTTGATTTTGGGGCTGATCATCGTGTTGGTCTTTGCGCCGGTGAACGCTCTTTTTCTGGTATGGCTCGAGCGAAAGGTGGCCGGGCATATTCAGCTGCGCCCGGGCCCGATGGAGGTTGGCCCGCACGGGTTGCTCCAGACCATGGCAGACGGGCTGAAGCTGGTGGGAAAGGAGCTGATCCTGCCGGCAAAGGCGGACATGAAGCTGTTTTTCCTGGCGCCGATCCTGGTATTCACCCCCGTACTCGTTGCCTTCCTGGTGCTGCCCTTCAGCCCCACGATGATCATCCATAATATGAATGCGGGTGTGCTGCTGGTCTTTGCCTTTTCGACGATTACCGTCCTTGCGATCCTTACCGGCGGCTGGGCTTCCAACAACAAATACGCCCTGCTCGGCGCGGTTCGGTCCGTCGCCCAGAACGTCGCCTATGAGATTCCGCTGCTTCTGGCGGTAATGAGCGTCGTGTTGATGGTTCACTCGCTCGACTTTTCACACATCGTGGCCTCGCAGCATACCGTCTGGTTCATATTTATTCAGCCGCTGGCATGCCTGATCTACCTGATCGCGGCAACGGCGGAAACCAACCGCGCTCCCTTCGACATTCCCGAAGCCGAGTCGGAACTCGTTGCCGGGTTTCATACCGAATACAGCGGAATGGGGTTCGGACTCTTCTTCCTGGCCGAATACACAAACATGTTCCTGGTAAGTGCAGTGGCCACGAGTCTGTTTTTGGGCGGCTGGAACGGTCTTTTCGGAATCGGCCTCGGAATACCGGGGGTCGTCTGGTTCCTTCTAAAGACCTATGTTCTGATTTTCGTGATCATGTGGGTTCGCTGGACATTTCCTCGCGTGCGATTTGACCAGCTGATGAACTTTTCCTGGAAGGTGCTCATTCCGGCTGCCCTTGTGAACCTCGTGATTACGGCCATTATCGTGAAGATTATCTGATTGGTGGAGTGTACTGCAAGATGGGCTACTTTAAAGATATATTCGATGGCGGTTTGAGTCTGATCGAAGGAATGGTCGTTACCGGGCGCCGGCTTTTTCAGCCTCTGGTGACGGTCCAGTATCCGCGAAAGAAAATCCCGCTCTCCCCGGCCTATCGCGGCCACATAGAGTTGAAGATATTTGAGGAAACAGGGACGCACAAATGCATCGTGTGCATGAACTGCGAGAAGACCTGCCCCAGCGGGGTCATTCGGGTGCAGGGGGAAAAGCAGAAGGAAAAGGGCCCCAAGACGCTTACGAGCTATGTCATCGATTTTAGCAAGTGCTCGCTTTGCGGCCTCTGCGTGGAAATCTGCCCCACATCGACCCTTAAATACTCCAAAGAATATGAGTTGGTCGGCGATACGAGGGACGATTGCCAAATCGACCTGATGGCCAGGCTGGAAAAGCAGGTCGAAAAAAAGAAAGATGAAAAGGCGACTCAGGGGATTGCGGCCTGATAGATTTGGTAACTTATTCGGGGCAAGGGGATATGGATGGAGACTTCCGGCCTTAATTTCATTTTGCAGGCGGCCTTTTGGGGCACGGTTGCACTCACCGTTACGGGTGCTTTGATAGCGATTTTCCCCCGTAACATTCTCTACAATGTGCTGGGGCTCGCGCTGGCGCTGGTTGGTATTGCCGGATTGTATTTGTATCTGGGCAGCCTTTTTGTGGCTCTGATGCAGTTGCTCATCTATGTGGGGGCGATTTGCATCGCGATCGTGTTTGCGATAATGCTTTCGCGCCCGCTCCACCTGGAGACGCCGCCGCGGCCCACTTCCAAAGTGTGGCTGGGGATTCTCGCGAGCGTGGTGTTTTTCGTCGGTGCGGTCGGCGTTGCGCTCAGAACGAAATGGGCGCCTGTTGCCGGACATGTCTACAAGGCGTCGCAATGGTCGGTGGAAGCCATCGGCAATGCGCTGCTCACCCGTTATGAACTTGTGTTCGAAGTCATTTCACTGGTTCTTCTCGTTGCTATCATCGGCGCGGTGATTACCGCCGGATTCAGCCGGAGGTTAAGTTCGTGAACAGCCTGACAAGTTATCTGATCATCTCGGCTTTTCTTTTTTCAGCGGGCCTTCTGGGGATTCTTCAGCGGCGCAATCTGATTGCGATGTTGATCTCGGTCGAGCTTTTGCTGAATGCGGCCAACCTCAACTTTATGGCCTTTAACAAGTTCCTTGCTCCCGATCCGGTGACGGGGCAGGTGATCACCCTGTTCGTAATGGGGCTGGCGGCAGCCGAAGCCGCGATCGGTCTTAGCATCATTCTCGCTCTCTACCGCAGGATGCACTCGATTAACATCGAAGCTGCTCAGAAGATGAAAGGATAGAACCGCTATGGGCGCATTGCTTAGGGATCCCGTCCTGTTCGCGACGGTTCTGGGTACAAACCTTCCATTTTTCGCCATGGCGGTCATTCTGATCTTTACGAGATCCAAGCCCGGGGTATCCAGTCGGATTTCCGTCGGGTCGATCGGTGTTGCGGCGACATGTGCGATTTATCTTCTCGTCAAGCTCTTCAGCGCCCCGGCGCTTCAGTACCAGACTCTGTGGTTCAGCTCCGGAAAGCTCAACATTGCCTTTAGCTACTATCTCGATCCGCTTAGTCTGCTGATGCTCACCATCGTCGGCATTATCGCTTGTCTGGTGCAGATTTACTCCCTGGGCTACATGGCGGGAGACCCCGGATACAGCCGGTATTACGCCTTTCAGTCTCTTTTTGCCTGGGCGATGATGAACATGGTCATCGCGGGCACAATGCTCCAGCTGTTCATTTTCTGGGAAATGGTGGGGCTTGCTTCCTACTTTCTGATCGGTTTCTACTACGAAAAGTGGAGCGCCTCCCAGGCCGGCAAGAAGGCTTTCGTGATGAACCGGGTGGGTGATGTGGGCTTTCTGCTCGGCCTCATCCTGTTGCTCATCGGGTTTGGAAACCTCAGCATTCCCGTGTTGAATCATGCAGCCGCTTCGCATGCCATTTCACAGGGGTTGATCACTGTTTCCTCCCTTTTGATTTTCTGCGGCGTTATCGGCAAGAGCGCTCAGTTTCCGCTGCTCACCTGGTTGCCCGACGCCATGGAAGGCCCGACTCCTGTCAGCGCTCTTTTGCACTCGGCAACGATGGTGGCCGCCGGTGTGTACATGTTCAGCAGGATTTTTCCGTTCTTTTCCGCCTCGCCTCAAACTATGGCGTTCGCGCTCCTGATTGGTACGGTCACCATGGTTTTGTCCTCGACCATGGCGATGGTTACTTACGATCTCAAGCAGGTGTGGGCCTATTCAACGGTCAGTCAGCTCGGGTATATGGTGATGGCTCTGGCCGCCGGTGGGTATTCCATCGGAGTCTTCCATCTCACCACCCACGCGGGATTCAAGGCCCTGCTCTTCCTTTGCTCCGGCATTTTCATTCATGAATTCCACACGAACGACATGCGCATCATCGGCAAGAAGGGTGGACGCAAGCTGCGGATTCCTCTGGTGTGTATGACGATTGGAGCACTCGCGCTTTCCGGGGTCTTTCCTTTCTCCGGCTATTTCAGCAAGGAGGCCATTCTAAAGATCCTGGCGGCTCAGCCGAACAAGATCTGGTATGTGGCCGGGCTTTTCGGGGCCGTGCTTACCGCTTATTACAGTTTTCGCCTGATATTCCACATCATGTTTCCCATGGGGGGAATCGAGGAAAGCGGCCATGAAGAGCACGCCGCTTCTTCTGATGAACATGAGGAAGGGCATCACGGATATATCTTCTGGGCCATGGCCATCCCGGTGATGTTTCTTGCCGGCGTGACCGTTGTGCTTGGCTTTACCGAACACGCAGTGGAGCATTTCCTCATGCACACTGCCCATTATGCTTCCGAGCTCGCAAAGCACGGTGGAACTGCGGTGCAGGTGGCCGCGCACGTGGCTGAAGCCGGAGCACAGCACGCTCATGAACCCGGCGGTCCTCTGCTCACGATCCTCGGGATTTCCGCCGGATTGCTCGGTATTGCGATCGCCTTTCTCGAATACGGAAGAAAAGGCGCCAGCCGCAAGGGTTTTCTCAGCTATGTTCCGGCCATCTGGACGTTGTTCGACTACAGGTGGTTTATGGACGTATTTTACCGCAAGACGCTCGATACTTTCGTCTATGCAGGCCTTACCAGTCTGTTCGTTAAAAACGACCGGCGCATAATAGATGGCGGTATCGACGGGATGTGCGTATTTACAGAGGGAAGCGGTCGCGTATTCAGCTTTCTTCAGTCCGGAATGCTCCAGTTCAACCTGTTGCTCATGGTGCTTGCCGCCGGGGCCGCAGTTCTTTATTTCGTGATCTAGTTCAACCATAACTATCACAAGGGCATCTAATGAGTGCGATGAACATGGCCGGTTTTCCGATCCTGACCACTATCCTGATGACTACCATAGTCGGGTTGCTGGTTATCCTTTTCATACCGCCTGAGAAAACGAAGCTCATAAAGCAGGTGAGCCTTGCCAGCGCTTCCGTCGGGCTGGTGCTCTGTCTGTGGCTCTATCACGCCTATGATTTCCATAAGGGCGGGCTGCAGTTTGTAGAGCGGTTTTTATGGGTAAAAAGCATCGGCATTTATTGGTTTAACGGCGTCGATGGTATAAATCTGCCCATGATGCTTCTGACCTCCATCGTTTTATTCACGGGCGTTTGGACGATGTGGGAGCTGGAACATCGCGTGAAGGAATTCTACGCGCTCATGTTTCTGCTGGTTGCCGGCGTCTACGGCGTCTTCATGTCGATGGATCTTTTCTGGATCTTTGTGTGGTATGACGTTTCGCTTTTCCCGATGTACCCGTTGATCGCGATATGGGGAGGCACGCGCAAAGAGTACGGCGCGATGAAGCTCACGCTGTACCTGCTGGCGGGAAGCGCCTTCATTTTGCCTGCGATCCTCTTCTTGTGGGCCAAGGGTGGCGGGCATACCTTCGATCTGTTCATGCTGCAGAAAATCGGCTTCAGCCTCTTCGACCAGAAGGTGGCTTTCCTCATGCTCTACCTGGGGTTCGGGATTCTTGCCGCGGTGTGGCCTTTCCACACATGGTCACCAGTCGGCCACGTGGCGGCGCCCACAGCCGTGAGCATGATTCACGCGGGCGTTCTGATGAAGCTTGGCGCCTATGGAATCCTTCGGATCGGCATGACCCTTTGTCCTCAGGGAGCGGTCTACTGGTCGCATCTCATGGCGCTTCTGGGCACCATCGGTATTATCTACGGGGCGCTCGCCGGTCTGGCACAGACCGATTTGAAGTATGTGATCGGCTATTCGAGCGTCTCGCACATGGGGCTTGTGGGTCTCGGGCTTGCGACCCTGACGGTTAACGGCATTAACGGGGCCGTCTTCCAGATGTTTGCGCACGGCATCATGACGGCCCTTTTCTTCTCCGCGGTCGGCTTCATCTACGATCGCACGCACACCAAGATCATTCCCGAGCTTGGCGGGTTGTCCAAGACCATGCCTATTGCCTCCGCCTTTTTCATCTTCGCAGCTCTTGCGGGGATCGGGGTGCCGATGCTCGCCAGTTTCTGGGCGGAACTGCTGGTGCTCACTGCCGCGGTAAAGGTTTTCCCGGTGGCTGGTATCCTGGCATGCGTGGGTATGATTCTTAGCGCGCTTTTCATGTTGCGTGTCGTGCAGAGGACTTTCTACGGGGAAAAGAACCCGAAGTGGGAACACATTCCCGATGTTTCGAAGTTTCTCGCTGTCCCGCGAATCATTTTGGCGAGCTGTATCCTGTTTTTCGGCCTGTTTCCAAAGGTGATTCTCGACGTCATTCAGAGCACGGTTATTCCGTTTGTGACCCGGTTCTAAAGCTTGTCAGGTAAAGGAACGTGATGACCTATTTTATGCAATTTCTTCCCGAGCTTTTTTTCATCCTGGGCGCTCTTCTCTTTTTCATGTTCTCGTTGAGAAAGACGCCTAATCCCGCCGGGTATCACCGATGGGCGGTCGTTCTCGCTGCAGTCGGTCTTTTGGCGACAGTAGCCTCTTCCCACCAGCAAGGGATGCTGTTTTTCGATTGCTACCGGGTAGACCTTTTCAGCCAGATATTCAAAGTGCTGCTCGCTTTGGGCACGGTCTGGGTCGTTTTCTCCTCCGGCGAGCTTAAGGGGATCGATTCCAGTCAGCACGCCGAGTACTACTTCTTGATCTTCGTTTGTACGCTGGCCATGATGATGCTCGTAAGCGCAGTCGAGATGCTGACGATTTACGTCGCCATAGAGCTTTCCTCCTACTCGCTCTACCTTTTGGTGCCCATGCGTCGAGGGGATGGACGCTTCTCCGAGGCCGGCATCAAATACTTCATGATCGGCGTCACCGCCTCGGGCCTGATGATTTTCGGGATCAGTCTGCTGTTCGGTGTGGCACACACCACCTATGTGCCGCAGATGATCAAAGTGCTGCCAGGTGTCATTACGCAGCCGGCTGCCATTGTCGGGCTGCTTCTTGCGCTTGCCGGCTTCTTTTTCAAGCTCGCAGTGTTCCCGTTCCACATCTGGGCCCCCGATGTCTACCAGGGTGCTGCCAATCAGGTCACGACCTATATAGCGACTGTTTCCAAAATGGCCGCCGCGGCCATGATCATCCGGTTCGCCGGTCTCTCCGGCGGAACCAGCCCGGGAATGATAAAACTGCTTATCGTTCTCTCCATTGCCTCGATGACTTTTGGAAATCTTGTCGCCCTCATCCAGAAAGACATAAAAAGGCTTTTGGCCTATTCGAGCATCGCGCACGCCGGCTATATGCTGATCGGAATCCTGACGCTTACGAGTCAAGGCTATGCCAGCGCCATGTACTATGCGGCCGCCTACCTTGTCATGAACTATTCGGTGTTCATGGTCATCATGAAGGTCGCCGATGACGGCCATAACCTGCAGATAAAGGAACTGGCGGGCCTGCACAAGCGCTCCCCGCTTCTTGCCCTTACCCTCATGCTCGGTCTTTTCGGCCTGGCCGGTATTCCGCCTACAGCCGGATTTACCGGAAAGTTCCTCGTTTTCGCGGCGGCCCTTAACAAGGGCTACCTCTTCCTCGTCATTATCGGCATGGTGAATGCCACCATATCGCTCTATTACTATTTGATCGTCATCAAGGCGGCATATCTGCTGAAACCGGTAAAAGACTATCCGGCTGTTAATGTCGATCTGTGGACGCGGTTTATGAGTTATTCCCTTGTAGTCATGACGATCTACCTCGGTATATTCCCCCACCCGTTTCTGTCTCTTACCGAAGCGGCGGCAAGGACCTTGTTTTGATTTCTGAGTCCACCGAGAATTCTTAATAGGGCAGGCTTTTTTTGAGCCTGCCTTTTTTTTTCCTTTTCTGGTTTCCACTTCCGGTTGCCGCTTTCATTGCCATTTCTGGTTGCCGTTTGCAAAACCCTAACCCGTCCCGTATACCAATGCCTGCGAAGGTAAATTGATTCGAAAATCTTTTGCGCTTGCCCTGGCCCGGTTTAAGCGCAGCCGATGAAAAGCCCGACTCGTAGCTACGGCGAGTCGGGCTTTTTTTATTGGCGTAAAGGAGAAACCCGAGATGAGCGAAGAACAAGCAGCAGTGAACAACCCGGAAGCGGCAGGGCTCCAAAGCGGGGAATCGGTTGTAACCAAAGAACCTGCGCAGCCCCCGGGGGCAGAACAAGAAACTCAGACGCAGGCGCCCGAAACTTCGAGGCAAACCGAAGCCGAAAAGGTTGAAGCAGGAAAGCAGACGAGCCTTCTTACGGGAGATAAGCCCGAGGAGCCGGGCGAGCAGAAAGCTGAGGAAGCTCAGCCCGAAAAACGAGCCCCGGAGGAATATGCCGATTTTACATTTCCGGACGCTTTCAAATTGGAGAACCAGGACCTGACCGAGTTTAAGTCCTTCGCCAAAGAGCAGGATTTAACGCAGGAACAGGCGCAGAAGGTCCTCGATTTTGCCGGGCCGAAGATCAGGCAGATGATCGAACAGCCCTATAAGGCGTGGAACGACCTCCAGACAAAGTGGCAGGAAGAGGTGCGAATCGACCCGGAGATTGGAGGAACAAAGTATGAACAATCGGTAAGAGAGGCGGGAAATGTCTTTGTGGCAGGCGAAGCCAATCCGTTTGTGAGAACCGAACCCGAAGCGAAGGCGCTTCGCGAGGCCCTGAATACCACCGGGGCCGGAAACAATCCTGCGATTGTAAAGCTTTTTGTGAAAATGGGGAGGCTTCTTGCCGAGCCGGAACACCTTAGCGGGAAACCGGCGCCGCAGGCCAGGCAGGACTCACTGCTCAATTCCATGTACCCAACAATGACGGAAGCAGGAAGCTAGAAGCAGGAAGCAAGATTGAAACCGATTTTTTCCTGCTGCGTGCTCCTCGCTTCACGCTACGGAGGTTTTAAACGATGGCGACGATAGGACCCATGGCTTTAACGCTCATGGACTGGGCAAAGCGTATCGACGACGAGGGCAAGATCGCCGAGATCATAAATCTTCTTTCTCAGACAAATGAAATCCTGGAGGACATGCTCTGGGTGGAGGGAAACCTTCCGACCGGTCACAAATCGACGATACGCACAGGGCTTCCCCAGGCGTACTGGCGTCTTTTGAATCAGGGTGTTCCGCGCGGAAAAAGTACCACCGCGCAGATTACCGAGACCTGCGGCATGCTCGAGACTTACTCCGATATCGATGTGGACCTGGTGGCGCTTTCCGGAAACGATCGCGCGTTTCGGCTCTCCGAGGAACTCGCCTTCCTCGAGGGAATGAACCAGCAGATGGCGGGAACGATTTTCTACAACAATATCACCAGTGTTCCTGCCGCCTTCATGGGCCTTGCCCCGAGGTATCCGAGCGTCAACACGGCGACGGCCCAGACGGCAAACAACGTGATCGACGCCGGCGGGACGGGAAGCACCAATACCTCGATGTGGCTGATCATGTGGGGGCCGACCGCCATTCACGGTATCTTCCCCAAGGGCAGAAAAGCCGGTTTCGTCCAGGAAGACATGGGAAAGACCCCGGTCTATGACGCGAACAACAACCCCTATTACGCCTGGAGGACCCACTACAAGTGGGACGCGGGGCTTGTGGTAAAGGACTGGCGGTTTGCGGTGCGGATTTGCAACATCGATGTCACCACACTTTCCGGAGCAAACCCTCCAAACCTCATAAACCTCATGGTCCGAGCCGTCCACAGGCTTCCCATCCAGCCGGCGCGCG
The DNA here is from genome assembly GCA_049964955.1 of Syntrophobacteraceae bacterium. Lineage (GTDB taxonomy): Bacteria > Desulfobacterota > Syntrophobacteria > Syntrophobacterales > Syntrophobacteraceae > SbD1. The sequence goes on from JBMFWU010000102.1 coordinate 15,082, forward strand.
CCGGAAACGTCCAGACCTCCGGGCAGAACGGCGAGCCGATGCTCTCGATGGGACAGGCCGGGTTTTACTGCAACCGCGCCATTTCCACCTGGCTCGACATCCAGGCCCTCAACAAGAACAACATGCTGCTTCGAATGGACGAGTTCGCCGGCAGGCCCGTGACATCCTTCCGGGGCATTCCGATAAGGACCTGCGATCAGTTGCTGAACACCGAGGCGCGGGTGGTTTAGAGCGGGTTCAAAAGAATAGGACCAATTGGACCGATAGGACATATAGCCCGGCGCTTGGCGCCGGGCAGGAACACAGGAGGTTTTGAGCGATGATAATGGATGCGCTTTTACTGTTCGATGGAAGTGTCAGCGCCGGCGGGATGCTCTCGGGGACCTCTGTAAACTCGGGGACCTCCTTTACTACGAGTGCAAATACCGACTCTGCAAACACGATCGATGTCGGCCAGATAGGCGCCTCGGCATCCGGTAAAGGCCGAGACGTGGGTATCGGGGACGATCCGGCGCTGCAGATCGCCGTTATGGTGATGACGAGTTTTGCCGGTTCGGGCGCAAATCTTCAGGTCCTTCTTCAGACAGCTCCCGACAACGGTTCGGGCGCCCCGGGGAGTTGGTCGATTATTCAGGAATCCCCGGTTATCGGTGTGGCGACCCTTGTGGCCGGGTACAAAATCAACGCCTTTAAGATACCGCCGGGGGTCCAGAAGTTTTTGAAGCTTACCTACGTGGTCACCGGCGCCAACATGACAGCGGGAGCAATTGCGGCGGGAATCGTTCTCGACAACTCGCATCTTGGCCCGAACCTCGGCTATCCCAGCGGCTACAGCAACCAGTACGTCTAAGAGCAAGTCCGAAAGTCCGAAGGTCGAAAGTCGGAAGGTCAAAAGTGCACGCCGGAGACCCCGGTTTTGACCTTAGACCTTCGACCTTTCGACCGGAGAGCTACTGAAAGGAGCAAGCAATGGCAAGATACCAGATTCTCGAAAAGGCGTTTATCGAAAACAGAATCTATGAAGTGGGGGAGATCGTCGATGTGGGCGAAGAGGTTATCCCGGGGCCGTTTATGAAGCCGGTGGATGCCGCGGCGCGAAAGCGCGCCAAAGAAACGGGTTTGGTGCTCGGCCCGATGCAGGACCCGGTTGACCAGCTTACCGGAGTGAAACTCGACACGATAGGGGCCTCTCCCCAGGATGTCAAAAACGGGATGGCGGCTGAGACCTGCGAGGTTGCGGCTTCAAGGAAATAAATTCAAACGGCGAACAGCGCTCAAAAGAGGAGAAAGAGAGTGAAGCAGAAAGCTGAACGGCTCAAACCGATCCTGGTCGCAGTCTTGATGGCATTCGGTCTTGGGGCATGCGCCACGGGCGGCAGCGTGACCCCGGTGGTCACAACGCTTACTCCCGCGCAGGTGCAGTCGCTTGCGGCCGATGTGGGCTATCTTGCCTACGAATTCTCGCCGGCCTCCACAGCAGTACAACCTGTTTTGGCCGGGGTGTGCATGATCGATACAACGCAAGACCCGATCGCAATGGCGCAGCAGTTCCAGCAACTGTTGTCGAAAGTCTGGACCGGTATCGACGCAATCAACACCCCGGAGGGGACCGTCATCGTCCTTTTGATCAACAACCTGGTGAGCGACCTGGGATTGAACTCCGATCTCACGAGTGTAACCACCACCATTTCCCCCTACATGGTGAGTGCGGTTGTGGGGCTGTGCCAGGGCGTCCAGGCGGCTCAAACCGGAAATATGCCCAAAGAACTCAAGGCTTCCCTCGCCGTTCGCGGGATTACCCCGGCGCCCATGGGGCTTCCACCGTCCCTCGTGATTCCCGGAAATTACACCGTGGACAATCTCGGTGCCTGGGGAAAACTCAAAAAGGCCCTCGGATTCTAGAGCCGCAAGGAAAGGAAAACCCATGGAGTTCAAACTCGGTTGCAAGCCCACCCCACTGGAAAGCAGGAACCGGATGCTGCGCATGTCCGACTACATCAAGACTCCGGAATTCCTTGTGCATCCGGCTTCCTGGGATTGGGGAAAGATCGTCCGGGTCCCCTGGGGAATGGACGGGAATGGTCCCGACACACAAAACCCCGACCTTGCGCCATGCGGCGATTGTGTTCTTGCCGATATTGCCCATGAAACGATGATCTATACCGCATTGTCCGGGAAAATCTATGTGCCCTCCGCCCGGGAAGTCGTGGCGGCATACTCGGAAATCACAGGCTACGATCCGAACAAAACCGATGGGGAAGGAAACAATCCCACCGATAACGGCACGACCTGGGGGCAGGCTCTTTCCTGGTGGCGAAAGAAGGGCTTTGGAGGAAATACCATCGGCGCCTACGTGAGCATCGACCCGACCAATGTCAATCACATCAATGCGGCGCTCTACTGGTTCGGTCCCCTTTCGACCGCGATCTCCGTCTATGCGTTCATGGAAGAGGATTTCAACGCCGGAAAAGATTGGGTCATCCCGGAAGGTTGGGACGTGAACGCAGTTCTGGGCGGTCACGGGGTCCCACTGACCGCTTTTTCGAATTGGGGCAGGAGCTACGATTTCGTGACCTGGGGCAAGGCGACCCGAATGTCGGGAAACTGCCGATACGGCGTTCAGCTCGAGGTGTACGCCAAGATCGACAGCGCTTTTGTGACCGATCGGAAACCGGCGCCCAACGGGTTTTCGATGCAGCAGCTGGTAGACGATCTGGCAAAGGTGAAGGCGCGATGATGCTCGATTTGAAACCCGGCGACTTTTGTCTTTCGCACAGCGATAAGCCCCTGGCAAAGATCATCACAGGGGACGAATCCCTGGAGGTGGCCTGCGACCCTTATTGGAATCACAGCTTCTTTATTACGGATTCGCACGGCTCGACGTTCGATACGGTTTTCCCCAAAGTGAGACAGGGACACCTCTATGAGGACTACAAGGGACACTGCGTTCGGATCGCAAGATGGGCAGGCATGAACGATACCGCTTTCCAACTCGGCTTCGACCTGGTCAGGGGCAAGCTTGGCCAATTGTATCCCTTGTGGAAGCTTCCGCTGATAGCCGTGGGCGTTGCACGACTTCTGCCGGTCAAGACCCCGGATGTGTGTTCGGAAAATGAGGCGGAGATGCTCTTCGGGGCAACCGGCATGGTGGAATTTTCAAACCCCAATGCCTGGACTCCCGGTCATCTCGCAGTGGTGTTCAAACGGTGGCAGGGATTTTCGATTCTCTTCGAAGGAGTACTCCAATGATGCTCTCTCAAATGGGGACATGGCTCTATGCGCACCTGTCGCAGGTCGGTGTCGGTCTTTTGGCTCTTAACACGGTTTTTCAAAAGTTGCCCCTGGCCCAACAAAACGATCTGATCTCCCTGGCAGGTAAGGGGCTCAAATGGATCTGGCAGGGTATTGCTTCCAAACTCACCCCCGCACAACAGGCCGGGTTGAGCGAGGACGTAAAGGCCCTCATCGCCGCGGCGGTAAGGGAAGAGATGGCGAAAGGCATTGGCAAATAGGAGGAGGTGCTCGATGGACCTCGACAAGCTCAAAGAGGACCCGGTCATGAGATCGGAAATAGCCGCCGATGAGGGAATACGGTCCACGCCATACAAGGACACTCGCGGAAACTGGACGGGCGGGATCGGCCACAATCTTTCGGCGCACGGGATCCCCTGGTCGCAGATTGCTGCATGGCTAAAGACCGGCATCCCCGACAAAACGATCAAGACGTGGTTTTGCGAGGATATTCACGCAGCTGTCCAGTGTTGCGACCACATCTTCTCCGGGTATGCCGCTTCGCCCGATGAAGCGCAGCGAGTCCTTGCCAATATGGCCTTTGTGCTCATGTACGGACTTTGGGACTGGCCCGAGCTGAGGCGTCATGTTGAAGCAGGAAACTGGAAAGCAGCTTCGGGCGATATTTTGCAAAGCCGTTTCGCTGCGCAGGACCCTGCCAGATGCCGGCGACTCGCGGCCAGAATGAGGACCATAGCATGATGGCTCTCTATGTCCTCACCGGAGTTATCAGCGCACTGGGCGCCCTCATGAGTCTTTTGCTCATGATGATCCTGCAGCGCCTGTCGAAGCTCGAAGATAAACTCGACGGCAAACAGGATAAGGCCGAATGCGAGCGTCACGAAGAGCGCGCAGGCCAGTCGCTTCAAGACGTCTGGGACGCGTTCAACAGGCATTGCCACGAAGGGCTTCCCTCCGGAAGCAAAGT
>JBMFWU010000103.1:0-11674 GCA_049964955.1 Syntrophobacteraceae bacterium
GCCTGGACAATGCCTTCTATGCATTCGTCTTTCCGGGGCTGGAAATTCTCGGCTACAAGACGCCGGTTTTGTATCTCTAAAGAGGAAGAATATGCGCCAAGAATTGTATCATAAGGTATCCAAAGCCCCGACAAACCCCCATCCTCAAGCCAAGCCGCGCTTGTTTGACGTGGAAGATTTGTACCGAGGGCCGGTGAGCGACAAAACAAACGGAGCCGATTCCGACCGCCTGCCGCTCGATGAAAAATTGCGCCAAGCATACTTCTGGATCGTAAATACTGCGATAATAAGCCCCCACTACGATATCGAGTACAATGAAAACCCGCCGACATCGTTTATGGTGGGCGATACGAACAGCCGCCTCATTCTGCCGACCGGTCAGAGCTATTCGAGCTTTGTCCTGATACCTCTTCTCACATTTGCAACCCGCACGAAGTGCCTGTTTATCGGCGGGCCGGGCCGGGGAAAAACCGCCAGTTCGATCCTCATGGGAGTGCTTGCCGGCTATTCGGTGCGCGATGTGAAAAGGGCGATGCAGCACGGCCATCCCCAGATGACAATCGCCGATCTTTTGGGAAATCCTCTGCCCAGGGACCTGGTGAACGCCCAAAGCATCGAGGAGATCCGCATCTCGTGGCGCAAATGGCTCGGGATGCGCGTAAAAATTATCGATGAATATAATCGGATACCTACCCGCACCCAAAGCGCTCTGTTGACAGTCATGGGCGACAATTACGCCGAGATTTTGAACCACGTGTACGAATGCCCCGACTCGGCCTGGTTTCTTACCGCAAACGACGATCAGGGAGGCGGAACCTACCAGGTTATTGAAGCATTGAGGGACAGAATCGATGTGGTGGTGCAGGCGCTTGCGTTTAATTCACGGTTTCTGGACGACCTTTTGACCCGGGTCGAGGAAAACATCCGCCCGGAGGAAGCCGTTCCCAAGGAAATCATCTTCACCGAAGAGCAACTCGACCGGATGCAGGAGGAGGTCCTTGCGGTTGCAATTCCCCCCGAGATTCGACGGCGGATCGAATTTTTTGCGAGCCAGTTTGAATTCTGCGAAGTCGCAGCCGACCAGTTCGAATACAAGACCAAGGACACCGCCCGCCTGGCCGGTATGGAATGGAGCAGGCTGACGGCACTCGACACCGGCCGCGACCGCCTGAAAGACCTCGGCTGCCAGACGGTAAACGGCCTGTCCGTTCGCATGCTTTTGACCCTGCTCACTTATACGAAAGCCATCGCTTATTTCAGAGGAGATCGCGTGGTTTCCCTGGAGGACGTGCGGCAGGTGCTGCCGTTTGTCCTGCATGAAAAGCTCGTGCAGGATCCCGATGCGCCTTTTTTCGATTCGGCCGGGTGCGCGTTTTTCCGAAGCGACCGGGTCGGCTGGCTGAGAAATCTCTTTGACCTAAGCTGCGCCGAGTACGACCGGCTGAATCTCGATGCAGACGACCCTGTGGCGAAACTTTCCGCTGAGTTCGGAAAAGGGCTTGACGGTTTGAGCGAAAAGGATGTGAGAGCGCGCCTCACCGAAATAGAGCGGCTCATCGGCGAATGGAGCAAGGGGCGAAAGCTCTACGGGAACCTCTATGACGATCTTCTGAAGCTGAAATATCTCCACCAGCGCTACACCAACTACCTGCGCTGGCTGGAAACGAAATGAGGCGCGCCCGATGATATCCGAAGCATTCGCAACCGTGTTGAAGGAGGGCCGAAGCGATTTCAACATGCGCTTTTTTGAGGCCCGTCGAAGGTTTCCAACTCTTAACGGCGACGAGTTCGCGGCTTTTCTCACGACTTCAATCGATCCCGTAGTCGCCGCCGTCTCCACAATCAATCCGGAAAGAACGTTCGAAGCGGCCTCGATGGCCTACGACGTTGCGCTCGAACTGGTCGGGCAGGGCCTTGCCGGTCAGGGCGCACGCAGGAACTCGATCGAGGAGGGATGGCGGCGCATTTTCCCGTCGGCGTCAGGGTTCGTTGCCGAAGAGCCGGCTCGAATAATCCCGGCTGTCTGCAACGCGATTCATAATCTTGCCGCCACACAGGGCGCAAACCCGGGAAAATGGCTGGGCGATATGGAACGAATGGCGACTGTATGCCGGGACCCGGGCGAATTCCTCAAGTGCGGCCAGGTTGCCGCCTGGAGGGCCGGGCTCGCTCACTTTCGCGAAGGAGCGATCGAACTGGCGAAAGCTCTGCCCGAAGCAGCGGCAAGGGCCGCTCTGGGCGTCCGGCCGGGTGTCTCCGTGTCGGGTCTTTTAGACCGTTTGAGCCGCGATCCCTGGTTTAACCCGGAAAATGGAGGTGACCCGGATCACGCTCCCGGACCTCGCCTGCGTATAGCGCGCAGGGCGGGCGCATTCAGAGGCTTCGGGGGGCTCTTTTGGGAACCGCCCCTGGTTGCGGCATCGGGTGAGCATTTTCTGGTCAAAAGCGGAAGGGAGTGCTGGCTTCTCGTAGCCGATGTTTTCGGCGCCGTCTTTCACAGGAAAGACCCGGGTGAATTTAAAAAAGAGGGCAACGCCGCGATCCCTTCGTCCATTACCGTCGAGGGGGCGATTATCTGCTGCGAAGGCCTTAGCGTCGAACTGCCCGAGATTGGCGGTTTCACTTCGATTGCGGCAAACAGCCATACCCTGGCTCTCACTTCGCCACTTACTCACGTGGTGACTCTACTGGCGCTGACATGAAGACATCGGAAGAGGAAAGCAAAAAATCGGGGACCGAAGAGCTGGAGGAGCTTTCCAGGCGCTGGTCCGCAGCTTGGCCGAAGGCCCTGGCCGCCTGGAGCAGGTTTACCCGGCTGCGCCCGCCGGTTTTGTGCCACACCGGCGAAGAGGCAAAGCGAGAGGGGCTCGAAGAAAGCTTCGCCATGATACGCCTCCACGACCAGGCGATAATCGTGAACTTGGCCGATGTGACGGAAAGAGGGCTTGGCGATTATGGCGTCGAGATACTCGCCCATGAGATAGGGCATCATGTGCTCGCCCCCGCCACTCTCACCGACCACGCGCGGCTGATCGCCCGGATGCGTTTTGCTCTTCCAACGGTCGAGCAGCACGCGCCGATGATGGCCAATCTCTATACCGACCTTCTCATAAACAACCGGTTGTATCGCGGCGCGGATTTACGCCTCGCCGACGTCTACCGCAAATTGAGGTCCGGATCGGAAGCGGGCAAGGTCTGGGTCCTGTACATGCGAATTTATGAAATGCTTTGGGGGCTCGAGCGCGGTTCGCTTGGCGGGCAGCCGACAGACGACCGGATGGAAGGCGACGCCCTTCTCGGCGCGCGCCTGCTTCGAAGCTATGCGCTCGATTGGCTCGACGGCGCCGGCCGCTTTGCGATGCTGCTCCTTCCCTATTTTATCTCGGACAAACGCAAGGGAAAGCAGCTCGAAGCCTGGTTCGATACGCACAACGCGGGCCGGGGTGGTGAACCTGCCGGCCTTACCGATGAAGACCCCGGCGAGCGGGAGGGCGCCATTCACCCTTCCATGGACCCTGAACTCGCCGATTTGGATGAATTGGAGGAAAGCGCAGAAGAGAGCGAAAAGAAATCTCTTCCGGCAGACAAGAGCCCCCAGCAGCCTGCGAGGGGACAGGCAAGAGAGCCGTTTCAATATGGGGAGATTCTTCGCGCCTCGGGTCTACGCCTGTCGGACCACGACATTGCGGTGCGCTATTACCGCGAGCGGGCTCGGCCCCACCTCGTTCCGTTTCCTTCCCGCCGCATTCCCGAGAGCACGGACCCTCTGCCCGAAGGACTCGAACCCTGGGACATAGGCCACCCGATCGACGCTGCCGACTGGCTCCAGAGCGTTCTGCAAAGCCCTGCCGTAATTCCCGGCTTTACAACCGTCCAGCGGGTGTGGGGTGCGACCGAAGGACGGCTGCCGCGCCGGGAGCCCGCCGATCTCGACATATACGTGGACAGTTCGGGGTCCATGGCCAACCCGCAGGTATTCGTATCTTACCCGGCCCTTGCCGGGGCTATACTGTGCCTTTCCGCACTGCGGGCCGGGGCGCGTATTCAGGCGACCCTCTGGGCGGGAAAGCACCAGGTGACAAGCACCAAAGGTTTCGTGCGAAACGAAGAGGAAATCCTCCGAGTCCTTACGGGCTATTTCGGAGGAGGTACGGCCTTCCCGATTCACGTGCTGCGTGACACGTACGGTTCTCGCAAAAAAAGCGACCGGCCGGTTCATATCCTGGCGATTTCGGATGAAGGGGTTACGACCCTTTTCGATACGGACGAAAAAGGCGGTTCGGGATGGGACATTGCGGCCATGGCCCTAAGCCGGGCCCGGGGCGGTGGAACGTTTGTGCTCAATATGCCTCGGGAATGGGAACGCAGGGCAAAAAATCGGGAGGACTATAAATTGATTCGGCGGGCGAGGGACGAACAGGGCTGGGATGTCTACCCCGTGGCGGATTGGGAGGACCTGATCGAATTCGCCCGCAAATTCAGCCTCAGACATTACGGAGAGGAGCAGTCCGTATGATAGTCGTCTGGCGTGTAACGGAAAGCTGCAACCTGACGTGTCCTTTCTGTGCTTTCGACGGAAGCCTGAAGCGGCCGCGGCGTGAAGCCGACTGGGAGCAGGCGCTCTCCTTCGGGCGGACGCTGTCCGAGTATGCGCGGGAGACCGGAGATTTCGTTCTCGTCTCCTGGCTTGGCGGCGAACCTCTCATTTGGGCCCCGCTAAAAAAGCTTACGGAGATTTTCCGTAAAGAACTTGGCCTTGCGGTGAGCACCACTACAAACGGTTCATCGCTTTTGTCCGGGGAAATGCGGGCTCACCTGCTGGAAAACTATGCGGAACTGACCGTGAGCGTTGATGGAATCGGAGAAAAGCACGACGCCATGCGCGGCTGGTCGGGAGGATACGAAAAAATCCGTAAAGGTGTCCGTTTGCTGGTGGAAGAAAAACGGCAAGCCGGCTATGGCCCGAAGCTGCGAGCAAATGTCGTTTTGATGCGAGATAGCTTCGCAGATTTTGAGCCGCTCTGCCTCGAGTTGGCCACTTGGGGAATTGAAACGATCACTTTCAACCAGCTTGGCGGAAGAGACCGCCCCGAGTTCTACCCGGAGCATCGCTTGCTTCCGGAACAGGCAAACCTCCTGGGGGAAGTTCTGCCCCGATTGCAAGATCGCTTGGCTGTCCTCGGCGTTCATCTCCAGGGAGGGCCGGAATACCTTCGAAGAATAAAGGCCACCGCACGAGATGAATGCTTGGCGGTAAAAGAATGTTTCCCCGGGAAGAATTTTCTTTTCATCGATGAATCGGGCTTGGCGGCGCCGTGCAGTTTCACGGCTCTCGAATGCGGGGTTCCCATCTCCGAGATAAATTCGGTAGAGGCGTTTCTTACGCTCTCCGATCATTTTGGCCGAACACTGGGACAAAAGCTGCCGGAGGCCTGCAGCGACTGTCACAGCAACCAGGTTTTTGACAAGTTCGTTGGAGAAAGATGATGAAAACTACGGAAGGCCCACCCCTGGAAGCGCTTACCAGGCGATTGGCGGAAACCCCGGATGAGTTTCTTGCCGAGCCGCGCATAGGCCGTAGCGGCCGCGTGCGCGTGCAGGCGGTCGTGCAGGATCTTTTGGCCGCGATCAACCACCCGGTCGCACCGGAGCACCTGTCGATCTTTGCCGGCAGCGATGCGGCTAAAGACAGGAACCGTCTTTCGATCGCCCTGATCTTCTGCTGGCTGTTATGGGACGACTACTTCAAAGAAAATGGAATACAACCGGGGAGGGTGCTCTTTTTGCTCGACACCCGGGCCGAGGAGCTTTCGAAACTGGTTGCCTCAAAAAAATTCGTCTCCGACCCCGACCGGCGCGAGGAACTTGCCCGGCTTGCACTTTCAGACCTTGGGTATCGTCCGGCGGGAGAAACCGAATCCCAGTCGGAGGACCGCTTGGAGGGCCTCAGCTCGACTCATCGCGCCCGAGTCCTTGCCGCTTCCCGCGAGGCGGAAAAGCGGGCACAGGCGATTCGGGAGCAACTTAGGCGAAAGGCGGCGGAGGAATCCGCGGATAAATGGAGCCGCGAATAAATATTCGGCTAACTCCTTAACGCAGACGAGGACATGAAATGGCTGCTCTTGAGATCGTAACGGACGCCGATCGCTACCCGACCCTGACTGATTCGGGGCACCAAATGCTTCGTTTCCTCCGCGAACACCCTCACGCCCCCATTTACCGAAACGAAAGCGGAAACCGCCTCACTGCCGAAGATCTCGATCGTGTGCGCGCCTTCGACCGCGAAGTGGAATCAGCCGAGGTGGGCTGGAGGCAGGGAGAACTTCCGCCCTGGCTCCCGGAGTTTGTCCAAAGGTGTTTTTCGGAAGTGCCCTTCTATCGGAAATATGGTTCGCCTCCGGCGAGGTTCGACGACATTCCGACAATCGACCGCGGGGACCTCGGAAACGACATCGCCGGGTTTTTTCCCGATTCCGTCCCGCTCGGGCGCCTCATCAATTTCCGGACTACCGGCACGACGGGGCATCCGGTTCTGCTCGCATCGCACCCGGTAGTCTCGGCCTGCTATCTGCCGCTGCATAAACGGGCGCTTCGTCGGTTCGGACTCGAGCTGCGCTACGGCAGCGGCCGGGTCGGCGCAGTTCTGATCGGCTATCAGCGGAAGTGTTTCACCTATGTCTCCGTTACCCCTCTTATGGACGAATCGGGATTTGCCAAGATAAACCTCCATCCCGTCGACTGGCGCGATCCGGATGACAGGGCGCGCTACATCGATGCGCTCTCGCCCGAGGTCTTTACGGGAGACCCGATTTCCTTCGAAGTGCTTGCCTCGCTGCCCATCACCACCCGCCCATTGGCTCTTATCTCTACATCCATGACACTCCTTCCGAAATTGAAAAAACGGTTGGAGGAACGTTTCGCCTGCCCTGTGCTCGATGTCTATTCGATGAACGAAGCCGGACCAGTTGCGGTCCTTGACGAATCGGCCGGAGGCCATGTGCTGCTCCAGCACCGGCTCTATGTCGAAATTCTGGATGCCGAGGGCCGACCGCTTCCCCCAGGGGAACGCGGGGAGGTGACCCTGACGGGGGGCTTCAACTTCTGCCTGCCCCTTCTTCGCTATCGCACCGGGGATTTCGCAGCTCTTCGCTTCTCGGGCGCGGAACCCGTGCTGACAGGGCTCGAAGGCCGCCCGCCGGTGCTCTATCGCACGATGTCCGGCGAGATGATCAATAACATCGAGATCACTCACGCGCTTCGCCGCTACGCCATCGCACAGTTCACTCTTCACCAGGACCGAAATGGAGATCTGACGTTGCGGGTAGCAGGCGCCTCATCGGATAGGGAGGACATCCGCAATACGCTCCTCGATCTTTTCGAACCGGGCCAGGCGCTTACGATCGAAGATATCGAAGGAACTTCGGAAAAGGTAATGCAGTATACTTCCGATTTGGCGGCAACATGAGATACCTTGCAGGGTTTGCCCGCGGAGATCGAAGTGATCGCGCATAAAAACAACTTGAAACGCCTTCTTGCGATAATGAAACGGATATCATGGAATCTATCGGCTGGTTTAGAATAGCGCTTGGCCTTCTAGCCCTGGGAATCGGTCTCTTCGGGCTTGGATGCAGTATCTACTGGTTTGGATATTCCCGTGGCGTCAAAAAGGCGGACAAAATTCTGGATGAAATACAAAAACAGATACTGGAGCGACACTCCGAGGATTAAGATTACAAATGAAAATCCATCTTCTAAGCGACATCCATAACGAGTTTGAAATCTATAGTCCGCCTGCGGTTGATGCCGATGTCGTTATCCTGGCCGGAGACATCGACGTGAAAGGCAGGTCCATCGACTGGATAGAACGCATGTTTGCCGGAAAAGTCGTTCTGTTCGTGCTCGGAAATCACGATTTTTACGGTGAAGCCATCCCGAGGCAGGTTGAAAAAGCAAAAGAAAGGGCGGTAGAAACGACTATTCACGTACTGGAAAATGGTTCCTTCCAACTGAACGATACCGAATTTTTTGGATGCACATTCTGGACTGACTTCATGCTGTTCGGGCAATGGGCTGTTGCGGCTTCGGAGGCGGAGCGGCAAATGACCGATTACAGAAATATTCGGACAACACCTGGATTCAAAAGGCTCAGAGCTCATGACACCGCCTATTTTCACTCCAGGTCCAAGGCTTGGCTGCTCAAAGCCGTAAAAGAGAGCAAGTGCTCCAGGAAGGTAGTGATCACTCATCACGCGCCAAGCGCTCTTTCTTTGCCTCCAGAGAGCGCTCTCGATATCATAGACAGCGCCTACACTTCAAACGAAGATGATTTGGTAGCCGAACTGGGGGCCGACCTCTGGGTGCATGGCCACATCCATCATGCGTGTGATTACAGAATAGGCAGGACCCGGATCGTCAACAATCCCAGGGGATATCCCGAGGAACCGGCGCCGGGGTTCGATGACTCTCTGGTTATCGAAATCCGACCGGATTGAATTGCCCCCCTCTCAGGAGTTGAAACGCTGATGACCACAATTTCAGATGTTCATGGAGTTAAAGCAGTCGTCTTCGATGCTTTCGGGACATTGGCGCATATTGGCGAAAAGCGCCACCCGTACCGTCATTTGCTTCAAAAACTCGCGGCCCACGGGCGGCGACCTCAGGCAGACGACGCTTCGCGAATAATGTCTGCAAACGTGGGGATTGCAGGCATCGCGGGGCTTTTCGGGGTCGAATTTCCCGCCTCCGAGATCGCGGGGATCGAAATCGAACTCTACGAGGAACTTGCTTCCGTTAAACTGTTCCCCGATGCGCTGCCTGTCCTTGGCGCGCTTCGCACGGCCGGATATAAACTGGCCCTTTGCTCAAATCTTGCCGCTCCTTATGCGATTCCTCTCAAGTTACTTTTGCCTCCGCTCGATGTATACGTTTGGAGTTTTGAAACGGGCGCGGTAAAACCCGAGCCCGCGATCTATGAAGCGCTTTTCGACCGTCTCGAATGCTCGCCATTTGAAACAATGATGGTCGGCGATACGTTAGAGTCCGATTACACCGGGCCGCGAAGGCTGGGGATGAGGAGCTGTCACCTTGCAAGAGATACTGAAAGTCCTGTTGCGGAAAACGTGAGAACACTATATGAAGTACTCGATCTCCTTAGACAACCCAGACATGAAAACTTACGAAATGAAAGTGCGATGAATGACGCCTGACTCTGCGCACGTTTCCCGCTCCGGCCCTGCGCCGCTCGTCTGTGAGATTTTCATCTCTTATTCCCGTAAAGATAATCAACCTGTAAAGCCCGGCGATTCGAAAGGGTGGGTGACGGCCCTCCGTGACGAAATTCTGGAAGACCATCGCCGGTTTTCCACCGAGCCTCTCCGCATATTCCTCGATACGGACGAGATACACTCGATGGACGACTGGAGGCGCCGAATCCTTGAAAAGGGTCTGCGCCACTCCAGGATTCTTCTCGTCTGCCTTTCTCCAAACTATTTCAGCAGCAAATACTGCAAAATGGAGTGGGAGGAATATACCCGCCGCCAGGTTCACAGCCTGATGGACCACGAAAGCATCACCCCTGTCTATTTCGTAAATGTTCCCGGAAGCGACGAGCAGGCGAATGCCGAGCAAATGGACAAATGGATGGCGGAAGTCATGCGCGCGAATTTTACGGATTTCCGCCCCTGGTTTCAGCACGGGGCCGAGGCCCTCCGTGAAGAGGCGTTGAAAGCTGAGATACAGAAGCTCGGCCTCAGCCTGTGGCAGCGTATCGAGCGGGCGCGGCGCGCGGCCTCCGCTCCGGGGAATGTCAGAAGGGTGAATCCTCATTTCGTGGGGCGGAATTCCGAGCTGCTCGAGCTCCAAAATAAACTTTCTTCGGGTTCGATAGGCGTGGTTACAGCAGTGCATGGCCTTGGCGGCCAAGGTAAGACCGAACTCGCCATTGCTTACGCACATGGCTGGGCGGACCTCTATCCGGGTGGTCTTTGGCTCCTGGGCGCAGAAAACAGAAAGGAGATTCTTCCGCTCATAGGCGAACTTACATCGGACCTCGGCATCCCGGCGAGCGCGGATACAAAAGAAACCGAAGAACAGCGAGGGAAGCGCGTTCTTGCCGAACTGAAGCGCCGTTCCCTGGCCGTCCGGGACCACAATCCTGAAAGAGCGTCATGCCTGCTGCTTCTCGACAATGTCTCCGAAGCCGTTCTCCTGTCAGAGCCCCAACTTGCTATGCTTCCTCGCGAGCCATGGTTGCAAGTCTTGGCGACCACCCGCCTGGGCGAAGACGTCCTTACCGCCTCCCAAGAGAAATCCCTTGCCTTCGTTGCTGTGGACGCACTTCAGGAAGATGACGCCCTTGCCCTTCTGAGAGACCATCAGAAGACGAAATCGTGGGCATCTCCCGCAGATGAAACCGCCGCCCGCGATATAGTGCGTGAACTGGGGGGATTTACTCTCGCGATAGAGTCAGTCGCCATCTACCTCGGTCTGACGGAGGTCCGCCCGGCGGCCTACCTGAATAAATTGAAAAGAGACGGTCTCCCCACAGTAGACGCCCTGGGGATGGCATCAAATGTGGCCACCCAGATGCAGCATCGCGAAAAGCAACTCGCCCTCGTTCTCGACGCCACACTCGAACAGCTCGCTTCCGGCAAAATCGGAGACGCCGTGCGCTCCGCCCTCGATTACGCGGCCCTGCTGCCCCCCGACTGCATCCCCTTGCACTGGCTGCGATCCCTTATGGAATCCGAACACCCTGGAATATTCGATCATGAGGAAGGCTCACCGGACCCATGGCTTTCTTTACGCCGCCGTCTGGAGGGCCTGCGCCTCCTCACTCCTGCGGATCGCCCTGAAATAGTGCGGATGCACCGGCTCGTTGCAGCCCATCTGCGCGAAAGGATGGGAAAGGAGAATAAAAACAGGCTGACACCAGCTCTTTACAATCTTCTCGACTCAGTCGCCGAAGTGCTGGAAAAGACCGCCGAGCATGAGAGCGCACACCTCTGGATGCTGTTTCCGCTCCAGGAAGCACTCCTTTACCTGGATTCGGCATGGCCGAATAAGGCCCTGGGCTATTCTGCGAATGTGGCCGGGAATTTGGAATTGACATTGGGCCGTTTGGACCGGGCGGAAACTCTATTGAGAATGGCCGAACGGCACCGAAAAGCGCTGTATGAACTGGAACCCGAGTCCCAGGATGCATCTCGCAATCTTTCGTGGACTCATACGTATCTGGGTGATTTTTATCTAACGCGCGGGAACAAGGGCGATGCGGAGGAGGCCTTTGATTGCTTCCGCAAAGCTCTTGAGACCCGTGAACGGCTCCTTGAGGCAAACCCCGAATCCGCCCGGGCCGCACGCGACGTTTCCGTCTCCCTTGAACGACTGGGGGATTTCTACCTCCAGAGCGGAAAGCCGGGAGATGCGGAGGAGGCCTTTGAGTGCTTCCGGAAAACTCTTGAGACCTGTGAACGGCTCCTTGAGGCAAACCCCGACTCCGCACAGGCCGCACGCGACGTTTCCGTCTCCCTTGAACGACTGGGGGATTTCTACCTCCAGAGCGGAAAGCCGGGAGATGCGGAGGAGGCCTTTGAGTGCTTCCGGAAAACTCTTGAGACCTGTGAACGGCTCCTTGAGGCAAACCCCGACTCCGCACAGGCCGCACGAGACGTTT
>JBMFWU010000103.1:11774-19206 GCA_049964955.1 Syntrophobacteraceae bacterium
TGTGAACGGCTCCTTGAGGCAAACCCCGACTCCGCACAGGCCGCACGAGACGTTTCCGTCTCCCTTGAACGACTGGGGGATTTCTACCTCCAGAGCGGAAAGCCGGGAGATGCGGAGGAGGCCTTTGAGTGCTTCCGGAAAACTCTTGAGACCTGTGAACGGCTCCTTGAGGCAAACCCCGACTCCGCACAGGCCGCACGAGACGTTTTCGTCTCCCTTGAACGACTGGGGGATTTCCACCTCCAGCGGGGAAAACCGGGCGATGCGGAGGAGGCCTTGAATTGCTTCCGCAAAGCTCTTGAAACCGGCACACGGCTGCTTGAGGCAAACCCTGAATCCGCACAGGCCGCTCGCGATGTTTCCATCTCACTTGAACGACTGGGGGATTTCCACCACAAGCGAGGAAAGCCGGGCGATTCGGGGGAGGCCTTGAATTACTTCCGCAAGGCCCTTGAGATCAGTGAACGGCTCCTTGAGTCAAACCCCGACTCCGCGCAAGCCGCACGCGATGTTTCCATCACATTTGAACGACTGGGGACTTTACACCACAAGCGAGGAAAGCCGGGCGATGCGGAGGAGGCCTTGAATTGCTTCCGAAAAGCTCTTGAGATCCGTGAACGGCTCCTCGAGGCAAACCCAGACTCCGCGCAGACCGCTCGTGAACTGATAGTCTCATACCGTAAGACCTCCGATGCATTGAGAATGAACGGCAGACGGCTGGAAGCCTTTACGATGCGCCGGAAAGCTATGAACTTGACTATGGAGATGAAAGACAGGGGATTTCAGTTTGATGGTGAATTTGAGGAATCCAACTCGAAATTGATGCGCAAGGGCATGTTCATTGTGGGCGCTGCCTCCCTGCCTGTGCTGGCGCTGCTGATCTGGGGAATCCTCAAGCTGTTTCATTGGTTGTTTTAGACGTGCATCGTCAAAGCGGAAGGCGAAATGGTTCACCAATGGATTAGATCCCATAAACCGATCAAAAACCACGCAGGAAGTATATAGCCAACCTGCAGGAGACACCCGTGCCCGACCCGCACAATTCACACCTGATCCCCTTAACAATCGCGGTCACCGGCCACCGCGATATTCATCCCGCCGACGAGGAAGCGATCAAATCCTTCCTTCAAAAACGGTTTCTCGAATTGCGGCAAAAATACAAAAACACGCCTCTTCTTGCTCTAAGCGGCCTGGCGGCAGGGGCAGACATGATTTTTGCCGAGGCGGCGCTCGACATGGGGATCGAGGTCGTTCCCGTGCTGCCCGCAGGCCCTGATGTTTTTGCACTGGATTTCAAGGGCAAGACCGGCACGGACCGAGATAAGGGTGCACTTGAAAAACGCTTTCGAAAACTGCTCGAACAATGCTCCGATCCCGTAATAGTGGCGGAAAATTTTGAAAGAGACGACCCGGCCCGCTACGAAAGGGTCGGCAGCTATCTTCTGCGCCACTCGCAGATTCTCTTCGCGCTCTGGGATGGCCTCCCTTCGGAGAGTACCGGCGGAACGGCCTGGGTAGTCGAAACGGCGAGGAACGGCAATTATGATTTCTCATGGGAGGTGTCCAGGGACGGCGAGGGCAAACCGCGACGTTCGCTTTATACGCCTGAGCCGATGGAAGTACATCACCTCCTGGTTTCCCGCGGTGACAGGGCGCCTTTCGGGTTCATGCGCTGGCAGTCGGATGAACCCGGTGATAAGAAAACATCCGAATCTTGCCTGAACAATACGAAGGCCATCGTGGTGCTGGATCGCTTCAACCGTGATGCATCGAGACTGCGATCAAAAAATCCTGCAGTTGTTGAAGCTTATCGAAAATGGATGGGCTTGGACCCGGATGCTGCGCCGGCGGATACAAGCTTTATATCCAAATCCGAAAATCGCATGCTGGAGGTATTGGCGGCAGCCGGTACGCTTGCCGTAGCGCTCCGCAATCGAAGCAAATTCACTCTCGGTATGATCTCCTGGATCGCGCTCTTGGTCGTTGCCTCCTTCGAGTATTATTCGAATATCCAACATCACTGGCTTTTCCTCGTGCTGTACCTTGGCGGAATGCTTGCCGGCGTCGTGGTCTACTTACTGGACCGGTGTCGCAGGACTTACGCGCGTTACGTCGATTATCGGGGCCTGGCGGAAGGTTTGCGGGTCCTGCTGTTCTGGCGCCTTTCCGGGTTGCCCAATTCGGCCGCCGACCACTATCTGCGCAAGCAGAGAAATGAAATCGCCTGGATTCGCCGGGCACTCTACACGCTCAATGTCGGAGCGCGCCGCACCTCGCCGCGGTTCGACCTGGTGAAAAAATACTGGATCGAGGACCAGGCCGGCTATTTCGATGAATCTTCCCCGCGCGATAAGAAAAGTCACGACCTGTACATGTTGCTGGCCACCTGCTGCTTCTTCGCAGGTCTGGCTCTGGCAGCGGCGGTCCTCGCCATCGAATTGACCGCGTGGGCCCCAATGCGCGCTTCGTTTTGGATGAACCGGCTCATCCTGTCGGCGGGTCTTCTACCTGCGGGCGCCGCGATCCTGCGCGGCTACGCGGACCGCAGAGGGTTTGCGCAGCAGGCGAAAAGATACGCTCAGATGCGGGACCTTTTCCAAGCCGCCGACTCCCGGTTCAACCCATTCGATGAGAAAAGCCGCCCCGATCATTTGAAACTTCTATTCGAGCTTGGCGAAGAGGCGCTTTCCGAAAATGGCGACTGGATTCTCCTGCACCGGGAAAGGCCCATACCGTCGCACCTGCAGTAGGAAATTGCGCAGAAAGGAAACGATTATTTTGGAACCGTTCGAATTCACGCTGCTTAAGAGTTTTGTCCACCATGGAACCGTTATGGATATCCAGATAGTCCAACGCCGCATCGAAACAGACCCCTCCCGAAGCGCCCTGGTCGAAGCCGTGATCGAGGCGAGGGAGGAAGCGGTTATCGAACCCGTGGGCCGGTCCGGACTGGAATTGGAACGCGTCCTCGCATTCGAAGGGCATTTGAGCCTCGCTCTCACTCCGAAGGAATTCCGAGCGGCGGTCATGGAAAACCCGGGGCTGGCCTCCGGCGCCCTGGCCCGCTTTTTCCCCGAAGCCGTAGTCCCTCAAATCGAATCCACGGCACTCAAAGGCAAGGCTAAATCGGACAAGACCTTTCGATATCTGTTGCCTGAATCCGGAGCCGGCGATACGAACGGACTCAAACTGTTGAGCGTCTTATTCAAGGACCATCTCAAGGACGACTACAGCCTGGAAAATCTCCTCGTAGACCGAAAGACCCCCGCCGCATCGATCCTGCAGTTCGTGTCCGACCTCACCGACGGTGAATTCCAACCGGTGGCGGCTTTCCCTGGCCTGGTGGAAGGATTTCTGACGGCCGGTCCGGCGCGGCAGCGCAAGGCTCAAACCGCAGGCAAACCCATTTCCGACCCGCTCGGAAAGACCCTTGCCGTGCTTCTCGATTTAGCCCTCGTGCGCCAGGGTTTTTTGGCCGATGATCCCGACGCCCCGGCTGACCGGGGTCTAAACTGGTTGGCGACCGTTTTGAAGGGTCGTTCCATCGTCGCGCTCGAATCGGACCTGCCGTTTTGCGAAAGGACCATCGCCCGGTTGGTGGCAAGCAAGGTCTCCTTGCCGCTGGTGGTCCCCGAAGCGGTCAGCACGCCGGAGTTGGTGCTCAATCTCGGCGCCCAGAAACAACAGTCGTTGATCGTTTTGTCCATGCTGACATATCCTCGGCTGGTCGATCCGGATTTTTCCGCTCATGAACTTCTTAGCGGAGATCATGCGGCCCTCATTGGCTGCAGCACGATTCAGAGCCTGCCGGCGTCCCTTCGGAACAGCATCGAGACCACGATCACCCTGCCCAAGCCGAGCCAGGAGGTTTTCCAAAGACTATTTGCAGCGATATTCGGCGTAAAACCGCCCGATTCGGTTGGAGCGTCCGCCGTTTGGGTCCGCTATGTTCAGCCCTCGGATTTTGCGCGGATCGCCCGTGTGGAGCAGGATCCCAAAAGGGCCTTTTTCATGCTCAGACACAGGATTGAAGACAGGCTGCGCCGCCTTACGCCCAGCCACGGGCCGTCTCTTCAGGACCTTCACGGTCTAGGCGAAGCGCGGGTGAGGGCCGAGATGATCATCTCCGATGTAAAGGCGGCAGTTGCCGGCGAGATTCACTGGGCGGATGTCGATCGGGGAATGCTGCTCACCGGACCGCCCGGATGTGGAAAGACAGCGCTCGCTCGGGCGATCGCCAGGGGCTGCGGCATTCATTTCCTTGAAGCTTCGGCTGCGCGTTGGCAGAGCGCCGGGTATTTAAACGATCATCTCGCGGCCATGGCCCGGGATTTCAGGGAAGCTCGACGCTTCGAGCCCACGATCATGTTCATCGACGAAATTGACTCCATTGGCAACAGGGATAATTTTTCAGGCAGCAACGCCATTT
Organism: Syntrophobacteraceae bacterium; assembly: GCA_049964955.1. Lineage (GTDB taxonomy): Bacteria > Desulfobacterota > Syntrophobacteria > Syntrophobacterales > Syntrophobacteraceae > SbD1. The sequence continues at coordinate 16,204 of JBMFWU010000103.1, forward strand.
ATCAAACCGAGGTGGTGAATGCCCTCCTGGCTGAACTCCAGGGTTTTTCGGATCGTGGAAAGGTGATCGTTATCGCCGCTACAAACAATGCGGAAAATGTCGATCCCGCCATAAAGCGGGCGGGCAGACTCGACCGCGTGATCGAGGTGACCCTTCCCACTATAGACGCGCTCGAAGAGATCTTTTCATATTACCTGGCCGAAAACCATGTGAATCCAGGGCCGGGCGCCGACATAGTTCTACGCCCCCTTGCGGAGGCCGCTTTCGGAAGAACCGGCGCGGATGTGAGCCTGGCGGTTCGCGGGGCCCTGCGCAGGGCGCGAGTCGCAGGCAGGCCGCTTTGCCAGGACGATCTTCTCGCCGAGCTTTTCGGGCGTCCTATTTCAACCGAAATGATGAGGCCGCTAAGCGGAGAGGGAATGCGGCGGGTGGCCATCCATGAGGCCGGACATGCCGTTGTAAGGCTAAAATCCGGTGATTCCTTAAGCCGCATCAGCTATATCTCCATCGTTCCGCGGGCCGATGGATCGCTTGGCTTCGTCGCCTTGCGGCCCGACCTTGACAGTTCAACTCTCAGCCGTTCCGACTACCTGTCCTACCTGGAAATTCTTCTGGGAGGAAGGGCTGCGGAGGAGGTGTTTTATGGCGCAAATGGCGTTGGCGCAGGCGCCGGGGGCAGTGAATCGAGCGACCTGGCCAAGGCAACGGAAATCGCGACCGATATGGTCTGCCGCCTGGGTCTTGGCCGCTCGTCACGCCTTTTCTATCACAAGACTCCTACCGCTGATGATCTTATCGAAGCCGAGGAACTCATAGCCGATTGCTACGCCCGCGCGAAGGAAATGCTTGAGAAAGATCGGTCGATTGTAGAAAAGATTGTGAGTGCTCTAATCGAACGCCAGGAGATGACGGGGGAGGAGTTGCGCCGGTTGATAGGAGAAAATTTTTCTGATGCTGCTCGGCCTGCTTGTGGTTCTAAGAGATAAAGCTGCTGGACACAGGGTGCCATGTACTGTATTTTAAAAGCGAATTCATTGAAATGCAAACATCTGAGCAATACGCATTTGGGCATCCGGAAAATATTTTATTTTCCAAATATTTGATCAATGATTCGAATCAGGGGAAGTTAGAGAGGCATGCCGGATGTCAAAGTGAACCCGCCTTTTGAGCCGTACACGGGATCCCAACCCTTTATTTTTGTTTCGTATGCGCATCTTGACGCATCAGACGTATATCCCATTATTTCCTTTCTCAATGATAAGGGATTCCGGGTTTGGTATGATGAAGGGATACCCTCGGGCGAGGTCTGGAGACGGACAATCGCTAGACAGATTGACGCTTGCGGTCAATTTCTTGTATTCATTTCGAAGGCTTCCGTCGAGAGTGAAGAAGTACGCAAGGAGATCGATTTCGCTACTGACTGCAAGAAGAACTTCCTCGTTATTTTTTTAGAAGAGAAAGAACTTCCGCCGGAAATCCGGTATCAGATCGGCACTCTTCAGGCTATCCTATTTCATGAGATGCAATGGGATCGTTTCATAGACAAGCTTTTGAAATCCTTAGACAAAGCCCTATGCGACCCGTCTCGCGCGCAACTCTCCCCTTCTAACCCTCCATCTGTCGGCAGGGGCAAAGGCACGGACACTAATGGAAAGCTTTTGCGGCGGATTGTTCTCGCAATGGTCGCGATTACGATTATAATCGGTTTGTCATACGCATTGAACACCTTCTGGCGGAAAACGCTCCCCGCGACAATTGTGTCAACATCTCCCAAATCACTATCAGCAACGAAATCCAAAACAGGAAATTCCGTAACAAAGGCCCTGCCTGAATCGCACGGAATGCCTCAGGCTTTAAATCCCAAAAGGCAGGCTGCGCCTGCAATGGAATCATCGCAGGCGCAGCCTAACGGTGGGCCGTCAAAGGTTCCACAAACAGTAAAGATACCAGAAGAACCGACCACCTTTACACAGAAACACCTTAGCGTGAATCTATCGCCGCAAAAGAAGGAATATAAAAGATCACCTACAGAGGAACCATCAAAGACACCCGATAATGCATATTCATCTCCAGTGCCCACAGTAGCAACATCACCTACGCCTGCACTGCAAACGACCAAGAAAGAAATCATACCGCCATCAAAACGACCGGGAACGCAGCAGGTTTCAAGTCCCGCCCGGCAGAACGAAGCACCTCCTAAAGAATCAATGGAGGTACGATCTAAAAGCACGCCGATTTTTCAACAACCAGCGAAAGTGCCGGAAAGGCCCAAGGCTCAATCAAAGACGTCGTCCACTCTACTTGCCGCATCAACAAAAACACAGCCTACAAAGCCACTTCACAAAAAACCATTACCGGCATCTAAAACCATGCATTCATCCAAGACTGCAGCGCACTTAACAACTCAGGTATCCATGGCGCAACCATCTCAGTCTTATCCGAAGACGTACTCAATCACGCCGCATGGCACTGTGCTATTGGATATATCTCAGAAATGTGGCAAAGGTTTCACGTGCTTCGATCAACAAGCGTTGACTGAGGCGGTCAAAGTGCAATTGCAAAGGTTCGATGCACTGCCCAAAAAGCCGGTTAGAATTGCCCTAACGGCAGGATACAAGCGCGAATCCTTCGACGAGGATACGGGGACCACGATTCGCGCATACGCTGCGTTTGCATTGTGCGATCCAAAGTCGGGACAGCCTTGCCAAGTAGAAAACGTGCACAGCAAAACTCCCTGCATTTATGCAGATGAATCATCATTAATACAAAATGAGAATGATGCCATAGATGATATTATAAAGTCTATTGTTTATTTAATTAGACATCCACATCAAAAGAATGGAGAACTTTCATGTCAAAAGTAATTTGTCTGTGCGCTGCTATGTTATTTTTATTCTCTTCACGTTGTATAGCCGTTACACAAGGAGATTTTAATAATGTTGATGCCCTTAAGGTGCTTTCTATAATTAAAAGTACCTCTCAATGCGGCAAAATTAAAATGTC
>JBMFWU010000104.1:0-18924 GCA_049964955.1 Syntrophobacteraceae bacterium
AAGGGAAAACGGCCCACGCGTACCGGGTAATGATTCCGCGCCTCTTCCTCCGATAGCCCGACCGAGGCGTATTCGGGGATACTGAACACACACCGGGGCACAACCCTGTAATCCATAACGCTTTCCATGCCCAGGGCGTTTTCTGCCGCACAGATCCCCTCGGCGAAAGCCACATGCGCAAGCATCCATCCCCCTGTTACATCTCCCGCCGCGTAATACCCCGGGAGGGATGTTTGGAGATGCTTGTCCACAACAATGGCGCCCCGGTCCACCTCGATCCCCAGTTCTTCGAGGCCGAGTCCTTCGGTGTTGAGTCGCCTGCCGACAGCCTGGAGGATGGTGTCCGGAACCAGTTCGGTCCCGTCCGAGAGCAAAACCGTAAAGCCTTGCCCCGACTCGGCAACCGAATCTATCCTGACGCCGCAGTGAACCTTCACTTTGCGCCGCTGCAAAATGGAGGCGAGGTTTGTCGCCATCTCAGCATCTTCATGAGGCAGGATGCGATCGAGGGCTTCGACCAGGGTCACCCGGGAGCCCAGTTCGCAAAAGATCGCCGCCATTTCAACACCCACGGCGCCGCCTCCAACGACCAGAAGATGGGCGGGCAGATAAGGAATGTCGAGCATTTCATCAGCCGGAAGGATTCGAGGGTCGTTGGGAAAAACATCCAGTCCCGCTGGCCGGGAACCGGTCGTGATTACAACCTTTTCAGCCTCAACCAGAGTCTTTTCGCCGCTCTTTTGCACTTCGATTTTCCCGTGCCCGCTCAACCTGCCGCGACCTTCGATCAGATCGATCCTGTGAGCCCGGAACAATCCCTCGATACTTCTTCGCAGAGCGGCGACGATTCGTTGCTTCCTGGAAATTATGGCGGCGATATCGGGTACGACTTCAACGGGCGTAAAACCGTATTCCCTGGCTCGGCGCATGGAGCGGCCCACCTCGGCCGAGGCCCTCACCGCCTTGGTCGGAATGCAACCCCGATTGAGGCATACTCCCCCGAGGAGTCTGTCTTCGACCACTGTAACCTTTGCACCGAGTTGCGCAGCGCGGATCGCTCCCTGATACCCCGCGGGGCCGCCTCCCAGAAACGCTATGTCGTACTGTTTACCCATGATCTTTCACTGCACGATAATTGTAGGCTCGACAACGACATCACATTTAAACGACCGGTTTATCGTGGAATATTTAAGGGCCATATCCAGGGCGCGCTGAACGACCTCGCCGGGTTTGTTCCTTACGACAAGCTTGGGGTAAAGCGTCACCTTTTTGAACCATGAGGTCCTGTCGATAAATTCCTCCACTTCCCCCACCGCTTCGCATTCGAAGGAAACCAGGTCCATCTTGAATCGCTCGGCAACCCATATCACCATCATGTGATAGCACGTGTTGGATGCCGCCATGAAGGCGTCCTCGGGGGTGAGCAGATTTGCGACCCCGTAGAGGTCTGGAGGGGCCGAGAACTCCATCTCTCCGCCATTTTGACACCAGGTGTACCCGCGATGCTCCCCGCGCCACTCCACCTTGTTTTTGTAGATCGGCATGCCTTTCTCCTTCTACCCTTCCAGGACTTCATCGACAGCCCGCGCGATTTCCTCGGCGATGACCCGGGCTGCCGCCTTTTCTTCCGGCCTCAGGTTGCGAAGGCTTGTCGGGGCCTCGATTCTGTGTTTTTTAAGGATTTCCGGGATCAGGAGCGACCTTGCCGGCTTCCCGGAGAGCTTCTCCGTGCTTCTTTGCGCGCAACGCTTCTCGCACCCATCCACAGTGATGGTGGGATACCTGGTGGCGAACTCCCGTTCCTCCTTCCCTCCGGCAAGAAATAGGGGAAGGCAAATGGTCACGGTCTCTGCGGGCCTCATATCGTCCAGCACGCTACGGCAGGCGATTCGTGAGAGCGTACCTTCGGGGAGGGCTTCTCCACTGCATGAAACAATGCCCACCTTCACGACTTCGAGGCTGATCATCTTCCACCTCCTGCCGCAAGATCGTCCACCACCGGCGCCATTTCATCGGCCGCCATGGCGGCAAGTCTGCGGCCGTTTTCGTCCAGCTCGGCAATGCCGTCGGGCTTGAGGTCCTTGTGCGCCTTGTAGAAATCCATTGCCTGGAAGGTCTCGCGCGGCGTAACGCCTTGAGCCTCGACGCATTTGCGCGCGCAGCTCTTCGGGCAGCCATCGATTGTGATAACGGGACTTCCGGCCACCAGTTGTTTTGTTTCCGGGTCTTCAATCACCAGGAGCGGCAGGCAGGCGGTTACGACGATGCCGGGTCTCACACGATCCATCAGCTCGTAAGTCGTCTCACGAGCCAATGCGCCGTACACCTTGCCGATCCCGCTGCAGGGTAAAACGACGACCTTTCGGGCTTTTTGATTCATTATTTCTTCATCTCCTCGGCGATTTTTTGCTTTACGAGCTCCAAGTAAGCGCCATCTTCGATGAGCCCTTTTCGATCGCCCTCGAAATCCGAAAGCTCGATCTTGTATATCCAGCCGGCGCCGTACGGATCCTCATTGATCAGATAGGAGCTTGAATCCATCTCCCCGTTGACCTCGATCAGTTTGCCCGATAGCGGGGACAAGATCGCGAAAGTGGCCTTGATGGTCTCGATCCTCCCGATTTCCTGCCCCTGTCTCACTTCGATTCCCGGCTCGGCGGTTTCGAGGAAGGCCACATCGCCTTTCGACTTTTGCAAAAAGTCGCTTACGCCGATCAGCGCGATATTCCCGTCGACGCGGGCCCAGAAGTCATCCCGGGTGTAGAGGTATCCCGTCTTCACCGTGAACACGAACTTGTCATAGGTCGTTTCCAAATACTCGCTCATGTATCCCCGGCCTCCTCATCCATTCGTTCAGGATTTGATCTCCTAAAAAGATGCGCTCGCCTCGGTGAGCCATTTCTTCACCTTGTCCTTTGGCGGAACTCTCCCCACAGCCATGACGCGGCGATTGATAAGAAGCGCGGGGGATCCCGCGACCCCGTACCCGGCGATTTCCTTTATATCGGTCACATGATCGAAGCTCGCAGGCAGATTGAGTTCCGTGAGCACTTCGATTATCATCTGCGTCAAGGCGTGGCACTGAGGGCAGCCAACTCCCAGGACTTTGATTTCGAGCCCTCCGGGAGCCTCATCCGCGTCCGGGCGGCCGAGAAATTTTCGAAACTCCCGAAGGAATGCCTTTGCGTAGGACTCTTTTGCCTCACCCGGGATATAGTTATCTTTTTGCAGTCTCTCCAGCATGAAAGAGCCAATCTCCTCATCGGGTTTATCGGCATGCGTACCTGCCATCTCGTCCATGAGCCGTTTTAGGCCGATGATTCCTACCGAAATATTTCCCACCTTGATTTGCGTGATGTCCCTGTCGGCCATCTTGTAACTCCACACGAGGTATCTGACGCGCCGCCGAACCCGCAAGCATCCCCTGCCATGATATCCGGCTCAGGACGTCACCTTACAGGCGGAGCGCCGGCCAACGCCGGATCGTTCGTTTCTGTCGGGCTGCTTCCTGCATGCGGTTTCCCGATCGATGCCCGGAAGGCGCTCGAGAATGGGTGCGATTTGAGCATCATCCTGCAGCCAGTGCCTGAGATTTCCGAGAAGACAGGCCGAATACGGGCTGCTGTCTCCGTCCGCCAGGTAGTAGTCCACCCAGAGCCCGTTTTTGCGATAGCTCACCAACCCTGCATCCTCCAGGCTCTTCAGGTGATTGGATACGGTGGGCTGCGCGATCCCCAGGGCGGACTGCAGTTCACAGACGCATAACGACCTGTGCTGAAGCAGTTTGAGGATCTTGATGCGGTTCGGGTCGGAAAGGGCCTTCATGACTTTGACAAATTCCAGCATGCCGGAAGCCTCCCTCTAAATTGGTAAGTGCAAATATACAGTATGTATCGACGTTCGTCAATATTATTTTGCAGCAGGCCGGAAGGCTGCGCGGGCTGGAATCCTCCAGGATAGATGCAAGAAACAGGGCATACCTGAGGTTATCGATCCGTTTCAATTAATTTCTTGAATTCGCAATTCGACTTTGATATTCTCGTGCGCAAATGTAAGGTATCCAACCGGATACCGGTTGGCCAACGGCTCACACGTGGTCGTCCGGCAGAGCACCGCCGGCGGCGGCTTTCGAAACAGCGGAGTAATAAGTCGAAATAACTGTTGGATAGAACTGGCTCGCGGATTTAAGACCCATGTGAAGGAGGGTGCCCGAGCAGTCCAAACGCATTTATGAATTACGATATGGGAATGTTAGCAAATTCAAATGGAGACGGATATGAAAAGAAGTTTTGCGGTTTCGGCCCTGATTGGAACAATGGTGTTGGTTCTCATGCTCTTTACGGTCGCGGGATCGTGCCTCGCCGACGAAGCCTCGGCCGTGCCACAGGTTCCCGCAAAGGGCATGGTCACCATGGTGGACCTCGGCGCCACCGGGTGCATACCCTGCATGATCATGTCCCATGTGGTGGACTCGCTCCAAAAGAAATATCAGGGCAGGGCGGCCATTTACTTCATCGATATCAGGAAATACCCGAAAGAGGGACCCAAATTCGGCGTCAACGTAATACCCACCCAGATTTTTTACAACAAGGACGGGAAGGAAGTATACCGCCACGAGGGTGTGATGCTCGAGGGGGCGGTCGTTGCGAAGCTTGAGGGTCTGGGAGTGAAGTAGGCCACTGTCAATGGGAGAATGAAGGTGAAACCGGACAAAGTAAAAGAAGTCGTTAAAGCAGGTTATGCCAAAGTCGCCCTGCAAAACATTCCATGCTGCGGGCCCGGAGCGTCCTGTTGCGGAACTCCCTATGCTCAAGCCTTGAGCAGGAAGATTGGCTACAGTGACACGGACATGAATTCGGTTCCGGAAGGAGCAAATCTGGGACTGGGTTGCGGCAATCCCGTTGCCCTTGCCATGCTGAAGCTCGGTGACGTAGTGCTCGACCTTGGCTCCGGAGCCGGTTTTGATGCTTTTCTGGCCGCCGCTGAAGTCGGTTCCTCCGGCAGGGTTATCGGTGTGGACATGACTCCGGAGATGATAGAGAAGGCAAAGGCGAATGCCGTAAAGGGCGGCTATGAAAACGTTGAATTCAGGCTCGGGGAAATCGAGAACCTGCCCGTTGGAGATGGCGAGGTGGACGCCATCATTTCAAACTGCGTCATCAATCTATCGTCCGACAAAGAAGCGGTCTTTAAAGAAGCCTTCCGAGTATTGAAGCCGGGCGGGCGCTTCATGGTTTCCGATCTTGTTTTGCTGAAACCATTGCCCGAAGTCGTCAGAAACTCCGTAGAAGCTTATGTAGGCTGCATCGCGGGAGCCATAATGAAAGACGCGTATCTGGTTGCTCTAACGGCGGCTGGATTCAGTGAGGTTACGGTTGCAGGCGAAGACATTTATCCTATAGAATTGTCCGAGAACATACTGAAATCGGTTGTGAGCATTAAGGTGAGCGCAGTGAAATTGAACTGAACCACCATCGCGGAAAGGGGTTCAAATGCTCGAACATGTTTTTATGACCATAAACACCTGGATGATGGGCGATCCGCTTGTTGCCGCGCTGGGTTGTCTTTTGTGGGGAGTGGTGAGCATAGCCCTCAGCCCGTGCCATCTGGCCTCCATCCCGCTCATCGTAGGGTATGTGGCGGGCCAGGAAAAGATGCTGGAGACAAAGGCCGCTGCGCTCTGCGCGGTGCTCTTCAGTATCGGGCTCTTTATCACCATATCCGCTCTAGGCATTGTCTGTTCGCTTCTTGGCTCCATGCTCGGGCAGGTCAGCCCCTACTGGACCATCCTGGTGGGGGCGATTCTCCTCTGGGTCGCCCTGGATATATGGGGTGTTTCGAAGTGCTCCCTGTCCGGAAGCCTCATGGCCAGGATCAAGCTAAAGGGGCTGACGGGAGCCCTGGTCCTCGGGCTTGCCTACGGCATCCTGTCGGGGTCCTGCACCTTCGGTTTCATCGCTCCCATACTCGCCGTCATCACCGTTCAGCAAAAGGTGCTGACCGGGATACTCTACATCGTTCTCTTCGGGATCGGCGAGTGCATTCCCATTGCGATCGCGGGCAGTTCGACCGCCAAAGTCAGAAAAGTCCTCGAAAACCGCTCGTTCCATGAGGGGAGCAGGTGGTTCAGAAAGTGCGCAGGCCTGGCCATAGCGGCCCTGGGACTTTATTTTGTGATCGGGCCCTTCGTGGGTATGTCATAGGGATGCGTCCCGGCCCGGAAGCACTTTGGTCGACGGGGCGGGGGGGCGATCACAAAACGGATGAAAGAGGAGGTGATATTGATGAAGGATCAAAATTCTGGTGAAACAAAGCCATTCCCCGGGTGCATGGATAGAATGCGGGAAATGATGCGGATGATGATGTCGGAGAAGAAGGGGGGCTGTTGCGCCGGTATGGAAAAAATGGCGCAGATGATGGCCTCATGCTGCCCGGACCAGAGTCGGGAAGAAGGTGCGGAGGACGGAGCGAATCGGAAGGCCTCAAAATGACAGATAGCATTCAAGAATCAAAACGATGGAAAGTAGATGGAAATCCTTCAGGAACAGCTCAAAGCGAGGATGGCCGGGATATCCTATGCGGTGCTGACCGTAGCCGAGACCGAAGGCACATCCCCCTGCACAATCGGCAAAAAGATGCTGCTGCTCGAAGACGGCGCCGTTTTCGGGACGATAGGCGGCGGCCGGATGGAACGTCAGGCTCTCGAAGAAGCCGCCCGGGCGATCAGGAACAAAGAGAGCTTCTTCAGGCGTTATGTGCATACTCCCACTCATGAAGAACCCGGTTTGGGGTGCGCCTTCGCGGTCAGCCTGCTTGTGGAGGTGGTCGCTCCCGACCTGCAGCTTGTTGTCTGCGGCGCCGGCCACGTTGGCGGCGCCGTTTTGCGTCTGGCGAAGTTTTTGAAATTTCGCACCATCCTCATAGACAACCGCCCGCCGGAGCTCATCGGGAAGGTGATCGAGAGCGCGGATCGTTTCATACGGTGCGAGACAATGGAATCGGGCATCTTGAATGAACCGATTCCCGACGGCGCCTACTATTTGTGCTGCGCGCCAACCCACACGCAGGATAAATCCGCGCTCAAAGGCGCGCTGCAAAAGAATTTCGCCTATGTCGGCATGCTCGGCAGTGCAAAAAAATCGAAGGAAATGTTCCGCCGGCTCGAGGAGCAGGGCATCGGCAAACACTTGTGCATGCAAGTGCACACACCTGTCGGTCTGGACATCTGCGACATGTCCCCCGAAGAAGTCGCTTTTTCTGTGCTGGCAGAGATTTTGATGGTAAAAAACGGACGCACGGGCAAACCCCGCAGGGAACTGGCGCAAAGGTCCGAGCAGCGCGAACCCCTCGGGACACGATAACCTCTTATCGGGAGAAAAGCTTGGGGAAACTCGTCATAATCGGAGGAAGCGACGCGGGGATAAGCGGTGCACTGCGTGCCAGGGAGCTTTCGCCCGCAACCGAGGTGACGGTCGTGGTCGCGGACCGCTATCCCAATTTCAGCATTTGCGGCCTGCCCTTTTATCTGAGCGGGGAGGTCGCCGACTGGCAGATACTTGCCCATCGAACCGCCCAGGAGATTGAAAAGGAGGGGGTGCGCCTGCTTTGCGATCACCTGGCGACCTCCATCGATCCGGCTCGAAAGAGGGTGCTGGTCAGGAGCCCGGGCGGCGAACCGCGGGAGCTGGCCTATGACAGCCTGATACTGGCTACGGGCGCCCAATCTATCCGACCGAATATCGACGGAATGGAACTGCCGGGCGTTTTCCTTCTGCGGTGGATGGAGGATGCCTTCGCCATCGAGCGGTTTATTGGCGAGCGGCGGCCGCGCTCCGCCATCATAGTCGGCGCCGGGTATATCGGAATGGAGATGGCCGATGCTCTCACCTACAGAGGCATGGAGGTAACGGTCGTAGAATTTTTGGATTCGGTTTTGACCACCGTTGACGCCGAATTCGGTGAAAGAATCGAGACGAGGCTGAAAGAGCACGGGGTTAAAGTGAATACGGGCATCTCCGTCACCCGCATAGGCGAGGCGGAGGGACAACTCGCTATACACGGCGCAGAGGGCTTTTCCGCCATGGCGGATATGGTGCTCGTTGCGGTTGGCGCAAGACCCCGAACCGAGCCGGCTCTTTCCGCCGGGATCGAGGCGGGCTTCAAGGGCGCCCTGAGAGTCGATCGCTCCATGCGCACCAGCGCGCCCGATATCTATGCGGCCGGCGACTGCGCGGAAACCTGGCACAGGCTCTTACGGCAAAACAGCTATCTTCCGCTGGGCACAACCGCACACAAGCAGGGGCGAGTGGCGGGAGAAAACGCCGTGGGGGGAAGCCGCGAGTTCCAGGGCACACTCGGAACGCAGGCCGTAAAAATATTCGACCTGGTCGTTGGGCGTACCGGTCTGCGGGACTCCGAGGCGGCCCGGGCAGGGTTTGACCCGGTTACGGTCGAGTTTGAGGCGTGGGACCACAAGGCCTACTATCCGGGCGCCCGAAAACTGTGGATACGTCTTACCGGCGAACGCGGCTCCGGTCGCCTGCTCGGCGCACAGATGCTGGGAGATCGACAATCGGAGGTCTCAAAGCGTATCGACGTGTTTGCAACGGCCATTTACAACGACATGTCGATCGATGCCCTGAGCGATCTCGATTTGAGCTACACCCCGCCCTTGAGCAGCCCGTGGGACCCGGTTCAGATGAGCGCTCAGGCGTGGAGCAAATGCCAAAGACAAGGATGACTGCATGAAGCATCCTTTATGGCACGACCAATTTGAGCGCGGTGGGTGAGGCAATGCTGAACAATTCCCCGGAAAGCATGGCCGGAGCGGTCCTTGAGAGATGCGCGGACTGTGACGTATGCCGATATCTTATGGAGGATACGCCCTGCAGGGTGTTTCCCGAGATATACAGGCTCCACGACAAAGAAGCCGAAGGCGGCGGCAGGATGTGCGCAAAGGAACTGCGACAAATGGTCGATCTGTGCAACTTTTGCGCTCTTTGCCCATGTCCGGACATTCGAGCGGACTTGATGAAGGCGAAACATGCCTTCGTCAGGCGGGACGGACTCAAGCCGACCATTCGCCTTCTGGAAGAGGTAGGGCGTCTCGCGCGAGTGTGCGGGGCATACCCGCGCCTGGCTAACAGTCTCCTGCAGCACAAACGGACCGGCAACCTGCTGAAGAAACTGGGCGGGATTCATCCCGCCAGGAAGCTGCCCGAATTTCCGGAGGAAGGTTTCCCCTCTTGGGCAAGGAGGCAAGGTCTCTACGACAGGCGTGAATCCAGCGGCAGGAAAGTAGCCTATTTTGCAGGCTGCACCGCCCAATACCTTTTCCCGGATGTGCCGAAAGCCGTTGTAGAGATTTTGCGGCATAACGAAATCGAGGTTTTTTTGCCTGAGCAGAAGTGTTGCGGCATGCCAAGCCTGCTCGAAGGGGACCTCGATCTCACTTGTGAGTTCGCCGCATTCAATTTGGATCGACTGTGCGAGGCGGTGGATTCCGGCTATGATATCGTTTGTTCCTGTCCTACCTGCGGGTACATGCTGAAGCACGTCGTGAGCGAGGGGGCTCTTTATGCCCGGAAAGGGCTTGAAGCACGGCGTCCCGGGGCGGGTCCCTACAGCGCCTCGATCATGCATGAGCTCTATAGGTTTATAGACAGGAAGCACGAAGACGAAGGCTATTTCGCCTCCCTCGATCCGTTGAAACGAATAAGGGTCGCTGACCACACCTTCGATTTGGGGGAATACCTCAGGTCCCTCCTCCACGCAGGGCGGTTCAATAAGGACCTGGGGACTGTTTCCGCACGGATGGCATATTATCCGCCCTGTCATCTGAGGGAGCAAAAGATCGGCGAACCCTATGCCGATTTGCTGGGCCTTGTGCCCGGGGCTTCCGTGGAGCGAATCGAAGGCGCCTTCCATTGTTGTGGCATCGCCGGCATCATGGGGTTCAAAAAAGAATTCTACCGGGTTTCCGTGGAGATGGGGAGCCGATTGATGCGAAAAATCGAAGAAATTCATCCGGAAAGGCTTGTCACCGACTGCCTGAGTTGCCGGATTCAGTTCAGCCAGCTTACTCCTTACACAGTGCTTCATCCGGTGGAAATTCTTCGGGAAGCATACTCCAATTGGCTCGCATGAAGGTTTTTCTGACAATCTTTCCAGGATTCTCCCGTCACGCTTCTTTAAAATTTCTCTCCGTTTCTTAAAATATGCCGTGCGCACCCTCATCATGCTCACCTCAAAGAGAAGGATGATTTCATGAAGCATCATATCCTGTGTATCAACTCCGGCTCCTCTTCCATGAAATTCGCTCTCTACGCTCAGGGAGAGACCGAAGAACTGACGGCCGAAGGCGCCGTGGAGAGGATCGGGTTGCCGGGAGGGTGGCTCTGGCTGCAAGATGGCCGTGGAAAACGGTTGACCGACAAAAATGACGATTTCCCGACCCATGGCGACGCGGTAGAAGCCATGTTCACCCTGGCCATGGAGAAACATGCCGTTCCGAGGCCCGATGCGGTCGGCCACCGGCTCGTGCACGGAGGACCCAACCACATAGCCCCCGAAAAGATTACCCCGGAGCTCATGCAAACCTTACGAGGCCTCATATCGCTTGCCCCCCTGCATTTGCCCGGCGAACTCAAGGGCATCGACGCTGTGACGGAACGCTACCCGGCTCTTGGCCAGGTGGCCTGCTTCGATACGGCCTTTCACAGCGCGATGCCCGAGATCGCCAAATGGTTTCCGATCGTTCGCAGCCTCCGGCACGAGGGGATTTACCGCTACGGCTTCCACGGCCTATCCTATGAGTATGTCTTGAACACTCTCCGAGAGGAACTGCAGGGCAGGGTCATCATCGCCCACCTCGGAAACGGCGCCAGCATGGCGGCGCTAAAAAACGGGCAGGCCCTGGACACCACCATGGGGCTTACCGCCCTCGGCGGCCTCATGATGGGCACGCGGTGCGGGGACCTCGATCCCGGAATCCTTCTCTACCTCATGGACGAGAAGGGCTACGACGCGCGGCAGCTCGAGAGGCTTCTCCACTATCGCTCCGGGCTTCTGGGTATCTCGGGGATCAGCCCGGACATGAAGACCCTTCTGGAAAAAAAGGATACCGAACCCCATGCGGCCCAGGCCATCGAACTGTTCTGCTACACGGCCCGAAAACACATCGGAGCCTTGAGCGCAACCCTGGACGGCCTCGATACCCTGGTGTTTACAGGCGGCATAGGGGAACGGGCCGCGTTTGTGCGGGAAAAAATTTGCCAGGGGCTGGACTATCTCGGAGTACGTCTCGACGCGGAGAAAAACGAGGCCCATGCTCCGCTTATTTCGGCCGAGAACAGTCCCTGTGCGGTCCGGGTCATGCGCACCAATGAAGACCTCATGATCGCCCGGCACACCCGCAACGTGCTCTTCGGGAAGTGAAGCCGCGATGCTTTTCATCCGTGTTCATCCCTGTCCATCCGTGTCACCCGCTTTTTGTAAAAACTCTTCGACACGGATAGACACGAACGGACACGGATAAAAGAAAAGAGTCAAATTGTACCGGTTTTTAGGGGACGAGCTGTGTCCCGGCCGCTTCGACTCCGATTGGTTGGTATCTGTGCTCACCCGTCATGTTTTTCAGTATAGTGAAATAATGGAGCGGCCTCCATTGCCCTCCAAAAAATAATCCCCCCGTTTCCACTTTTATTATTTATAAAATTTGCGAATCGGGTTACTCTCCATTTCACTTGAATGAATCAGTCTGTGCTTTTGCGCTCTGCCAGCTCTACCGGGTTTCGGGTTCCACATTCCTTTTGAGTTTCTCTTGCAAGGAGGGCCGGGAGATAGAGAGTTCATCCCCCTCTCAACTCTGCGGCTTTCGGCATCAGGCCGGTTTCATGCCCGAAGTGGGCATAGGTCTTTCAGGAAAGCCTCGATTCAAAGAAGAAGGAGAAATGATGCAACTCGATTTGAACCTCCCTGATCTGTTTAATGCCGCCGATTATTTTGTGGACCGCAATGTTCGAGAGGGGCGGGGGGACAAGGTGGCCGTTCTTTGTGAAGATCGTGCCGCGACCTACTCGCAGATCCAGGCCGGGATGAACCGGGTGGGCAATGGCCTCAAGAGCCTTTCGGTACGAATGGAGGAACGGGTCGCACTCCTTTTGCTCGACACCGAAGTTTTTCCGCAGTGTTTTTTCGGGGCCATCAAGATCGGGGCCGTTCCTATCTGCCTGAACACCTTGATGCGGCCCAAGGATTATCTCTATTTTCTAAACGACAGCCGGGCGAGGGTCCTTATCGTCGATATCTCGCTTCTGCCGGCAATCGAGGCCGAGAGGAAAAATTTCAAGTTCCTCGAGCACATCCTTGTGGTGAAGGGACCGGCTTCCGAGTGGGCGAGCTCTTTTGCAGACCTGGTCGCTACGCAGTCCGCAGAACTCGAAGCGGCCCCCACCACTCCGGACGATGCCTGTTTCTGGCTCTACAGTTCGGGTTCGACCGGGCAGCCCAAAGGCACGATCCATCTGCAGCACGACATGGTCTACTGCGCGGAGACCTGCGGCAAGCAGGTGCTCGGAATTCGGGAAGACGACGTATGCTTTTCGGCGGCCAAGCTCTTTTTTGCCTACGGGCTGGGAAATAATCTCTATTATCCGTTCAGCGTCGGGGCCACCGCGGTGTACCTGCCCGAGCGTCCGCTTCCCGGTGCGGTCTACGAAACCATCCGCCGCCATAAGCCGACCGTTTTCTTTTGCGTGCCGACGCTTTACGGCACCATGCTCCAGGAGGAGGGAGATCTTTCGGGGGTAAGGGTCTGCGTATCGGCGGGCGAACCGCTTCCCGCAGAAATTCTGAGGCGATGGGTGGAACGACACGGTGTCCAGATCCTCGACGGGATCGGTTCCACCGAGGCCTGCCAGACGTTTATTTCCAACTCCCTGGACGATATCAGGCCGGGAAGCTCGGGCAAGATCGTCCCGGGCTACGAAGCGCGCATAGTCGATGAAAATCTGCAGGATGTTCCCGATGGCGAGATCGGGACTCTTTTGATAAAGGGTGACTCCGTGGCCGCCGGCTACTGGAACAAGCACGAAAAGACCAAACGGACGATGCTCGGCCCGTGGCTCAATACCGATGACAAGTACTATCGGGACCCGGAGGGCTATTATTACAACGTCGGCCGCGCCAACGACATGTTGAAGGTCGGAGGCATCTGGGTATCGCCGATCGAGGTCGAAGCGTGCCTCATCAAGCACCCGGCGGTCCTTGAATGCGCCGTGGTCGGGTACCCCGACCCTGAAAACCTCATCAAGCCCAAGGCGTTCGTCGTGCTGAAGACCGGCTATACCCCATCGCCCGAACTCGAAAAGGAACTCAAGGAGTACGTGAAAAAGACCCTCGCCCATTATAAATACCCTCGCTGGATCGAATTCATCGACGAATTGCCAAAGACCGCCACCGGCAAGGTAAAGCGCTTCGAGTTGCGGAAAAACGAGGAACAAAGTAAATAGTAAAAACAATGTGACGAGAAACGAAAAGGCGCGGGGGCGGTGGCCCCTGCGCCTTTTCCTACATGGCGTTGTGCGACCGGTTCACCATGGACCACAGTTCTTTTGATATCCTTTTTACCTCATCGGACTGGGTGTGCATTTCGGCCGATACCGAGGCTGCCTCCTCGGCGCCCGCGGCATTTTGCTGGATAACCTTGTCCACCTCGCCAACCGCCTTGTTGACTTGCTCTATCCCCTGGGCCTGCTCGAGGGATGCCGCCGAGATTTCACCGATCAGCTCGCTCGCCTTTCCCACTGCTTCGACCACCTCGTGAAATTCCTTTCCCGATTTTTGGGCCAGGTCCGTGCCCTTGCCGATTTTTTGGACAGTGCCTTCAATGAGGTGCGAGGTGGTTTTGGCCGCCTCCGCAGCCCTCATCGCGAGGTTTCTCACCTCGTCGGCCACAACGGCAAATCCCGCGCCGGCTTCGCCTGCCCGCGCCGCTTCCACTGCCGCGTTAAGGGCCAGGAGATTCGTCTGAAACGCAATTTCATCTATCGTCTTGATGATCTTGGAGGTCTCCTCGCTGGCCGTGGAGATATCTTGCATCGAGCCGGCAAGTTCGTCGATCGATCGACCTGAGAGCTCAACGGTCTCCCTGGTTTTTCTCATCAACTGATTGGCTGCGTCGGCATTCTCGGCGTTGCGCCGGGTCATCGAAGACATCTGCTCCAGAGACGAAGAGGTCTCTTCGAGGGCGGCCGCCTGCTGGGAGGCGCCCTCGGCCAGCCGATGGCTGGAAGTGGAAAGTTCCAGGGCCGCCCGGGATACTTTTTCCGAAGAACCCGAGAGCTTCTTTGCCACGCGGGTCACCGGACGGCTGATACCTTGTCCGATCACCACGGATACCCCCGCCATGCCGATTGCGAGGAGAAAAACAAGCGTTATGGTATGCCAAATATCGCGGCTTGCCTTCGATTGCAGTCGGCCGATCACCTTGTCTACGATCCCGAGTTCCTCCTGCTTGAGCGCCTGGATAGTCGCAATCTGTCGGGTGGCATCCTGGAAAAACTCTTTGGGATCGATCCCGTAGCTGCCTGAGGCCGCCTTCGCCAACACGAGGTTTACCGTGTCTGAAACTTTTACCCACACGGGATCTTTGGCAAAAGAGCGGATCTTTCGGGTCATTTTCTCCGGAATACTCAGGGCGGGAGATTCCAGGCCCGAGAAGATGCGCGAATGAAGATCCATGAGCGCAGCCACCTCGGTGATAGATAGAGGTCGATTGGCCGCGAGCAGGCCGCTTAGCATGTTTCTCAGTCTTCCGGCGCTTTCTCCGGCGTTTTCAAAAAGGGTTATGTCCGCGAGCTTTTTGCCTATCCCGCCTGTGGTCTTGGCGTTTACAGCAGCCGATTCCGTAGCCAGAACGGTCTCTATGATGTCGGTATAGAGTTTGGTGCTCTGCGCCGGAGCGATTTTCCCATCCACCCGGCTGCGCAGCCGGTCGAGCCCGGACAGAGCCCGTCGGGCCGCCGCGCCAAATTGCGCCGGTATTTTCGCCTGCGCGAGGCGTTTGCCAAAGGCCGCCTCCGAAGAGTCGGTTTTACGCCGCCGGGCGGCAACTTTGGTCCTGTCCAGGACTCCCATGAGAAAAAGACTCGAGAACCCGCGCTCCTTCTGCAGGGCCGAAACCAGGGCTGAAGCCGAGCTTATGAGCCGCACGTTGCGCGCCATGTCTTCGGTAACCTGCAATACCCGCCATTCGTTTGCAATCGTAAACGAGGCAAAGATTATAAAGACGGCTATTGGAATGGAAATCAGCATGGTTATTTTTTGAGCTACTGTGCACTTCATGGGTTCTCCTTTAGAGAAATTTGCACGGCTGACATTCAGTATCTATTTCGACATTTTCTTCGAATTGGAGAACAATGATAAAAGAGTGACAATTTAGTGACATCTATTCACTACCATTTACCCGGAAGCACCGGGGCGCGAAGAGTTAGAGCCTTCGCTTTTCGGCTTTTTTGGAGAAATTTGTTCCTTCCCACTGCAAGAGTTATAATGAACCAGAACAGTGATGTTTCGGTTTTTTCGGAGACAACCGCGCCAGTTGACCTTCGGGCAAATGGCCGGCAACGTTGCAATCAGGGACTCTAGCCTCTTTGAGGAAATTGTCGGGGAATCTCATGGTATGGGGGAGAGCGAACCGGCCGGTATGGCTTGGATGTACGGTAAGCATCGCCGTGGTGGTTATTGCGGCGGCTGTTCGCTGGCAGTTGTCCGGGATTGGCGGTTTTCGCGCCGATTTTGTGACATTCTACCCTGCCGTAGGAATTGCCGCCCTTTATGGGGGATTTGCCCAGGGGGTGTTGGCAGCGACCTTTTCCATCCTTCTCATCGATTTTTTCTGGACTGCGCCTGTCGGTGGCTTCGCCGTTCCACGTTCCACCGAACTGATGGATTTTTTGATTTTTTTCGCCGGGAGCATCCTGGTTTCCTGGCTGATCGAGACGGTACAAAGCTTGGGCAGTGAAATCGCGGAGCGCAAACGAACGGAGCAAAGACTGCAGGAGAGCCGGTCATTTCTGGCCGAATCGCAGAAGATCAGCCACTGCGGCAGTTGGAGTTACAATCTGAGAGCCAATCGGCTGACCTGGTCGGAGGAGCTCTACCGAATCTTCGGGCTCGAACCCGGGGAGCTCGAGGTAAACTACGAAGCCTTCCTGGAGGCCGTCCACCCGGATGACCGCCAAAGGGTGGAGAAAGCCTACTCCGCCTCTTTGCTGGAAAAACAACCCTCCTTTGAGTCCGAACTGCGCATTGTCCGCAGGCATACGGGGGAAATCCGCCATGTGCATGCGAAGTGCGTCAATCAGTTTGACGCCGCCGGCGCGGCGGTGCGCTCGGTTGGGGTGGTGGTTGACGTGACCGAGCGCCAAGAGGCGGCAGATGCGCTGCGGGAGAGCAGGGCGCGGCTCGACCTGGCTCTGCGTTCCGCAGAAATGAGCGCGTGGCATTGGGACCTCCCGACACAGACGTTATACTTCGACGAACAGGCGTGTCATCTTTTGGGGCTTACCCCGGCAACCTTCGGAGGCACGGAGGATGAGGTCTTTGCAGTCATCCATCCGGAGGACCGCGAGATGGTGCGCAAGGCTCTCAGGAGAACTCTCCGGCAGGATGTGCCCTTTGAGGCCGAACACAGGGCCGTCCATCAGGATGGGAAAGTTATTCACATAAAAGTCCGGGGAAAGCTTGCCCACGACCGCCAGGGGCGGCCGATACGGTTCGACGGACTGGTCTGGGATATAACCGGGCACAAGCGGATGGAAAACGAGCTCCGCAGGTCGCGGGATGAACTCGAACAGCGGGTGAGGGAGCGGACCGCCGATCTGGAATCGGCCAACGAGAAACTGCGCATGGTTCCTTCCCGGCTGATTGAAGCCCAGGAAAGCGAGAGGCAAAGGCTGTCGATGGAGTTGCACGACTCCGTCGGACAGACCATAGCCGCCCTCAAGTTTCGGATCGAGCATGTCATCGCGAGTCTGGAAACGGGAAAGAATCTCGAATCGCTCCACTTGCTGCGCGAATTCGTTCCCGTTCTGCAGCGCTCCCTGGATGAAACGAGAGCGATCTATATGGGCCTGAGACCCATCATTCTTGCCGAACACGGTATCCTTGCCACCCTGGACTGGTATCGGCGCGAGCTTCTCAAGCTCTACCCCGCTCAGCATATCGAACTCGAAACGAAGATCGGAGAAAACGATATTCCCGAGGACTTTAAGATCGCAATCTTCAGGATCGCCCAGGAGGCTTTAAACAATGCTCTAAAACATGGACGCCCCGAGTGGATCGATGTTCGTCTCGCCCTGGTTGATGGTTTCATTGCGCTCGAGATAAGCGATGACGGAGTCGGGATGGACCTGGATTCCATCCTGGGTTCGCGGACGGCAAAAAGCCTGGGGCTCATAGGAATGAAGGAAAGGGCCGAACTCCACGGAGGCAAATTCTCGATACGCTCGGCCCCGCGCGAGGGGACCACGGTCCGGGCCGTTTGGCGAAATCTTGAGCAGTAAGAGTGTTTTTCCTCTACGAAGAGGGACTGCAAGGTTTTCTTCCCGCTCCTCGCTTCCCGCTTCCCGCTCCTTTTCCACTCAGGGGAGGAGCACATCCCGAACCTTTTCGAGCAGGGTCTTTACGGAAAACGGTTTTTGCAAAAAGGCGATTCCCTCCTCGAGAATGCCGTGATGGGCAATGATGTCCGCGGTGTAGCCGGACATGAAAATCGTTTTGAACTCGGGGGCAAGCCCGGCCAGTTTGTCTCTGAGCGCTTTCCCGTTCATTTCGGGCATTACCACATCGGTAATGAGCAAATGGATCGGGCCGTCATGGTTTTGGACCAACTCCAAGGCTTTTGCAGGACTCGCTGCGGCAAGCACCGTATAGCCGTGCCGCTCCAATATGGTCTTGCCAAGGGCCAGCATCGGCCCTTCGTCTTCGACCAGGAGCACGGTTTCCGTTCCTCGAAGGTCTCTGGGCGGAAGCACGGGAGGTTTTTGCGCCGTTTGTTTCTCTGCGCGGGGCAGATAGATTTTGAAGGTCGTTCCTCGACCCGGCTCGCTGTAGACGTTGATAAGGCCGCTGTTCTGCTTCACAATGCCGTAAACGGTCGCCAATCCAAGGCCTGTGCCTTCCCCCACAGCCTTGGTGGTGAAAAAGGACTCGAAAATCTTGCCCATAATTTCCTCTTCCATACCGCAACCGGAGTCGCTCACGGCAAGAAAGACGAACTCGCCCGGCATAACCCCGGGGGCTCGGGAGCAGTACTCTGCGTCGAAGCAGGTGGTCCCCGTTTCGATGCTCACTTTGCCTGTCCCTGAAATCGCATCGCGGGCATTGACGCACAAATTGGCCAGGACCTGATCGATTTGACCGGGATCGACCATGACCGGCCAGATATTTTTGGCGGGAAGCCAGACCAGATCGATGTTCTCCCCGATCAGCCTGCGAAGCATTTTGAGCATTCCCTCAACCGTTTCGTTCATATCGAGGACCTGCGGGGAGATGGTTTGCCTGCGGGCAAAGGCCAGCAATTGCCTGGTCAGTTCGGCCGAGCGCATGGCGGCCGTCCTGATCTCCGTCAAACTCATCCGGAGCGTTTCCGCATCCTCCATCTGCTCCAGGGCCATTTCTACGTGTCCCAGGATCACCCCCAGCATGTTGTTGAAATCGTGCGCCACACCTCCCGCAAGCCTTCCAACCGACTCGAGCTTTTGCGCCTGGTTTAGCTGCGCATGCAGATTTTCCCGCTCCCGCTCGGCGCTCCTGCGCTCGGTGATGTCGCGGATAGAGGCGATAAAAACCGGGCGTTCCCGCCAGAAGAAAGAACGTCCGGTGATTTCCGTCGGGAAAACCGTCCCGTCCTTTCTCCGC
>JBMFWU010000105.1:0-18905 GCA_049964955.1 Syntrophobacteraceae bacterium
GTCCGACACCTTTCAGTCGGACAGATCAGCCAGGCTTATCCTGGCGTACCAGAGAGCGCAGAGTCAAATCCAACTTAGCGCCCTCGGCCCCCTCTGCGCGCAGCGCTGTGAACTCCCATAATAGACGAAATTCCGAAGGTACTTCTTTTTTTATTCTTTGAATTCGCATTCCTCCGCGCTCTCCGCGCCTCTGCGGTAGATTCGGGTTTCAAGACGGAGAGGGCTGAGTCCGCAAAGACAGCAACGTATCCGGGTTTTGACCGGAATCAGCCCTAATCGGTCGATTTCACAAAAGGATGGAGCCGGAACAGAATACCCCTGGCCGCGCCTCGCCGCTGGAAATCCGGTCATGTCTGGTATATGCTAGCAGCCGGAAAGGGAGTGGAGATGTCATTGGGGCTGAAAATCTTTAGCGTGGATTCCGCAGAAATCAGCGATGAGGCTATCCGGGAAGCCGCCTCCATTTTGAGGTCGGGAGGGCTTGTGGTTTATCCGACGGAGACCTTCTATGCTCTGGGGGCCATAGCGACGAGTGCTGAGGCTGTTGAAAGGGTCTACGAGGCAAAGGGCAGGGGATTTGATAAGGCACTGCCGCTCATAGCCGGCGATCTGCAGGCGGCCCTGGGCGCGGTCTCTCAGTGGCCGGAGAGCGCCGAAAAACTTGCGCGGGTTTTCTGGCCCGGCCCCCTGAGCCTCATTCTGCCGGCAGCAGCGTCTTTGCCTGCAGCACTCCATGCGGGAACGGGAAAAATCGCCATCCGGGTTTCCTCTCATCCTGTTGCCGCTCTGCTTGCCCGGGCCTGCGGGGGGCTTCTCATTTCCACGAGCGCTAACATGGCGGGGGAGCCGGCGACGGAGAGTCCCGCACGCATCGACGCCAGGCTGCTCGCGTTGGCAGGGGCCATGCTCGATGCTGGAAATTTGCCTGGAGGTTTTCCTTCAACTATAGTAGATGTTTCGACTCATCCGGCGAAGCTGGTACGGGAAGGTAAAATCACGCCAAAAGAGATTTTCGGGGTGCTCGAAGACAGATAGGAGCGCCGGGCGCGAAGGGATCTTCCCGGGGGGGTGATGCTTCGCCCAGAAGAACATGAGAAAACCTTTGGAAACAACAACTGATCGCTTCTTTGCGTTTTCGCATTTTTGCGGCTTCGCGTGAGAAACCTCTTCCGGACAGAAGAATCGAAAAGTGTTTTTACTGATTGTATTGCTGGTATTGGTATCGATTGGAGCGGGCGCTTTGGCGGCCGCCAGGCGGTGGAAAAGGCTCAATGGGGCGGAGGCCCGCGTGGTGCTTTCCGGCGGCGGAACGGGCGGGCACGTGAACCCGGCCCTGGCTATCGCCGAGGGGATAAAGTCGCGCGACCCCGAGACCCGATTCCTGTATATAGGCGTTAAGAAAAAGGCGGAAAGCGTTATTGTGAATAAAGCGGGCTACGAGCTCCGCTATGTGTGCTCGGAAGGGTATCCGGGCCTGTCGCTTTCTTTCCGAACCTTGCGATTTCTTGTAAAGCTCGGCCTGGGAATCGTTCAATCCACAGTCATGCTGATCGGGTTTGCTCCGCGAATGATTGTGGCAACAGGCGGCTATGTGAGCGCACCGGTCATCATGGCCGCCGTTTTACTCAAGAAACTCAAAATCGCCCGGGTCAGGATTTTTCTCCACGAACAGAACAGCATTCCCGGTCAATTGAATGCACTGATGGGAAGGTGGGTGGACAAGGTGCTGCTGACATTCCCGCAGACCCTGTCCTTTTTCCCCGAAGCGGCGGTCGTGGGATACCCGATACGCCACTCGATAGTCGCGATGTCTGCGGAAAAGGCGCGGGAAAACCTCTCGTTTGCAATTCCGGAGGGCCGACAGATCATATTCGCCTTCGGCGGTTCCCAGGGAGCGCGCACGATAAACCGGGCGATTGTGGATGCGCTTCCCTATCTTTTTCTGCACAGGGAGAGGTTGTTCATAATCCACGGCAGCGGTCTTGCCACTTCCTCGGGCTATAATGCGGCAGGGGACACCGAGGGTCGGATTGCGAAGGTACTGAGCGAGGAACAGCGCCGTTTTCTGGGGGATTTCTACTACCGGCAGGACTACTTTCACAATATCGCCGAGATCTATTCCATAAGTTCGCTCATCGTCTGCAGGAGCGGGGCAGGGAGTTTGAACGAGATCTCCCGGATCGGAAAGCCCGTCTTGCTGATCCCCAAGGTCAACCTCCCCGGCGATCACCAGGTCATGAACGCAAGGGCGATGAAAAACGCGGGGGCGGCCGAGGTCCTTTTCGAAGACACGGTCATGGAGAACGGAAACCTTCTGGAATATCTCGATGGGAAGGTGCTGGCCGAAAAGGTCCTTGCCCTTGTGGAATCGCCTTCGCGCCTGCGGGAGATGGCCGAAAAGAGCGGGGATTTTCTGCGGCGCAAGGCGATCGAGCGGATCGTCAGCGAAATGTACGGCGACCGACGTTTTAAAGACGGAAACGGTTGCGTCACGCCCTTTAGAGAGCTTGTCAGCAATGGCCGGCTGCTCGAAATGCTCTCCGCAGCTTTCGCGCGTTCGGGGGCATGCTTCGATCCGTCCTCCGTGGTGGAGGACCCCGACGATCTCGCCTACTACAGACACCGGGCCGCCGGACTTTTGAGCCACAAGAGCTGGCAGGACCGCAACCTCGGGGTGAAGCTGATCGGCTATACCCGTTACATGGCAAAGATACCGACGCTTCTGCAAATGCTCTCCGACAGGACCCCGGTCGGGATGGGGAAAAGAATTTTGGGCGGAGATTTCGAGCAGGTGGGTTTCATTCGCAGAAACATTGTCGAAGCCATACGAGTGATGGACTGGTTGGACCCGGAGGTGGAAACCCATCTTCTTGCCGCCCTGGAAGATCCCTATTTTGAGGTGCGCGCCCAGACGTGCCGCACTCTGTCTCATTTCGGTCCCTTTCTTGCCGGAAATGATGCCTGCGTCGACCGACTTTTTGAGCGTCTCTCCGATGGTTGTTTCGAGGTGGTGATCGAAGCGGCCAAAGCGCTCGGGGAGGTAGGAGTCGACTCGAAGGCGGCCGCTGCCCTGCTTGCGATGAATGAATCGCACTACTGGCAGGTGCGAAACGCCGCCCTTCTTGGAATCAAACGGTTGATCGAGCGCAGGGTGCTCGAACCCACAGACGAACTGATCGCGCAGACCTCCTCTTTCATGCTGACCTCGACGGATTTCAGGCCCCATTTTCAGATCAAGGAAACCTACGCGGCAATCCGTAAGTGCGCGGAAGAGTTCAACGCCGCGGAGCGGTTGTCGCAGCAGCCCGCAGCCGGTTCCCACCCGGTTGGCAGGAAAATTTGATGCTTTACGAACTCTGCAAATTCCTCGTCTCCTACTCGGATGTTTTTTCCTTCTTCCGACTGGTCAACTACATCACCTTCCGAGCCATAATGGCGGCCCTTACGGCGGTGATCTTCCTTTTTCTTTTCAGCAGGCGCTTTATCCTGTTCGTGCACAGGCACAGTTTCATCGATCAGATCCGGGAAACGGGGGTCCAGTCGGCCTTCGACAAAAGAGGCACCCCCACGATGGGGGGAGTCCTGGTGATCGGCGCCGTGCTCGTCTCCATGGCCCTGTGGGGGGACTGGAGAAACCCCTTCCTCTATTGCACGGTTGCCGGTATGGTCTGGTTCGGACTGCTCGGCCTGTGGGACGATGTGTCCAAAGTGCGGCGCAAAAGCGGAGACAAGGGGCTTTCGGAGCGCGCCAAACTCTTTTTGCAGGGCCTTTTCAGCCTCATTTTCGCCTGGGTTTGCGTGGGGCCCTGGGCGCCTCTGGGAAAGACCCTTGCCACCCAGGTGTGGGTCCCCTTCTATAAATTCCCGCTCTTCGACGTCGGGCCGCTTGCCTACGGATTGTTCATATTCCTGTTCGTTGTCTTTGTGTCCAATGCCGTGAACATATCCGACGGTCTGGACGGGCTTGCCATTACGCCCTCCATTTTCGTTGTCGCCGTGCTGGGCGTTTTCGCCTACGTGGAGGGAAATCATATATACGCCACCTATCTGCATTACGCCTATTTGCGGGGGGCCGGAGAACTGATGATTTTCGGCGCCGCATTCGTTGGCGCGGGTCTTGGTTTTCTGTGGTATAATGCCTACCCTGCCCAAATTTTTATGGGGGACACGGGCTCGCTTGCCATCGGAGGGACCATGGCGGTCATCTCCGTGCTGTTGAAACAGGAGTTTCTCTTTCCTCTGCTGGGCGGGTTGTTCATTGCGGAGGCTCTGAGCAGCCAGATCCAGGATAAAATAGGCGTCAAATGGATCGGGCGACGAATCTTCTACCGTGCCCCTCTGCATCACAACCTGCAACACAAGGGAATTGCGGAAACCAAGGTCGTCATTCGCCTGTGGATTGTCGCAGGCATCCTCGCTCTCATTTCTCTTGCCACGTTGAAATTAAGATAGTGAGTGGTGATTAGTGACCGGTGAGTGGAAAATACTGCCTTACACCAATCACTGATCACCAGTCATCAGTCACTGATTAGAGGGGGGGAGTCGATGGACATTCTTATCGTTGGCGCAGGGGCTCTTGGCTGTCTGCTGGGCGCGCGGCTGTCGGAGACCGATGCTTCCGTGGTGCTTTTCAGCACGAATCGCCCGCACATGGAGGCTGTTCGCAAGAGCGGACTCAATATCGAAGAGCTTGACGGGAAGGTGCGCAATTACCCGATGAGCGGTATTTGGGAGGTTGACAAGCTCCCGCGCAACCCCGATCTTGCCATCGTTGTGGTAAAGTCTTATGCGACCGATGAGGCGATGTCGATCGTCCGGAGCATTTGTTCCGCCTCCACTGTGTTTCTCACTCTACAAAACGGGATAGGCAATTGGGAGCGCATGGCCCGGGCAGTGGGCAAGGAGGCCGTTTTGGCGGGCAGCACCGCCCAGGGGTCGACTCTTCTGGGGCCGGGGCTGATACGGCACGGCGGAAACGGTCCGACCCATATCGGCGAACCCGGCGGGGCCGTATCCGCAAGGGTCGAGCGGGTGGTTGCACTGTTCCGGCAGGCGGGCCTTGCAACCGAGGCGAGTGACCAGGTGGAAAAGCTCATCTGGCAGAAACTCATCGTCAATGTGGGAATAAATGCCATCACCGCTCTTACCGGCATACGAAACGGCATGATCGCGGAGGTGGAAGAAGCTGCCGGGCTGTGCCGTGCAGCCGTTTTAGAGGCCCTGGCAGTAGCCGGGACCAAAGGGTTTCCCATGGGGGAGGAAATGGTCGAGCGGGTGCTTTCGGTCGCAGGGGCCACGGCGCGAAACCGTTCCTCGATGGGACAGGATGTGGACAGGAAAAAAAGAACGGAAATCGACGCGATAAACGGCGCGATTGTTCGCTTCGGCAGGGAGGCCGGAGTCGCGACCCCTGTAAACGGGACCCTTACTTCGCTGATCAAGGTGCTCGAAACTCAGTACAGCGGTCGATGACGGCAAGACGGGGCCGGTCCGGCGATGGTGCCGGACATCCCGTGCATCACCCAACCGGGCAGGCGGCGGCGCCGCCCGAGTAAAGAGGAGAAGCCAAATGACCAAAAGAGTTACCGTTCCAGAGATTCTCGCGGCAAAAGGCGAGCGAAAACTGAGCGAACTGACGGCCTACGATTACCCTACCGCACTGCTTGCGGACAAGAGCGGAATCGATATGCTGCTGGTTGGCGATTCGCTGGCCATGGTGGTTTTGGGCCATGAAGATACGCTTTCGGTTGGAATGACCGAAATGCTCCACCATACTCTGGCGGTAAGCAGGGGGGCGAGTCGGGCGATGGTGATCGGCGACATGCCCTTCATGTCGTATCAGGCGAGCGTGGAACAGGCGGTCCTGAATGCGGGCAGATTCATGAAGGAAGCCAGGGCAAACGCGGTGAAGCTCGAAGGGGGGGCACGAATCGTTCCTCAGGTCAGGGCCATGGTGGAAGCGGGCATTCCCGTGCAGGGTCATATCGGGCTGACGCCCCAAAGCGCTGCCCAATTCGGAGGATTCAAGGTGCAGGGCAAGACGGCCGAGGCCGCCAAAGTGCTGATCGAAGATGCGCAGGCACTGGCAGAGGCCGGATGCTTCAGCATCGTGCTCGAAGCCATCCCTTCCTCGATAGCCGAAATGGTGACCGAGGCGGTGGCTGTCCCGACCATAGGCATCGGAGCGGGGCCCGCCTGCGACGGGCAGGTGCTGGTCGTTCACGATGTGCTGGGCCTTTTTGACCGGTTTGTTCCCCGATTTGTGAAACGATATGCAAAACTGGACGATCAGATCGTCCAGGCACTGACGAAATACAGGGAAGAAGTGGAGCAAGGTGTGTTTCCCGGTCCCGAGCACTGCTTCATGATAAGCGAGCAGGAAGTCAAAAAGCTTGGGAAGAGTTGAGAGCAGAGCCCAACCCCATTTTCTAAAGGGGGATAGCCCCCTCTCCCCCCTTAAAAAGAGACGCAGACCAAGTTCCCCCCCCCAAAGAAACGGGGAGCAGACCAACTCCACCCTCTTGAAAAAAGGGGGGGGAAGACCAGCTCCACCCCCCTTTGAAAAAGGGGGGCAGGGGGGATTTTAAAGGAGTATGCATCTGATTTATTTGGAAAAATCCCCCTGAATCCCCCTTTTCCAAAGGGGGACATGGGTTCGAATCCCCCGGCGCGTTTCGGGGGGGGGGCGGATGGACACGAATCAGAGGTAGGGTGGGCAAAAGCGCAGCGTTGCCCACCAAAAGGTTTCGCTTTTTTTTCCGGCGCTCCCTTCACCGCTTATGCCGGGTGAGGGGAGCGCTTTTTTCTATTTCTCGACCGTGGCGCTTTCGATCACCACCGGCGTAACCGGCACGTTCTGGAACGGGCCGCGATTTTCTGTCGGAACATCCTTTATCTTGTCAACGACGTCCATGCCGTCTATAACTTTTCCGAAAACCGCGTAGCCATAGCCTGCGGGCGTATTGTCCGTGTGGTTGAGGAAGGGATTGTCGACGACGTTTATGAAAAACTGCGCGGTGGCGGAGTCAACGACCATCGTTCGGGCCATTGCGATGGTGCCGCGATCGTTTGGCACATCGGATCGGGCTTCGTTTTTGATGGGTTCATGGGTGGGCTTTTGAGCCATATCGGCCGTAAAACCGCCTCCCTGGATCATGAAGTTGCTTATGACCCGGTGAAAGATCGTGCCGTTATAGAAACCCTCGTTCACATAGCGCAGAAAGTTTTTCACCGTTTCGGGGGCCTTGTCCGGCCAGAGTTCGATTTTGATCTGGCCAAGGGTGGTTTTCAGTACGACGATCGGGTTCGGAGGCTGTTTGCCCTCCGGTTTGGCCTCGTTTGCAGCGTTTGCCGCCAGGGCAAACCCATGCGCCAGGAGGGCGCCGCAGGAGACCAGGACAATCAACAGGGTTCTACCAACCATTTTCTACTCCTTCCTGAAGGTTAATATCCTAAGATGGACAAGCGTTTGGAGGTTGCAAAAATTATAGTGCCAAAAATGCAGAGTACAAGGGACTGCACCTCTGCTTATCTCAGAGAGGCCGCAGAGCACTTCGGCGCGTGGGACTCAGGTGCGGAAATCAGGCGCCTGGGGGCGGGAAACGTGAACGACACTTTCCTTGTCGCCTCGGGGTCCTATCGGAACAAACGCTTCATTCTCCAACGCATCAACGGTCGTGTATTTAGCATGCCCGAATGGATAATGCAAAACCTTCGCGTGCTCTCCGCGCATGTTTCGGAGCGTCTAGCCGGGGTGCTGCCCGCAGGACGCCGCTGGGACATGGTGCGCTTTTTTAAGACGGAAGATTGCAAAGAGTTCTGGATAGACCCCGAGGGGGGGTTCTGGCGGGCGATGAGTTTCATAGAGAACGCCGAGTCGTATGAAACGGTCGCGGGCCTTGACCACGCGGCCGAGGTCGGTTTTGCCGTCGGATTTTTCCACACCCTGGTGAGCGATCTTGCGCCATGGACCTTGAAAGATACGCTGGAAGGTTTCCACATAACACCTCTCTACCTGCGCCGCTATAGGAAGGTGCAGGCAGGTGCCCGTCGTGTTCCCGCTTCCGCCGACACCGCCCGGTGCATCGATTTCATAGAAAAGCGAACGGGTCTTGTCGCGGTGCTGGAGGATGCGAAGGCCGAGGGGAAATTGCCTCTACGCATCATTCACGGCGACCCCAAGGTGAGTAACGTGATGATCGACACGGGGACAAAGCGTGCCGTAAGTATCGTTGATCTGGATACTGTTAAGCCCGGCCTGGTGCACTACGATATAGGCGACGGCCTGCGCTCCTGCTGCAATCCTTTGGGAGAAGAGGCGGAAGATCCGGACATGGTCCGCTTCGAGCCCGAACTCTGCCGGGCATTTCTGCGCGGTTATTTTTCGGCTGCCGGCGGTTTTCTCACCGAAGCCGATCGCGAATGGATCTACGATTCCATTCGCCTGATCGCTTTCGAGCTGGGAATGCGATTTTTTACCGATTTTTTGGAGGGCGATGTCTATTTCAGCGTTCAAGAGCCCGAGCAGAACCTGCGAAGAGCCCTCGTGCAGTTCCGGCTCGTCGAAAGCATCGAGCTGCAGGCCCGAGCGCTGCGGCAGGTGATTAGGGAGGCGCAATGAACAACCCCGCTTTGAGGAGATTAACATGAGATCCAGGTCGTCATTTTTTGCTGTGATTTTGATCGCGTTCGCGCTCATGTTCCACTGTTCTCTTGTGAGTTATGCTGCCGAGCCCGCCACAATCAAGCTTCCCGATCCGCAAAAAGAGGGAGGCAAATCTGTCATGGCAGCCTTACAAAGCAGAATGTCGTCCCGCTCATTCAGTGGAGAAGAACTGCCGCTGCAAACCGTTTCAAATCTCCTGTGGGCTGCTTTCGGGATCAATCGGTCCAGTGGCCACAGAACTGCCCCCTCGGCATTCAACCGGCAGGAAACGGATATTTATGTGATCACCGCTGAGGGCGTCTACCTCTACGATGCGAAAAACAACGCACTGGATACGGTATCGAAAAATGACATCAGGGCGATGGCCGGTACGCAGAGCTACGTGAAACAAGCACCGGTCATTCTCGTTTATGTTGCAGACTATTCCAAAGTCGACGGTGGATCGGCCGAGAGCCAGTTGATGGTGGGCGCCGATGTCGGGGTAATCGCGGAAAATGTCTATCTGTTCTGCGCCTCGGAAGGTTTGGCGACGGTAGTGAGAGGAGCAATAGACAAAGATACATTGGCGAGGGCGTTGAAGCTGAGACCGGAGCAAAAAATCATTCTTGATCAACCCGTAGGATATCCCGGGCGATAGGTCCGCTGCTGTTTGGGGCCTGCCCCAAATGGCGGGTGCAGGGCGGACACCGCCCTGCGCTTTTAGGTGATTTTCGAAAAAACTGATACCAGTAGATAGTGCTTAGCCGGGAATGTGGAAATTCAGCGTAGACAATGTGGTGACGATCTGATGAGTCAACATGGGACAACCCTATGTCATTGGCATTACAGCGCAATGGCGAAGACCTCGGCCGTCCTCCACCGTTATATTTCTCTTACGAGGGGCTGCTCTTCGAAGGCGTCTATCAGATTTCCAGCCACTCCTCGCGAACGGTCCGATTAGCGCGAAGCTCGTCCGGAGTGCCGCTAAAGACGATCCTCCCATGTCCCATGACTGCAAGACGGTGAGACACCCGCATGATGATGTCGAGCTTTTGTTCCACCAGCAGGATCGCGAGCCCGAGAGAGGCAAGCTGCTCCAGCAGATCGCCAACCTGGCGCACCATCTGCGGGGCAAGGCCCTCGGTCGGCTCATCGATCATTATGAGAGATGGATCCCCCATCAGTGTGCGGCCGATGGCAAGCATCTGCTGCTCGCCCCCGGACAGAAAACCGGCCTTGGTCCGCAGGCGCCGGCGCAGGTGCGGGAACAGATCGAGCACGTCGTCCATCGACCAGCGCCCCGGTTTGCGCGTGCTCTTGACACCGATCAGCAGGTTCTCGTAGACGGTGAGCATGGGGAACACGTCACGGTTTTCCGGCACGATGCCGACCCCCCGGCGGGCTACGTCGTAAGGGGGCAGACCGATCATCTCCTCCCCCCGGAATCGGACGGAACCGCGCGCGGCCACTGCGCCCATGATCGCCTTAAGGGTCGTAGACCTGCCCACTCCGTTGCGTCCGAGCAGGCCGCAGATTTCCTTCTCCCCCACCTGCAGGTCTACACCCTGCAGGACGTGGCTCTTGCCGTAGTAGGCGTGAAGACCCTTAACTTCGAGCATGCCTGCCTCATTCCCCATCAGGTTTTTCTCCCAGATATGCCTCCTGCACTGCGGCGTTGGCGCGTATGGCCTGCGGCGTGCCGGTGGCCGTCAGCTCCCCGTAGACCAGTACGGACACGCGGTCGGCAAGGTTGAACACGACCTTCATGTCGTGTTCGACCATGAGGAGGGTCTTTCCCTCCGTCACCTGCCGTATCAGCTCTACGGCCTGATCGGTCTCCTCCGCACTCATACCCGCGGTGGGTTCGTCCAAAAGGATCACGTCGGCGCCTCCGGCGATGGTGATGCCGATCTCGAGCGCCCGCTGGTCCGCGTAGGGGAGCGCACCCGCCAGGACGTTGCTGCGGGACTCGAGCCGAATGAGCTCCAGGAGCCGCGAGGCCTTTTCTTCCACGTCCCTTAAACGGCTCATCCTGCGCCGGAAACTGTATCGGTGCCCAAGCGACCAGAGCACCGCGCAGCGCAGGTTCTCGTAGACCGTAAGCTGCTGGAAGATATTGCTCACCTGGAAGCTGCGGCTCAAGCCTTTGCGCGCGATCCGGTAGGGCGCACGGTTGGTGATGTCCTCACCCTTCAGGCGGATGCGGCCGGCGCTAAGCGGGAAGCGGCCGCTGATGAGGTTGAACAGCGTGGACTTGCCCGCGCCGTTGGGGCCGATGATGGCGTGGCGCTCCCCGCTCTGCACTGCCAGGTTGACGCCCCTTATGACCTCGACCGGTCCGAAATGCTGTCTGACGTTTTCCAGTTCGAGCGCCGGCCCACTCATCGTATCTTCTCTCCTGCCCGTCGGTGGCCCAAATCCGCTGCAATCTCATCCCAGGCGTGGGCGACCCGGCGGCCGACCAGTCTGCACGCCCAAAAGGCGGCCGCCGTAATCACCATGGCCCCGATCCACGTCCAGGGGATGTGCGCAGGGAACCGCACCCCCAGGAACGTGAACGGCTCGTTAAGGAGGATCACTACGCCGTTCAGGTGGTAGGCCATCTGCACCATGAACACCAGCCCCAGGGTGAAAACCGCGCCGGGGGGCGCCAGCAACGCGTAAGGCCCCAGCAGCCGTTTGAACTCGCGGCGCCTGATGACCGGCAGGTGCATCTGAATGAGGCTCGCCACTCCACCCGGCAAGTACATGACGATCAGCACAAATAACAGGCCGATGTAGAGCTGCCAGGCGTGTGTGTAGTTGCTCAGCAACACCTCCATGAAAGTGAGAATGATCGCCCCGGCGATCGGGCCGAAGAAAATCCCCGCACCGCCAATGTAGACCATCATCAGCACCTCGCCTGAGTTCGTGAGGCCCAGCGTGTCGGGGGTTACGATGCCGCTGACGATTGCCGCCATACCGCCCGCCACTCCGGCGAACATACCGGCCAGCGCGTGAACGCGGAAGCGGACCTGGTGGGTATTGTACCCGATGAACTGAGCGCGCTCCGGGTTGTCCCGTACGGCGTTGGCGATGTGGCCAAGGGGCGTGGTGGTGAAAAAGTACATCGCGCCGATGCAGATCATGCACCATGCCGTGACGAAGTAATAGAGCTGGATCGGTTGTGTTAACGTCAAGCCGAACCAGTGGGTCCCCAGTGCGGGGTCTCCCGAGAGGCCTCCGTCACCGCCGAAGAAGTGGCGCAGGATGACCGCCAGGGAGGCCATCAGCACGCCGATCCCAAGCGAGATCATCGCGAAGGTGATGCCGGCGCGGCGCGTGGAGATATAGCCGAGCACCAGGCCGAAAACCAGACCGGCAGCCCCTCCCACCAGGGGCAGCAGTTCTACGGGAAAGGGGAGGCGTGCTGACTGGAAATAGTTCAGCGCGTGCATCGTAAAGTAGGCGCCCAGGCCGTAGTAGACGGCGTGACCAAACGATAGCAGCCCTGTTTGGCCGAAGAGCATGTTGTAGGAAAGCGCGAACACGATGGCAATCCCCGTGAGGCTCAACACCGAAATCGCCGAGTTGCTGTTGAATACCAGGGGCGCCGCCAGGAAGGCCGCACCCATCAGGAGCCAGGTCCAGGCGCCTGCGAACAAAGGCGACTTGCTGCGCACCACTGCGAGAGATCCGTTGCTCATAGTTCAACCATCCCCATCAAGCCCCTGGGTCTCACGATCAGCATTATGACCATCAGGAAATAGGGCGCAATTGGCGCCAGTTGGGATAGAGGCATGTTAAGGAGTTCGTATAGCGGGCAGTGCGGCCCGATGTGCAGGCTCAGCAGACCGGCCATCGAACCGTTGATCGTGGTCATATAATTTTCGATCAGGCTGATCAGCAGCGAGGCGATCAAAGCGCCGCCAAGCGAACCGATCCCCCCGATCACCACCACGACGAAAATGATCGGACCGATCGAAAGCGCCATACCGGGTTCGGTCACCAGGATGTTTCCCCCTATAACGCCCGCCAGGCCGGCGAGTGCGCACCCGATGCCGAACACTATCATGAAAATGCGCGGAATGTTGTGCCCGAGCATGGCGACCGTTTCGCGGTGAGTCAGGGCGGCCTGGATGATGATGCCTATGCGGGTCTTTTTGAGCAGAAGGTAGAGAAAGCCGAACACCAGCACCGACAACGCCATCATGAATACACGGTAGGCGGAATAAGACAGCCCTCCCACGGTGAAAAGCGGAAAGTTCAGGGCCTGCGGCATCGTGTAGTCGACCGCAATCTGCCCCCAACCAAGCTTGACTGCCTCGAGGATCAGGTAGCTCAGGCCGAAGGTGAACAACAGCTCCGCGACATGTCCGCCGCTGTGAGCCTTGCTAAGCCCATAGCGTTCGACGAGCGCGCCGATGATTCCCACCACGACGGGCGCAAGCGCCAGGGCGACCCAGTAATTGGTCCATCCTGCGATCTGGAAGGCAAAGTAGGCCCCGAGCATGTAGAAGCTGGCCTGGGCAAAGTTGAGCACGCCCATGATGCTGAAGATCAGAGTGAGTCCGCTGCTGATCAGGAAGAGCAGCAGACCGTACATCACTCCATTGAAAAGAACGAAAAGAAGGTTTCCCAATTCTAAAATACCTCGCCTAAAGCCACTGGTGCGGGGAAGCGTTTTAGTTGCACATCCCGGAAGGGGGCCGCCCGCGACGAGCGGCCCCACCGAGCACTATTTGCCGGTAATGTTGTAGAACGCGTTGGGCGACATGAGACCGGCCGGCCTATCCTGCATCTTGCAGGAGCTGGGCAGAAACATATCGAGTGCCGGGATGCGGGCGTTGACCTGGAAGTTCATCTTGGTGCCTGCCAGGTAGGGCATGGCGCCCGTCTCCAGAGTCGAGATGACCATCGGGAACACTGCCGCGTGATTGTCAGCGCGGATGTATACATCTCCCAGGAGGCTGTGGTAATGCATCCCCTCCAGTGCGAGGCCGACCTTGGTGGCATCGTCGCCGTCGGCGATTTTAATCGCACGGGCGAGCATCTGGGGCAGGAATAATTGTACGCCATAGTAGAAGTCACCGTGGTACTGTTTCTTGAACTCGGCGGCGAGCTTGGCGATGGCGGGGCTTCCGAAGCCGCCTTCGGCCCAGGGCGTGATCTGCACCAGGCGACCGACGCCCAGTGAACCGATGGCCTGCGGCGTGCCCGGGAGGCCGCCGTAGAACGTGAAGAACTTGACGCCTTTGAGGTTCGCCTGGCCGGCGGCCTTGATTAACAGCGTCATGTCGGCACCCCAGTTTCCAGTTATCACCGCCTGGGCTCCGGACTTGCGAATCTTGTCGATGTACGGGGTGAAATCCTTAGTCTGCCCGATCGGAGTGTAGTCATCACCCACGATCTCTATATCGGGCCGCTCCCGTTGGAGCATCACCCTGGCAGCCTGGGCGACCGAGTGACCGAAGGAGTAGTCCATATTCATCAGATAGACCTTGTGGATGTTTTTCATGCCCTTGAGGTAAGATACCAGGCCCGCCACCTTCATGTTGACGTTGGCGTCGAAGTTGAAATGATAAAAGCCGCAGTCGCCGTTGCTGAGGGCCGGATCGATCGCCGCATAGTTCAGATATAGGACCTTGTCGTTGGGGTTTTCCCTGTTGTGCTTGTTGACCCAGTTGACCAGCGCGAAGGCCACGTTGGACCCGTTGCCCTGAAGCAGGAAGTGGATCCCCTGGTCCACAGCCTTCTGCGCGTCCACCTCGGCGGTCTTCGGGTCGACCTTGTCGTCAAAGAGCACCAGCTTGATCTTGTCCCCATTCGGCATGATCCCGGACTTATTGACGCGGTTGAACATGAACTCGAACCCCTGGGCGAACTGAATCCCCACTGGACCGAACGGGCCGGAAAGCGGATCGATGAAGGCCACCTTGATCGTCTTGGCGGCGACCGGTCCGCTGCCCACCGTACAGAACAGCAGACAAGCCGCAAGGGCCATGAATAGAGCGTTACGGATCATACGCATTTGCATCTCCTCCATTGGTAGGTAATATGATAGCAGTTAGTTCCCCCCAGTTTACGCGTGGTCCATATGGTTGGGCGGGTCAAGTACATTTCTGCCCCGTTCCTAACCCTTGCCGGCGTTGCTTCGGTGCTGTTCCTGAGCGTCATTCAGCGCCGATCTGTACTCATTGCGCAGTGCTTTTTTGTCCAATTTGCCCACACTCGTTTTCGCCAGTGAGTCCACAATCAGGATTCGGCTGGGAACACCGTACTTTGGAATGACGCCTTGGGTGACGAACTGCTGATAGTGGGCCTTGAGAGTTTCCTCGCTGACTTTGCCCCTATAGTGCGGTTTGAGCACCACCAGCGCGAGCGGACGCTCGCCCCATTTCTCATCCGAAACGCCGATGACCGCCGCTTCGTTTACGGCCTCGTGCTCGCTGATGATGTTCTCCAGCTCCAGGGAAGAGATCCACTCCCCGCCTGTTTTGATGACATCCTTTATCCGGTCGGTGATGTGCAGATAACCTTCAGGGTCAACATAGCCTACGTCGCCCGTATGAAGCCACCCGTCGCCCCAGAGCGCCTCACTCTGCCCGGGTTCCTTGAAATAGGACTGTGTCAGCCATGGACTCCGGACCACTACTTCCCCGGTGTGTCTGCCATCTTGCGGCAAAGGCTTGCCATCGGAAGTGACTATTTCAAGATCCACAAGGGGTACCGGAATGCCGGTGCTGCAACGGACTGCGATTTGCTTCTTATTTTCCCATTCCAGCATACGCGGCTTGGGATTGGCGATGGTCAGCAGCGGACAGGTTTCCGACATGCCATAGGCGCTGAACAGGTTGATGCCTCGATTCAACGCTTCTTCGCACAACCCTGAAGGCATGGCCGCGCCTCCAATTACCACTTTCCAGCCTGTCAGGTTCACGGAGTCAATTGCTGCATCGTTCAGGAGCATGCGAATTATGGTCGGTACGCAGTGGGAAAAAGTAACCTTTTCCGTGTCGATCAACCGCAGAATCTTCTCCGGCACATATTTCCCCGGATACACCTGCTTGGCGCCCAGCATCGTGAATAGATAGGGCATTCCCCAGGCGTGAACGTGGAACATGGGTGTCAGCGGCATGTATACATCCCCTGAATCTACCGAAGCGTAACTGCGAAACGCGCACAGACTGGACATGAGCCCGTAGGTGTGCAGGACGATTTGGCGGTGGCTGAAGCTTACCCCTTTCGGCAGCCCGGTCGTCCCGGTCGTATAGAAAATGGTGGCTGCCGCATTTTCATCGAAATCCGGAAAGATGTAGTCGCTGCTTTTTTCTGCCAAGAGCGCCTCATACTCTCCTGATATCTCGGCATTATTCTTTGCAACATCAGGACCGTCGGAAATCAGGATGATCTTCTTGATCGTCTTGAGCTCAGCCCGAACCTGCTCGAACATGGGGATGAAATCGTTGTGAATGATGATAATGTCATCTTCTGCATGATTAATGGTATAGGCTAGTTGGTCGGCGGAGAGCCTTATGTTTATGGTGTGCAGGATTGCGCCGATCATCGGGACGGCAAAATAACATTCCAGATACCGGTGGCTGTCCCAGTCCATCACGCCTACCGTGTCCCCGGGATTGACGCCGAGATCCCCCAGAAGGTTGGCGAGTTGGGCGACACGAAGCGAGAGCCGCCGGTAGGTGTACCGGTGCTCGCCGCCATAGACGATCTCCTGTTCGGGGGCGTATTTTAGTGGCGGTGTCAACAGGTTTTTGATTAACAGCGGGTACACATAGGCGGACGGAGTTCTTTCGATAATGCGAACATTCATAGCCCGATCTCCTGTCAATCTGTCGGTGTTAGGATATCAAACCGTATACATTGGCTGACATAGGCATTGCACTGTCTCAGGGTGCCTTATACGGCTTTGCATTCAAGATGCTTCACAAGGTGGCGAGGAGGAGGCGACGCGGACGTACGCAATAGCAAGTCGAGGAGACGAGGATGAAGGAGGTAGAGGCAGTGAGCTCTTGAATGTGAAGTCGTGTGAGAGTACTGTCTGGCCGGGATGAGGTAAATGGGGGCTCCCCCCCATAATGCGGGGCGAGACTACTACTTACCGCTTTGGGGTGAAAAGAGGCAAAACAGGGAAATCAGTCGGTCCACAAGTCGGGATCGACAACGCCGATCCTGATCGCATATTTGAGTAGTTCAAGACGCCCATGGATCCCCAGCTTGCTCATGATGCTGCCTCGATGCTTCTCTATTGTTTTGATGCTTACACTCAGGATATCGGCAATCTCGCTGCTGGATTTGCCTTCGACTACCATCCTGAACACCTGCTGCTCTCGCTCCGACAACAAATCGTAGCCTCTTACAGCGGGAATGTGCTTTTTGGATTGCAGATACGCTTCGATCACACCGGCCTTGATTGTTGAACTCAAAAAGTATTCATTTCGATAAGCCGCCCGAACGGCGTTGAGGATATCCGTGCTGGGCGACGCTTTGAGGACATAACCTGAGACGCCCGCGCTCAGCGTCTGGTGGACATAACTTTCCTTGGCGTGCATGGACAAAATTACAATTCTGGTTTCAGGAACAGCTTCCCGTATCAAACCAATGGCTTCCAAACCGTTCAATCCGGGCATGCCGATATCCAACAGCAACACATCCGGCTTCAAGGATTTGGCCAGTTTAAAGGCCGATATGCCATCGTCCGCTTCACCGACAATTTCCATGTCCGCCTGGGATGTCAACAACTGGCGCACTCCGCCTCGCACTACGGCATGATCGTCTGCAATAAGGATCCTAATACAACTCATCGTTCTCCCTTTCATGTATCGGGATCTTGACGCGTAATGATGTTCCCTTGCCCAATGTCGATCGTATTGTCATGGAACCGCCCAGCGATCTGACACGTTCCTTCATGCTCAGCAACCCGATCCCCTTTCTGCGGTTCTCCAGGGGCAAGCCGTCCTCACTGACCGCGAATCCGTGCCCATTGTCCCTGATCATGAAAATGATGTCCGGATGGCTGTGGGTCAATTGCAGGGCAACATGGCCGGCCCTGGCATGTTTGGAGATGTTATTCAAACCCTCCTGGAAAACACGGTACAGGACTAACTCGACTGCCGGTGGGATGCGCCTTTTCAAGCCAATGGATTGAAACGCGATCTGGATGCCGGGTTTCCGGGTCTTGAAATCGTTGATATACCACTGCAATGTGGGTACAAGACCAAAGTGATCGAGCATGTCGGGACGCAGACGCGACGTGGTGTCGCGGACCGCTTGAGCAAGATTTTGGATCTGCGCCATCATTCTCGTACAGATCTCGGAAGACTCCGGCGATCCGGGAGGCAAGACATTCTGCAGTGATTCGACGTCGAATTGAAGCAGCGTCAGTGCCTGCCCGAACTCGTCATGAATATCGTTTGCCAGAGAGCGCCGCTCTTCCTCAATGCCGTCGATGAGTTTCCCGCTCAGTTGCCGTACCTGTTCTTCGGCTTTGGTTTCGCGGGTAATGTCGATGAAATTGCCGACAACTGCCGGTCGGCCAAGGTAGGATGCATGAGACGCCTGCATGTCAACGCAGATCTCTTCACCGCTTTTTTTGACCATTAGAAATCTATATCTTCGGGGATTGATTTCTCTTTTCTCGCGTTCCAAACCCCGTGCTTTGACCATATCGCGATCAACTGGCGCAACTGTTTCCCAGAAGGGTTTGCCGATGATCTCATCCGCGCTCTCATATCCCAATATACTGACCATACGGGGATTTGCATAGCTGAAATAGCCTCCCTCCTGAAACATGTAAATGGCCGCCAACGAATTATCCAAAACAGTTCTATACTTGAGTTCCGATTCCGCCAGGCGTTTCTCGGTCTCTTTGCGTGCGCTGATATCGATAACAAACCCCTCGTACCCTTCGGTCTCTCCTGTTACAGTCCTTCGCAAGGCGGCTGAAAACTGAACATGCCGAAGCGTCCCATCGATGCGTTTCATTTTAGCGTCGAATTGCTGGATTGCCCCTGTCTTCTCCAGTGTGCTCCGGTAGCGGCGAAGATCGTCTCGCTCGACTATGAAGAAGTCGTCAAAACATTTGCCGATCACATCTGAAGCATTCCCGTATCCGAGCGTTCTTGCACCAGCGTCATTAATATCAATAAAGATGCCCTGCATGTCGATCACGTAGGTCATCGTCGGGGATTTTTCAAAAAAATGGCGATACTTCTGCTCGGAACGTTTCAGGGCTGATATAAGCGCTTCGGGCCGTGTCGACCTA
>JBMFWU010000106.1:0-9585 GCA_049964955.1 Syntrophobacteraceae bacterium
CTCCTGCTGATAGACGAGCGCCCAGTCGCCCGACTTCAAGGGCAAACGGATAGAAACAAAACCGCTATTATCCGGGGGCATAGTGACTGTTGCGCCGGATTTGGCAGGGAAGCCCGACTGCAGTTCGCCAACCCTGTTTACGATAAACGCCGATCCGGTTTTCCCGATGTGAATCTCATCGACAACGGAGTTAAAGGAGGCGAAGTTTACAGTTGCCCGGAGAAGCCACTGCCTTCCAGCCACCTCTTTTCTCACGCAGACGATGAAGTGGGGCTTTCGGCGAACACCGGGAAAGACGTCGCTCAGGTAAAACTCTTTTTTCATGGCTTCCCGGAACCAATCGGATTTTGCATAGTTGGTATTCAGGAGCTTGTACTTCCCGGCGTAGGCAATCTGATCTCCCTCGGGGGTAACGATTCCCAAATCCACGAAATCATCGGGA
The DNA here is from genome assembly GCA_049964955.1 of Syntrophobacteraceae bacterium. Taxonomy (GTDB): domain Bacteria; phylum Desulfobacterota; class Syntrophobacteria; order Syntrophobacterales; family Syntrophobacteraceae; genus SbD1. Next base: position 443 of record JBMFWU010000106.1, read on the forward strand.
TAGGTGCGATTGAGCACGCTCAGCGTGTCCCGGAGAAACTTCTCATTGGACAACTGATCGTATGAATAGGAATTTGCAATAAATTTTATATCGGCAAGTCGTTCGTTCAAATAGGAATTGATATGCTGCTGATGTTTTTCGACCAGTTGGGTAAGGGTTTCAATTACCTTGTGCCGATAGGCCGTCTCGAAATAGTAGCCGGTTAGACCGGCTATAAGCACAAGCGGGGTAAGGGCGACCAGCATGATGCCCAAAACCATGTTTCTGGTAAGAGACGCATAGTAGCGCCGTTCGCCGGCGTCGGAGAATGTGGAAGAGTCGTTCATCTCAGGGAGCCCTTGCGGCGGCTGTCGCTTCGGCACGCGTGCGTGCCGATCCCCGGGGGTGCGGGGGAAGCCTTCCCCCGCGCTTTCGCTCTTTTCTTGTCTAGCAAACCACCCAGACGGTCTTGCGTTTGGCCATTTGGATCACTTTTCTGCTGACGCTGCCCATGAGGAATTCCTCGACTCTTGAAAGGCCTCTTCTGCCGATGAGGATCGTATCGTATCCACCCTCTTCGGCCTCCTGCACGATGGCGTGGGCCGCACTGCTGATCCCGCGCGCGATCTTCTGCCGGATCTTTTCCGGGGCGACTCCTCCCGAAATCAGTATTTCCTTCGCCTTGTCAAAGGAAGGCTGCATCATCGTGGCCGCCTGATCCAGATCGCTGTGGACTTTTTCCATGTCTGCTTCGGAACCGAGGACATCGCGCATAAAATTCCTGAAGCTGTGAAAGCTTCTAACTGCATGAAACAGAGTGGTTTCGATGCTGCTCGAAGGGCCCAGCACGCTCGCCAGGTGAGTGAGTGTGCAGTTGGACTCCTCGGAGCCGTCCAGGCACACCAGGATTTTGGCCGGCGGGCCGCTCTCCCCGACAATCCAGATGGGGAGCCGCACAAGTCCCAGGATGCGCTCGGCAACCGAGCCCAGCATGAAGTCCTTCACATCGCTTAGCCCTTTTCGCCCGAGGACGAGCGCCCGATAGCCCATTTGCGATTCGGCCACCATGTCCTGGGCAATGCCTGTCTGCCTGTCTTCGATCCTGACCGTAACCGCCTCCTCGGCAAATCCGGCGTTGAGGAAAATGGACTTCGCCGTGGCCATGAAGGAGTCGATTGTCCGGGCCTGTTTTTCCTCCCATTCGTCGACGTTTATCAGTCGGTAGTTGTAGGTCTGGCCTTTTTGCCCATAATCGATAAACGATTCGGGGACCCTCGTGACGACGTGGTAGAGAACCACCTCGTATCGGTCCCGGTCGAGGATCGAAGAGACGTACTCAACCATTTTGAGGGAATGCTGGGAGCCGTCGTTTGCAACAAGAATTCTTTCTCTACCCGAACTGTTCACCGTAGTCCTTTCCGTAAAACGCGCCAGGTCAGCGCGAAAATAACCTTTTTACCTTGTCGCTCCATTTGGAAACGGTAAAACGCACTTTCCGCAGGAAAGTCCCGAACGGTTCTTTAGGGTTTGAAATGATCTCGTCCCTCTTCTGTTCATCCAGGATTTTCTCCATGGGGCTTCGATAAATTTTCTTCACTCTACACTCCTTGAGGGGAGACCGCAATGTTGTCTCTATGAGCACATTAGGAATGATCTCAGTGCCCGGCAACCGCCCTTTCTTTTTCGAGCGCTTTAGCGGCTTTCATGATTTTATCGCGCATCGTGCCAATTCGAAAGGGTTTTGCAATGAAATCAAAAGCTCCCTTGCCCTCCGACTCCCGAGCCAGTTCCACGGTTGCGTATCCCGTGATGATGATGACTTTGGTTCTCGGAGAGAGCTGTTTCACCTTTTCCAGCAGTTGTATACCATCCAGACCTTCCATGCGGATATCGGTCACCACGATATCGAAATTCTTCTCTTCCAGGCGTGCCGCCGCCTCACCGGAGTCCACGAAAATTTCGACGAGATGGCCTTCTTTTTCCAGTGCCGGTTTGAGCCGCGCTCCCACAATGGGCTCATCGTCCAAAATAAGTATTTCCAGGCTTCCTTCCACAAAATCCTCCTCCAGCAGTGTCTGTGCTGCTTCGCCCATTCCCGCGGGACCTGTCCGGGATGCACCGTTTTCTCAGTCGGGATTCTCGATGCGCGCGGCAGCGCCTGAGGGTTTGAGCACCTCGTTGATGTCGTTCAATATTCTCAATTTCTGACCGGTATACGCTGCCTCATTGGACATGATCATATCCAGTTGCCGGGTGTGCATGGTCAGGTACCCGATGATCCTTAGCCGTTCTTTCATGAATTCTTCGTCGTAGCCTTCGAGTCGTGCGAAGAGTCCGTCTTCCTTCACTTCGATGCGAAAACCGAATTGCTCCAGAACTTCTCCGATAAACTCGGCGCGCCTGATCCTGCGCTCATAATCGGCGGCGCCTCCCTTGAACTGGAAGCTTATATAATTTTCCGAGGTTCTCTCTCCGACGAGAGCTTCCACCGTGGAAAAATGGAACCCGAACCGGGAACTCAGGCTGCAGAAGTTTTTGGATACCATGAAGTAATTGCGGGTGGTAAAAGGGGTGGGCATGGACGGGTCGAGAGCCGGATTGGCCCCGGCTTCCAGAAGAATCGACAGGAAACCTTTGGTATCGATGGGGGGAGGGCCCGCCCACGGCACCGCCGTAATGCCCTCCCAGAGGGCCAGCATGGGGATGGAGACTATCTCTTCGAGATGCACGAACTTTCCTGTTACACCTTCCCGGAAACCGTCTTCGAGATTGATGAGCCACCACTGCATCGGCACTTCGCACACCAGTTGCTTACTCATCCCCTCGGAGAAGCGATGATCGCTTCCGAAGCGAAACATCTCCCTCACAGACATTTCGTGGCAAAAACGGGTTATGTCGTGAAGGGTGCGGCAATTTTGCGCTCGAAACCCGGTCGCATCGGGATCGAGAAGATTGAGAGGGACGATGAGATCTGAGATCTCTTCGAGAATCCTGTGTACGGGGCTTCCCGCCATGAAGTTTTTCCCGGGCCCCGGCTGATCGAGAAGCGCTTCGACGCGCCCCGAATAAATCGTCAGTCCGTCGGCATCGACGGTGACATTCATGCCGTTTGCGAGCAATTCGGTCGCCCCGGGAACTGCAAAGAGGGCCGGGACCGCAAATTCACGGGCCAGGTTGGCCAGGTGTCCGGCAATGCTTCCCTGTTCGCAAACAACGGCGCAGGCCCTTCCGAGAAGGGCAGACCAGCGCGGAAGCGGTTGTGGGGTAACAAGCACCGCGCCCTGCGGGAAAAGGAGCGCATCGGAGTCTTTTCGAACCACGAACACGGGGCCAAAGGCCGCGCCGGGCCCGGCGGTCGAGCCTCCCCGCAGCAAAATGGCGGATTCGGGCGTACCGTGATTTTGAACGAACGCCGAAAGCTCCTTTCTCTCCTCCTGCTTCAGGGGTCGGGTCTGTAAAATGGAGGGCCCTCCCCTTTCTTCGAGCGCCCATTCCACATCCTGCGGGGCTCCGTAATGCTCTTCCAGCGCCAGACCGATTCGAGCCAGTTCCAGGATATGCGCATCATCGAGGGACGGCATGCGGCTTTTTTCCCCGGCTATCTCCACGCGACGCACCCCCTCTTCGTCACCGCACACAAATTCAGACTCCTTGGCCCTTATCTTCCTCACCTCGACGGCCATAGGCGTTTTTCGGGATACGATGAACAGGTCGGAATCCAAACTGCCGTCCACAATCGATTTGGGCAAACCCCAGGCCGAACTGAGAAAAATCGAGTCGTCCCTGATGTCGAGCGGGTTGCGCGAATAGAGAACCCCTCCCGCGGAAGCCTCGATCATGACCATGGCCCCTACGCACATCGCGATGTCTTCGTCGAGGATCCCGCGGTTCAACCTGTAAAAGATCGCCTGCAGGTTGTATTTGCTCGCAACGATCTCCTTATAGGCCTGCAGGATATTTTCTTTGCTGACGTTCAACTCCGAGCGGTACTGGCCGGCAAAGGAAGCCCCAGCTTCATCCTCGCCAAGGGCGCTGCTTCGCATGGAAATTTTAACGCCCGCACCCGCTTTGCTCTCGAGGGCCCGGTAGGCATCCATGATCTCCCGTTCGAGTTCGCCGGGGACCTGTGCTCTTATGATCAACTGCTGGATGTTGGCGCTCAACTCGTAGAGCGTATCCATCTCCTCCATGGAAGAAGACTGCAGGAGCCGATCGATCTCGGGTTGCAGATCGTTTTTTTCGAAAAATCTGCGGTAGGCGGCAGCCGACACCACGAACCCCTCGGGAACGGGCAGCCGCAATACATTTTTCACCTCTCCCAGGCTGGCCATCTTACTGCCGACCTGATCGGCCATATTCCGGTCCACGGCCTCCAGAGGAATGACCAACTCTTCGCCATGCGGCTCTTTCCTTGCGGCAAGCCTGCGGTTTACCTCCTCCTCGATCTCCTTGAACCTGTTGTAGAGAACGGCATATTTTCTGGGAGCGAGAAGATCGAGATTTTGAATCATACGGAAAACATTGACGGATACCGCCGTCGCATTGGCGCGGACAAAGGACATACCGAAAGGCCTGCTTCCCCGCAGCGCCTCCTGCAGGTCCGCCATGATCTCCAGGGCCTTGTTGTTCGCATTCAGCAGAAGCCTGAAACCAAGGTAGCGAGCCTTGAAATCGGCGCGCAACGCCTCCAGGTCCGCACCGGCGAAATGCTCCGAGACGGTTTTGCGCAGCGGCAACCGCTTTAGCAACGTCGATAACTTCCCCATGCTCTTCTCGAAAATCAGCCTGACCTCCAGTGGACACTAACTCCGGGCCTCTCCGCCAACCTGGATGAGCCCGATCTTTTGCTCCTGAAGCGCCTTCCTCTGACGGGCGTCCTGTACCTTATAGAGAAGATCGTCGATATCCGCGGGCTTGGTGAGATAATCGAAGGCGCCCGCTTCCATTCCTTCGATGGCGGCATCCATGTTGGCATGGCCCGTGAGCATGATCACTTCCACCAGAGGGTGGTTTCGTTTGATTTCCTTAAGGGTCTGAAGCCCGTCCATGCCTGCCATTTTGACATCGAGAATCACTACGTCAACATCCCGTTCCTGGAGGGCCAGAAGAGCTTCGCTTCCGCTGCCGACCCCGGTAACGTCGAGTTTCCGTTTCATGAGCCGCTTTACCAGGACGTCCAAAAACTCTTTTTCGTCATCTACCAGCAGCACACGGATTTCCTCGGAAAACATCACTTATTCTCCTTGAGCTTCCGATAGGCTTCCTGCATTTTTTTCGTCAAAACATCTATGTCCACCGGTTTTTCCAGATAGGCGTAGGCGCCCATTTCCATGCAGAGGGCCTCCATTTCCTTGGAGCCATGACCGGTAAGTACAATTATTTCCACTCCGGGGTGCTCCGACTTTACCCGCCGCAGAACTTCCAAACCGTCTATGCCCGGCATTTTCAAATCCAGAACCATCACCTCGGGCTCATCTTCCTCGACCACATCCAGGGCTTCGCGCCCTCCGTGCACCACCGCCGAGTCAATATGCCGCATCTGGAGCCGCTCCGAAAGGGTCTGGACAAATTCTCTTTCGTCATCGACCAGCAGGAGCTTGGAGGGAGTCGGCAGACTAAAATCGGCCTTTCGATAGATATCGCTCTGGTAGAATCCGGGGCCAACCACGGTCTTTACGCCCGAAACCCCGGGGACGGTTCGCACTATCTTTCCGAGTTCGTCTTCGAGGGCGGAGAGCATCAGCACGTGCTTCTCTATGGTCACGGTCACCTCGCCGTCCCGCACCGCAACCGGAGTGGTGTGTCCCTCCCGGGTCAATTCGAGGTTTACACGGCAGGCAAGGGCAAAATCCTCAACAGCCCGGCGCGAGGCGTCGGTAACCCGCAGCACCTCTTTTCCTAAATTTTCGCACACGAGCTGCGCTGCTTCCTCCGGAGTGAGTTTATCCATGGGAATGAGCAAGTCGTAGAGTTCGGCCGCCCAGGGGTCGCCTTTCCCATACAGGTATTCCACCCAAATCGCGCTGCTTTCATCGTCTTTGTGGATCTTTTTCACGGCCTCTTTTTCTGCGATCTTTTCCTCTTTTATCGCAACACCGGTCCTGTAGCGAAGATCTGCAATCAGGCAGATTCTCATCGCATGAGAAATTTCCCTTGGCACCAGATGGCTCACAAAGCCGGCCAAAAGAAGGTTCTCCTCGCGCAAAAGGTCTGATACCGTACATTTGAGGCAGGCGAGGGACCGCTCCTTTTCGTGAGTAAAAGTGTTGAAAATCGAGGCCCTTCGGGTCATCGCCTGGAGGAGCTTTTTTTGCTCCAGAGAAAACCGCCTGCTCGTCTCTTCTATCACATCCTGATCCGTAGCGAGCCTGCAGCCTGCGGCCGCGGCAATTTTACGCACCACTTCCTGCTCACAACAGTAAGAACCGCTAAAGAGGGCGATTATGGCCATGGAATTTTCCTCGTACGGTTTAAAGGCTCCGCGTCTATTTTTTATATAAAACACACCGACAACAGGGGGCACTCATCTTCCCTGCACTGAGTATGGGACCGGGCGTGGATGGTCTTTACCGCCGCATGCATGGTGGGAAATATGTTTCTTTCTCCGATCCTCTCATACAAATGGGTGCGCTTGAGCACCGCCAGCACGTTTTCATTCACCCCGGAGAAGGAAATGTCGTAGCCGGCGCTTCGAACCCGCTCCACTATGAGGGAGAGAATTTCCTCCCCGGAAGAATCCATGTCGTTGATTCCGTTCGCCACGATATGAATATGTTTCAATTCCCGTTTCGTCTTCGTGAGATCGAAAATCATCTCCTCCAAAAATCCTGCGTTGGCGTAGAAGAGCTGACCTTCGAAACGAAACATGGCGATATGCCTGCATTCCTTGAGTCCATGCTGCTTGGCGCTCCTGTAGGATTGATCCGGATACATGGAAAGGGTCGTAACCTTGGGGCGCATGCTTTTATAGAGAAATACCCCAAGAGAGAGGAGAACGCCGATCATGATGCCTAATTCCAGGTTCGGAGCGGTAATGAGGGTTGCCACGAAGGTAATTATGGAAATGAGTCCGTCGTACCACTGGGCCTTCCAGGCATGGACGAATCCCGAGATGTTGATGAGACCCAGAACGGCCATCATGATAATGGCCGCAAGGACCGAATCGGGCAGGTAGTAGAGAAGAGGTGTGAAAAAGAGAAGCACTATGCCTACGCAGACACTGGTAAATACGCTCGAAAGCCCGGTTTTGGCCCCGGACTGGAGATTTACCGCTGAGCGCGAAAAAGAGCCCGAAACCGGATAGCTCTGTCCAAAGGCCCCAACGATGTTGGCGATTCCCTGTCCGATCAGCTCCTGGTTCGGGTCGAGACGCTGACCGGTTTGCGCGGCCATGCCCTTGGCGATGGAGATGGCCTCCATGAAGCCCAGAAGCGAAATGATGGCTGCGATGGGCAACAGTTGGAGCATCACCTTCATGTTGATGCTCGGGATGCTGAAAGCCGGCATGCCCTTGGGGACTTTGCCCACTACGCTTCCGCCTCCAACCATCTGCAGGCCCTGCAGGTCGAGGGGATCGTTTTTCACCTTGATTCGCCACGTCCTGCCATCGGTTTTCATCCCCGCGGGGGCCCGGTCACTGAGATAAAACACCTCTTTTCCCGCAGGTCCCTTGACACCGCTGAAAAGAAACCCGCGAAGCTTTTCTCGCATTCTGCGCGATTCTTCTTTGAGATCTTCCATCCGAAAGGTGATCAGTGCCAGTTGGTGGGTGAGATCCAACGTTTTCCGGCCATGGGAACCGAAGGTTTGCTGCGCCCGCTCAACTTCGGGCATGAGGGCGACCTTTTGGTCTCCGAGCTTTTTCATCTCCTGTACAGCACTATTGAAATCATTTATCGCCCCGCGCACCTCGGGGACCGCAATGGCATCCAATCCCACTTTGGCGTTGTGCTCGAAGCCTGTGGACCATGAAATAATTACGGTTACAACCACCGCGACGAGCACATTGGGAATTCTGCGGTCGATCCGTTTCAACACATACATGATTACAAACGCGAGGACGCCAAGAAGAAGTGTGGGCCAGTGCGTATAATGAATCGCGGCGGCAATCACCCGATAGATGGTCCGGTAGTGGTGCTCGGCTTCGTCCACCGATACCCCGAACAGTTTCGAAAGCTGCGAGGTCGCGATTATCAGGGCGCCGGCATTGACAAAACCATTCACCACAGGGTGAGATAAAAAATTAACGATCATCCCCAGACGCAAGACTCCGATACAGAACTGGAAAATACCCACAACGAGGCCCAGAAGAATCGCGTAAGCGATGTAGGCGCTACCGCCGACGGTAGCCAGGGGCGCGAGCGCAGCACTTGTCATGAGCGACACGATGGCCACCGGGCCGGTAGCCAATTGTCGGCTGGAACCGAAAAGAGCCGCGAGCATGGGGGGAAATAGAGATGCATACAGGCCGTAGTAGGGGGGCAACCCGGCAAGCTGCGCATAGGCCATGGATTGAGGAATCAACACGAGAGCTACGCTCAGGCCGGCGAAAAAGTCGCTTTTCACCGAACTCAGACTCAGGGTGTCGAGCCAACCGAAAAATGGGAAGGCCCTCAGGAGCAGCGAGGACGTCCCGTCCGCCTTTCGTTGAAATGGAATCTCCAACTCTTAATCTCCTCTGTAGCCGAAAGGTTAGGGCCTTCTCACTCGAGGTCTCCATCCTTGAGCGAAAGCTCGATTCTCCTGATGTCCGCCCGGCGGATTCTTTCCTCCTGTTCCGATTTTCGTTTGTAGGCATTGAGGATGTTTTCCAGCAGGTCCTTCATGCTCGCCGGCTTGGTCATGTACTGAAAGGCGCCCGTTTGGATCGAGTCGACCCCTTTTCCCGGCGTCCCGTGTCCGGTCAGCAAGATCACCTCGGCAAGCGGCTTCATCTCTTTTATTTCGCGCAGCGTCTGCATGCCGTCCTTCCCCGGCATCAACATATCGAGCACCACCACATCCGCGTCGTGCTCCCGGAGAAGCGCCAGGGCTTCATCTCCGGAAAACGCCTTCATCACCTCGAATCTTCTCACCTCGAGACGCTCGGCGAGAGCATCGATAAAGTCCTTCTCATCATCGACCAGAAGCACCCTGATTTTCATGAGCAGCTCTCCTCATCGGGG
>JBMFWU010000106.1:9685-18808 GCA_049964955.1 Syntrophobacteraceae bacterium
ATCAATACGCAAGATTTGCCCCCTCCGGCGATTTTACGGGAAGAAAGACCGTTACTTCCGTCCCCTCCCCCTCCTTGCTCCGGACCTCGATATCGCCACCGAGTTTTTTTACGATTCCATAGGTTATGGGGAGTCCCAGGCCCGTTCCCCGATTTCCCTTGGTGGTAAAAAAGGGCTCGAAAATGTGTTTGAGCGTTTCTTCCGACATCCCGCACCCGTTGTCCTTGATGGTGACCGCCACGGTCTCCGGGGCTGTCTCCCGGGCCGAGATGCTGATGGTCCCTCCGTCTTCGACCGCCGCAAGAGCATTGTTCAACAGGTTTAAAAACACCTGTTGGAGCTGCCCCCTGTCGGAAGCTACGCCAGGCAGGCCTTCAGCCAGCTCGAGGCGCACTTCCACATTGTGGTAGAGCGCCTCCTTTTCGAGAAAAGCCAGCGTCTCCTTCACCAGATCGCCAAGATTCAATATCTCGATACTCACATCCATGCGCCGCGCAAAACCCAGGAGCCTGTGGGTGATGGAACCGCAGCGGTTGACCGCATTCAGGATCGAATCGGTTATCGAGAGGAATCGCTCCTTTTGGGGAAAGTCTTGCGAATACTCGATCAGGTCCTTCATGAGACCGGCCTTCTCGTTTATGATCGCCATGGGATTATTGATCTCATGGGCAACTCCTGCGGCCAACCTCCCGATGGAAGAGAGCTTGTGATTGTGCTCCATCTCTCGAAAAGCGGCCTCGCGTTTTTCGTCGCACTCCTGCATCCGCTTTACGAGAAGGTCCGTCAGGCCGAATACCACCAGGAATATGACGAGTACGCTGCTCAGAAACACGAAAACAAGTTCGCTCCTCATGGAGTACCAGGGCTTCAGCACCTCGGCCCGCTGCTTGACCACCGCGAGGACATAGGGATAATTGGCAAAGTAGGTATATGCCAGAAAAGCCCTGTCGCCGTCTCCCTTCCCCACTTCGACCACGTTCGCCTCGAAGGTTGTCGGCGGCAGCTGCAACGGAAACTTTTCCAGAGTTCTGCCGTAAATCCTCGAAGGCGTCTGCAGCACGCCCTCCTTATTGAGCAGAAAAACATCGCTTGCCCGGTCCAGCCCCATGGAGGCGACAAATGTATTGAGTCGGCCGGTATCTATGGTGGCCCTCAAGACCCAGGTCTGCCCCTTTTTGTCCCAGCGGTGCACAGCCAAAGCAATATGGGGGAATTTTCGGTACCCCAGGAAGACATCACTAATGTAGGTCCCCTTGATTTGAACCTGGTGATACCAGCTCTGTTGCGAATAGTCCTTCCCTTTGAGATCATAGGGGCCCATATAGGCGACCTGCATCCCCTGCGCGTTGACCACGCCCAGGTCCACAAACTCCCCGAACTCTTCGCGCATCACCCTGAAAATTCGGTTGAGCGTCTTTTCCTCCATCAACTCATCGTAGCCGTAGGCGGAAGCGACAAAACTCACCGCCGAAAGCCTCTCGGCCAGGAAAAGATCGAAGGAGTGGGTGGTCCTGCTCACGGTCGCCTTGAGAGGGCTCAGGATTTCCTGCTTCAGTCCCGCCTGGTATTCGTGGTAGTTGATGGCTGCCATGATCACCAGCGGGACCGTCGTAACCAGAATCATAAGAATAAAGATATTGCGGCGCAAAATCCTGTAGCGGGCCGGAGAGACGCCCTCTTCGGGAAGAGCCAGGAACCTCAGTCTTTCCATCAGGCTCGTTGGGCCGTTCTTTTCCGAACTCATCTAGACTTCCCTCTTTGCCTTCGCCTTTGTCATGCTGAGACCAAAGCCGTCGAACAAAAAGTAGATGGCAAACCCCCACCACAAGGTGTAGAGGATGTAGAAAAGAAGCAAACCGGTCAGGAGCAATCCATTCTTGCCAACCCGCTCGGTCGGGATCTTGTAGAAGTTGTACGCCGGCTCTATGGCCCTGGTCATGACCTCCTCAATAATTTTGGACTGGGCGACATTTCTATGCGGCGCATTCTGGAGCTGTTTCGACGCTCCGTTCAATACGCCGTACCAGCTTTCCATCGCCTTTTTTTCGTCCATTCCGTACCGTTTGCCGATCTGGTCGCCCTGGTTGAAATACATTAGATCCGCATCTCGCAGAGCGGCTTCGAGCAGTTTGGTCAGAGGGGTATCGATCTTGAGCACTGTCCCCTGCAGGGTGGTATTCGGTGCATTCTTCGAAAATACCTTCAACGCCTCAGCAGCTTCCCCGGCATCTTTCATCTTTACGTTCACCACCAGTTGCTGCTTTTCATATTCCTTGAGCCCGGCGTTCACTTCCGGTATGAAATAGGCGGACCCCTTTGCGAGCGAATTGAAAAGCCTGTCAGAGAACTGCAGGCCGTTTTTGCCTTTCCCCCACACGGGAGAAAAAATCAGCGCAAGAATTGCCAGGAAACTCAGGCCAAGAAACAGTCCCAGACTCATCGTTTTTTTATTTGCGATCAGCATGATGTTTCTCCTCGAGACGATTTGCCCGCCACTTGGTTTGACCGTAGCCTGCGGGGTTATCTCCAACTTCCGGATGATGCCAAAATTGGCTGAGACCGAGTTCAAGAAGAGCGGCAAGCAGCACCAGACCAATCAGAAACGGGGGGCGCCCCGGAGAGTACAGAGCAAGAATGGCTACCAGGAATGCCCCGAACAACAGGCCAATTTTCAACGTCCCTTGAAAGCTCATCCTGCTGTCCTTTTCTGAATTTTAGAAACAGATCCCACGGAAACTTCCCCGGTCTCGGGTACCTGTCGCAGTTCCTTCAAATTCGTTATGAATTTGGCAAACAGCCACAGTCCGAAAAATCCGGTCGCTGCCCAGAAAAGGACGTTTCCGCCCACCTCGATGGCCCCGGTCACAGACTTCGGAAAATCCGCCACGCCGAGCTGGGTCATTTTAGCCGGAAGTGTGGATGCCCGGTTGAAAAAACCGGCGAGGATCACCGTCGCATAGAAGCCGCGAATGTGAATCCCCTTGACTACCTTGGTCACAAGGGCACCGAGCTGGATGCCCACAAGAGAGCCGATCAATAACCCCATCGCCAGGGAATAGAAGATGAACCCGTAAATGGCGTACTGGGTAATGGAAGCAAGACCCGCAGTGAAGATGATCTGAAGAATATCGGTGCCGACCGTTGTCATGGAAGAGACACCGAAAACATAGACAAACATGGGAAAGGTCGCAAAACCGCCTCCCACACCCATGATGGCGGCAAGCATCCCCACGACCGCGCCTCCGGCCGTGATCATCGTCCAGGAAATCTTTTTTCCCCCGGGGACAAAATCTTCGTCGAACCGGATCATCGGGGGAATATTTATGTTCTGCACCTTCATCGCAAGACCCGTGGTTCCGGCATACGCATCGCCGTGCGCATCGATTTTGGTGCTCTGAGAGCCTCGTACGTTTTTAAGAAAATCATAGAGGGCGTAGAAGCCAAGAAAGCCGAGCAGAAGTGCGTACACAAGACTTATGAAGGCGTTGCTCAAAACAGGGTTGATGTCGTAAATCGCCCGGTTGGCCTTTCCCCCGACGAAAACTCCGATGGCTGAGCCGATCGTAAATACCACTGCGAGCTTGAGTGAGACGTTGCCAAGTTTCTTATGGACCGTGGTGCCCATAATCGCTTTGGCAAAAATGTGGAAAAGGTCGGTTCCGACCGCCAGAATCCCTTTTACGCCCACGGCCATGAGGGCCGGAGTAACGATGAATCCGCCTCCTGCCCCGATACAACCCGTGATCAATCCGGCAATCACCCCCACCACGATGGACATGAGTAAGACCGACTGCGTACAAAATGCCGGAGCGTAGGCTTCCTTCCCCCCCAGCATGGTCGCAGCATTGAGCAGGGATACAAGCAAGACCGGCGCACACAACACAAGCAGGATCAAGAGTTTTTTTCGGCTCCTAAAAACCGAGGTGGACACTTCCAGTTCCCATTGCGCATGCGCAATGGATGCACTCTTCATAAATTCGTATAGTTGCCTGGGACCGTTCATTAGCGAAACCTCCTCTGCGCGAATTCGAAAATAGGTGTGAATCCGTTGAGATGCGAAGATGCGGCAACTCACGCCGGCCGGCCTGACAGAGGAAGAGGCAACTTACGTGCCACGGAAGATTCATGGTAAGATATTGATTTAAAAGACTAACTTAGGTGGGGCGATTTTTCCCTCCGATTCGCGGTGACCACGCTATGTGTCACCTGTGCAAAACGGAGTGGTCGTTAGTGGCTTGATCGAGATGGAACCTTGCGAGGCCTGGCCGGTTCAGCAAACGGTGTAGCGAATTTTTCCGCCGTCCCGGAAGCCTCGTGCGACCTCCATGTGCCGGAGGGTGGCGAAGCAATTTTGAAATTCCAGCTCGGTTATGCCAAGCCGGGAGCAAATCTCGGAGGCATCGAGAGGGCCTTCGGTCTTGAGCAGGTTCAAGATGCGGAATTGGGACTCGGTCAGCTGAGGCGCTGTCCCGATGGTTCTCTTGGCGCTGTAGACGGCCCAGGGGTCACAGGTTACCGGCTTCATTTTTTGATCGAGGAAGCAATCCTCGCAAAGGACTTTTCCGGCGTGTACGTAGGTTTCTTGCGGATCCAGGATGGACCCGCAGTTTTCGCAATTTTTCATTTTCCCTCCTTTTCGGCCATTTTTACTTTTTCGGGAAAAAAAGGAAAGGGCTCGCTTGCTGAGAAATTATCGATCGGGCTTACTGAAACTAGGGGGATACAAACATGAAACCCTGAGTAGACACCGTTTCTCAGGCGCACAGGGCCGAATAATCATCTATTAGCTTACGCAGGGTACCCACCATGACCGGTTTTATGAAATAGCCGTCGACGCCCCTTTCCAGGGCCGCCTTTATGCTTCTTTTTTCCTTGAGATAGCCGCTCGCAATGACGATCGTGGCCGTAGCGGCGGCCTTGAGGGTGTCGAGCAACAGGAAATGGTCGTCCTGCAGGGTTGAGACGTCGGCAAGAAGGAAGCTGAAGGGGATTTCGCAAAGAAGGCTCCCCGCCTGTTGCACATTGTCAACCCAGTAGCATTTGTAGCCGTCTCGGTGGTTTTCGAGGGCCCGTGAGAAAAGCTCTGCCGTGTCTCTTTCCGGATCGAGTATGAGAATGTTTCTTCGGCTTTTCATGACCATTTCCAATAAAACTGAGTTGCTTTCAAGGTTCCAAGGCAATGTACAGAATGGGGACCCATCCCTTGCCCTTAAGCTAAATTCAAGCTTTATGCCAGAACTTCCCGTTTGCTGCCGATTTGACTCGGGGTCGGCATCAACTGAGCCGCGCAGCGGCGTGGGGGGGCAGGGGGCGAAAGCCCCCGCGCTTTTGCTCCTGGTTTTGACGACGGGTTCACTCGCAGGCGGGCAGAACTATTTCGAAGATCGTCCCCGATGCTCCCGGGGCCTCTTCTTGAGTGACGCTGCGGCAGTTGATCCGGCCTCCGCATCGTGTGATTATCCCGTAGCTTACCGAAAGGCCCAGGCCGGTCCCCTGGCCGACTTTTTTGGTGGTGAAAAAAGGGTCGAAAATCTTATCCAGGTGCTCCTTTCGTATCCCACACCCCGTATCGGAGATCAAGGCCTCGACCATTTTTCCCCCGGGGGTCGGGCGGGTCTCGATTTTTAGCTCCCCCTGCCCGTCCATCGCCTGGACGGCATTGTTTATCAGGTTTAAAAAAACCTGCTGCAAGCCGGTCGAATCGGCTCGAACGAACGGAAGATCAGGGGACAGGGATAGCGAAAGCTTGATCCTGTTCATCTCCAGATTGTGATTCACGATGGAAACGATAGACTCGATACTGGCGTTGAGATCGCTGCACTCCTCGGGTTCGTCTTCCATCCTCGCAAAGCTCAAAAGTCTTTCCACGATGCTCTTGCAGTGCAGGCCGTGTCTTTCGATTGTCTTGAGGTCGTTATACTCCATGGAGCCCGGGTCCATTTTTTCCAGCAACAGATCGCAAAACCCGAGCATTATCCCGATGGGATTGTTTATCTCGTGGGCGACTCCGGCGGCCATCGTCCCCAGAGAAGCAAGCTTTTCGGTATTGATCAGCTGCTGTTCGATTTCTTTTCTTTCGGTAATGTCCCTTCCGATCGCCAGAACGTAGTCCTCGCTCTCCTCGCCGATTACCGGGATATAGTTGAAATCGAACCAGAAGTTTCCGGCGGGCAGCTTGAGGCGGGTTTCGATTTTTTGCCCCTTGCCTGAAGAGAGCACCTGCCCGATAGCGCTCACAATATCCTGGACCTGCTCGGTGGGCAGAAAGCGGTACAGACTCTGCTCGGTGAGTTCCCCGGCCTTTACCCCGAAGATGCGGGACATGTGCTGGTTGGCCGTCCGGATCTGTCCGTTTCGGTCTATGGTGCAAATCAGGTCTTCTGCGTTTTCCACAAGAGATCGGTACTTGGTCTCCGAACTCTCCAGTTCTCCGGCATATTTTCGTATGTCCTCGGTCTTGGCCTCGACTTCGTGCTCCAGAAAGGTGGCGAGCCTTCGTTCGTAGAGCACGAAAAACAGGCTGCACAGCCCTATTACAAACACCACCAGACCCTGGAGCAAAAACTGCCTCATATACACCGAGTAGACCATGGATTCGACTTCTTCTACCGGCGCGGCAACGGCGATCGACCAGGAATAATTCATGAAGGGGCCCTTGATATGCATCGGAGCAAAAGCGACGAGCTTTTCCATGGGCCGAACGACTCCGCGGTGCCACCCCGAAACGTAGGCCCCGACGCCCTCCTTGCCCTGCATCATTTCGTCGCGCTCGATCTTGTCGATCCTCGCAAAGCCCAGGTGCGGGTCTCTATGGCGCCGCGCACTGAAGGCGCTTTGACCGATAAACTGTTTGTAGGGATGCCAGATAAACCTGCCGTGTGAATCGATAGCCCAGGCGTAGCCGGTTTTCCCCGAACGGATGTCGGGCATCATCTCCCCCATCAGGTAGGAGGCGTCGACGGTCAGCCGGATATAACCCGCAAAGGCCCCCGAAGGCGATGGGTGGGTCGCATCCACGGCGTCGTCATAGGTTGGAGTGATCAGGTTGAATACAAGGTCTCCCCGGTTCTTTTCCCTCTGTTTCAGATGCAGTTCGGTCCCCAGTATTTTTCCCCTGCTGGCCGGCTCTTTTGCCCAGGCGAGATATTCGGCGGGTTCGCGCTGCGCCGGCCCGAGATTGCGGGTGACAATGCCCTGCTCGCTCGCTCTGAAGATCTGCTTTCCTTGCGCATCGATACGGCGCACCGTCACAATGGAGCTTTCGGCGAAAACCGGAAGGATCGACAGGAGCAGGGTTTGGTAACGGGCGGGGTCGAAATACTGGATGGCGGGAAGCGAGTTGAGGAGCTGCAGGTCGCTTATTGCCCCGTTCATGTGCGCTTGGATCCGTTCGGCGGCTAATCGCGCAAGAGCGAGTTGCTGCTCGTTAAACTGGCTTCTCACCATGTTTTTCATGTACCGGGCCGTGGAGATGCCCAGCCAGGAAGCCGCGGCAATGAGAAGGATGGCTCCTGCGCCAAGGATCTTCAACACTTTGGAGCGGTCTGTCCGGATCTTTGATTCCATTATTTTTGTCCATCGTATGGAGTGAATGGAGTGCAACTTTTTATTGACATTTTATTTGACTCTTGAGCGGAAGTGGAGCGAAAATTCAAAGGGAAAAGGTGTGATCGCAGATTCGCGCTCCGGCTCTTACACAAAAAGGCGACCAGATGTCTTCAATCCTTGCTTTGGACGACGAACAGGACATGTTGGCTCTTCTGGGAAGAATCATTTCCGAGAAGAGTTCCCACGAATTGACCACGCTTGGCGATCCGCAGCAATTGTCTCAACTGCTGGAGCAAAAGAGCTTCGACGTCGTTTTGACCGATCTCAAGATGCCGGGCAAAAACGGCATGCAGGTGCTGGAGGAGGTGAAGCAGAAAAGCCCTCGAACGGCGGTGATCATCATGACGGCCTACGGGACGATCGAATCGGCCCTTCAAGCCACCCGCAAGGGGGCTTTCGATTACATCACCAAGCCTTTCCGCAAGGAGAGAATTCTTCACGTCATCGAACAGGCGCTCAACTGGCAGAGGCTGCAGCAGGAAAACATCCAGCTTCGTCAAAAGCTCGAAGAAACAACGACCCTGCCCACGCTCGTTGGCTCGACACACCCGATGCAGTCCCTTTGCGATCAGATTCAAAAGGTTGCAAAAACCTCGGCCACCGTGCTCATCACCGGAGATTCCGGGACGGGCAAGGAGCTGGTGGCGCGAGCACTGCATGCGCAAAGCCTGCGAAGCTCCCGGCAGTTCATTCCGATCGACTGCAGCACGATCCCCGAATCGATCATCGAAAGCGAGTTGTTCGGCCACGTAAAGGGCTCCTTTACCGGTGCGATCCGAAACAAAAAAGGGCTGGTCGAGGAAGCCAACCACGGGACTCTTTTCCTCGACGAGATCGCAGATCTCAACCCTTCCATGCAGGTAAAGCTTCTGCGCCTCCTCCAGGAGGGCGAATACAAAGTGGTGGGCTCCAATGCCATCTCCAAGGCCGACATCCGCTTCATTGCGGCTACCAACCAGAACCTGGCCGAGAAGATCAAAAACGGCGAATTTCGAGAGGACCTCTTCTATCGGCTGAACGTGATAAACATCCGGCTGCCGAGCCTCGTTGAGAGAAAAGACGACATCCCGCTTCTTGTCAGCCATTTTCTCGACAAGTACAACAGCCTCTACGGCAAGAATATAAAGAAAGTATCGGGCGACCTGATGCACGACATGCTCTCCAGGGATTGGCCCGGAAACGTTCGTGAACTGGAGCACACCATAGAACGAGGCGTAATCATGGCCTCGGGCGAGTGCCTCGAGATCTCCGACATATCGGCCGGCGGAGCGCCGACAAAATCCCCCCCGCACGAACTCGACGACTCCGAGCTCTTCTCCATGCCCTTCAAGGAAGCCAAGGACATGCTGATCGACCGCTTCCATTCCGAATACCTGTCGCGGGTGCTTAGCCGCAATGCGGGAAACGTGTCCAAAGCGGCCCGCGAATCCGGCCTCAAGCGCCAATACCTCCACCGCCTCATGCGGGAAACCAGCCTCGAATCCAAATCCTTTAAAAGGAATGATCCGGAGTAGC
>JBMFWU010000107.1:0-18577 GCA_049964955.1 Syntrophobacteraceae bacterium
GGTTTCAGGAAAACCATCTTCGGGGAGTCCGTAACGGGGCTGTAGCCCTTGCCGGCGCGGCGAAAGCCTCTGGTGTCACCCACATGCAGCCAGTTCGCCGATTTGTAGACCGTCCCCCGAAAGCGCCGCGGGTCCACAAAAGTCTCAAGGAGCGCCAAGGGATGGCCGAATGCGACCCTCCAGTCGTCGGAAAGTCTTTTTCGGCAAAGCGACAAGACCCGGGAACCCAAGTTTGGCACATGCCAGCCGGGAAGAATCAGAAAACGACTGTTGTTGCTCACCAGTTTCAGCCGGTCGAACTGATGGCGCGAACTCCAGCCGATCCAGCGGTCTCGCGCCCCGCATTTCAAAGCGGCGGCTGAAAAGCTCAGAAGCGCCGCCCATGGCTCCCGCCACAGGGCGACGTACCAAAGCGTTTCACTGATTTTGGGCAAACGGCCCAGATAGTGATGCTCTTGCATCAAAGCCTGGTAGTCGTGCTCTTCGGAATGATCGACCGGTCGGACTACGACTTCCCTCAAGTCCAAAGCGGATTTCCCCTCCCAGTGAAATTAGGGTGCAACATGTGGCACTACATTTCTCGCTCTTTGAGAACTTAAATTTCACGGATTGTGGGAGGGATTGCAACCCCGACCGATTGGAAGATTTTGCCGCAGGAAGATAGGGGACGCCCATGAAAGTATGCGTTTCCCTCGTCAATCAAGGAAGGGCAAGCCGGGCTCGATCTTCCTGAAACTGCCGCTCCAGATTGCTCCAAAAATGAGCGGGCAGACCGAGAGTTCGCTCCAGCTTGAGCGCCGTGTCGGGGGTGATGGAGGCCTTGCCCCTGATGATTTCATTGATGGTCTTTTTCGCCATTCCGGTACGGGCCGCAAGCTCAGCCTGACTCATACCATGGACGTCCAGGTATTCCTCGAGAACTTCACCCGGCGTCACCAGGTAATCGGGGATGTATTGGTTGCGATTTGAGTCACCCATGAGTGTCCTCCACTCCCAGAATCTTGATGGCCGTGACTTTTGACCAATCCAGCCTGCTCTCCGCCCATGGGGCAATTCATGGCATGGGGCCGGCGGACTTTTGGGAGGCCTCTCGTTCCACTGCTACCCACGGGCCTTTATTCACGCCGGTTTTGCTCGCAGGTACTGGCGGGGCCAGTCCACGTCCGCGTGGAGCGCTTTGGCTGCATGGAGCGGCCAGTAGGGCTCGCGCAAAAACTCGCGTGCCAGCAAAACGGCATCGGCTGCGCCGGTTGCGATTATCTGCTCGGCCTGCGCCGGGTCGGTAATGAAGCCCACGGCGCCAACCGGTATCTGCGCCTCCTTTCGGACAGCGGCTGCAAAGGGGACCTGGAACCCCGGGCCGGCGGGAATTTTGGCCTCGGGCGAAAGCGCTCCGCTCGAGCAATCTATGAGATCTATGCCCAGAGCTTTTAGTCGACGGCAAAACTCGACCGATTGCTCCAGGTCCCACCCGCCCTCGATCCAGTCGGTGCAGGAGAGGCGCACAAAGACCGGCAAATGTTCGGGCCAGGCCTGTCTCAGAATTTTGGCTATCTGCAGGGGGAATCTCATGCGATTTTCCAGCGAGCCCCCGAATTCATCGGTTCTGCGGTTGGAAAGAGGCGAGAGGAATTCATGGAGCAGATATCCGTGGGCCATGTGGATTTCGAGGACCTCGAAACCCGCCTCCAGGCTGTAGCGGGCCGCACTCAGAAACTGTGAAGAAAGCTCCTCGATCTCTTCGCGGGTGATTTCGCGGGGCGTCTGCGACTCTTCGTCAAAGGCGACGGGGCTGGGAGCAAGAGGTTTCCAGCCGCCTTCGGCCTCCGAAAGCGGTTTTCCCCCGCGCCACGGAACATCGGTAGCCGCTTTTCGCCCGGCGTGGGCGAGTTGAATACCCGGGACGGCCCCCTGCCCTTTTATAAAGGCTGCGATGCGCTGAAACGCCAGGCCGTGGTCGCGGGACCACATCCCGGAGTCAAAGGACGAGATTCGCCCCTCGGGCGATACGGCGGTCGCTTCCACCATCACCAGGCCGGCCCCGCCCACCGCGCGGCTGCCAAGGTGAACCAGGTGCCAGTCCGAGGGCATGCCGTTTTCGCTCGAATACTGGCACATGGGGGAGACGAAGATGCGGTTTCTAAACTCGATTTGCCTGAGTGTAAACGGTCCGAACAACTTGCTCATGGGCGTAAAATTCCTTTCATGCGAGCGTCTTGCAAAACTGCCTGTAGAAAGGCACGAGCGGTTCTTTTTTCTTCCCCCTTTTCAAAAGGGGGATCGAGGGGCATTTCGCGCACTTAGGCAGGAGTAGAGAATTACCCCCCCTTAAAAAAAGGGGGGAATCTGCCCCATAAGCGCTAACTTAGAATCTCAATCGTGTTCGGTTAAATGCGGAAGGAGGAGCGCAGCGAGTTGAGCCCGATTGCCTTCCATCCGTGTTCATCCGTGTCCATCCGTGTCACCCGCTTTCTAAAAACTATTCGACACGGATGAACACAGATGGACACGGATAGAAGAAAAGAGTCAAATTGTACCGGTTTTTTATGGGACGCTGTGTCGTGGCCGCTTCAACTCCGATTGCTTTTCATCTTTGTCCATCCGTGTCACTCGCTTTTCCAATGACCCTTGGACGTGGATGGACAAGGTTAAACATGAATTCGTTTGGCTTGAAACACTTTACGGTTCTCTTCCTTCGTGAATCCTTCGTGTCCTTCATGACCAAAAGAACCTTGCCCGGGGCAAATAAAATAGTGATGAAAATCAAGTTAGCGCTTATGGGAATCTGCCCTGTCCAACAGACCCAGCAGATCCGCAGGTATCAAACGCCGGATATCCCCACGTCAGCGACGGCCCGGTTCCCGCTGCGCTCCTACCCCTACAGACCTCAAAGAATATCGACGTGCCTCGGAAATTCCTTGAAAAACTCGCTTCTTTCCAATTCTCCATCAGAATTAAAGAACCGCATGTTCCCTTCTTTATCACAGAACCAAACCTCTTTTGCTCCGGCTTCGAGATAGAGTCTCTTTTTCCTTTCCATGCCTGCTACAGAGTTGGAAGGTGATTTGACTTCAACGACTATTTCAGGCGATCTCGAAAAAGATAGAACGTCTTCTTTGTTTCTTTCATGGAACTCGGAACTTCCCCATGCGATGTCTGCGACCTTAACACCTTCGCAAGTCTCTATGCCGCATTCGGATAGAACTCTTTCCCCTTCGCCGAGACGTTCGAATAATATCGTTATGCGCGCCTGATACTTCCCATGCCTCACGGTCGCAGGCGTCATCACAATTTCACCCCACTCGTTCGTCTCGATCTTGAAGGGCAGGTCTCTAAGACTCGGGTGCTCGACCACTTCGCGCCATTCCATCGGTGTCTCCTTATTCCGCCCCATACTATACGAACTCTTTATCGAGTTGACCAGATTTTTGCGCCTGCTATATTTGCGCTGTAATGGGACGAGTTTTCGAACTGAGAGCCAGGGAGGCTTCCGATATGGCGGGTAATCTTGTTTTTCATGCCGGGGAAAAAGCGATGGAAGCCATCGAGCGGGAGGGGCTTCGCCCGGCGATGGTCAAGGCGGTTCTGGGCGCTGCCGGAGGGCCGAAGTGGCTGGTTCTCTACGGCCTCGACCGAGCGATCTTCGGTTCCTGGCTCCAGGGGAGAAGCGAGACGCTTTCCCTTTTGGGCGCCTCCATCGGCGCCTGGCGCTTTGCAGCGGCTTCGCTGGGCGCCTCTTCCGAAGGGCTCGACCGGTTTCTTTCCCTCTATATGGGGCAGGGCTATTCGCCCTATCCCGACCGAGAGGAAATCAGTTCGGAATGCGTTCGAATGCTCGATGCGCTCCTGGGCGGGAGTGGAGTCGCAGAGATACTCGATCACCCGTTTCTGAGGCTGTCCATCCTGGCGGTTCGCTGCAAATGGCCGGTGAAAAGCGATAACAAGGTTTTGCTGAGCCTGGGTCTTATGGATGCGGCCGTATACAACGCCGTGCATAGAGGCGGATTGCGGTTGTTTTTCGAAAGGACGCTTTTCTTCGACCCAAGGACCAACCCGCCGCTCGGAGAAATCTCCGATTTCGAAACGATCAGGGCCCCTCTTTCGGAAAAGAACCTGAAAGAGGTGCTGCTCGCTTCCGGGGCCGTCCCCCTGGTCATGTCGGGAATACGGGATATCGCCGGCGCCCCGCCCGGAATGTATCGCGACGGCGGGATCCTGGACTATCATTTCGACCTGCCTGTCCTGCAAAACGGGGATGCGGCGGACGGGGTGATTCTTTTTCCGCACTACACAAACCGCATCGTTCCGGGGTGGTTCGATAAGCGGTTGCCGTGGCGAAAACCCCGCAAAGAAAACCTTGCGCGCATGCTCATGGTATCCCCTTCGAAGCGGTTTATCGAAAACCTGCCCTTAAAGAAGATTCCCGACAGGGAGGATTTTCCATTGTTTCGGGGACGGGATGAAGAGCGCATCGCGTACTGGAATGCGGTCGTGGAGGCGGGCAGGCGCCTTGGCGAAGAGTTCCTGGAGGCGGTGGAAACCGGTGGGATTCGAAAACTCCTGCAGCCTATCGAAGAGATCTGAAGGGGGAACGCTCCTTTTTTGAGTGGGCTTTAAAGGAATGTGCGGCTGCAATAGCGGAGGGGTATCTTTTGGAAACGGTTCGCAACTCGATCATGGATCGTCCTGGTTTGCGGCGGGTCGCCGCGGCCGGGTCCGCCAGGCCGAAGCGCCACTGCCTTCGCCGTAGAGCGGCCGTCAGGTCGCCGGCTCGGCAAGCCGGCTACGGCGGCTCGCCGCTGGGTTCACTGCCTGCCCGTGGCCTCCTGCATGCTCAGGAAATGGGCTTCCGCAGACTTCAAAATGACGTTTTCAAGGAATTGCTCCAACGATATGCGACTGCCTAAAGCCGGCAGAAAACCGGTTTTATCAAGATCCGAATCCTCAAGGTCCCGTGTAAACTCGACGATTTTTTGGCCCCTATCCTGCAAGATGTCCAGCACCTCCGACTTCGTGCAGTCAGCGTGCTCTCTCGCGTGCCGGTTGGCATTTTCCGTAATTTGCTCCCTGGTCCTTTCCGGAAACTTCTCGCCTTTGAGGATCATCCTTGCCACGGGAATAACCGTATAGTGGTTTGCTCCGATATGGCGGGCCGTCACCCCCACCGGCCATTCCTCCGAGCCCGTTTTACGCCAGTCGTCCTCCGTGCAGTTCCGGACAAACATCATCAAAAAAGGTCATGTTTTAAGGTCACACTTTTGGAGTGGGTAGGCTTCCATGGGGGCCTTCAGTAAAGCCAAAAAATCGGTGAAGGTCTCACTGCGCAAGGCACGCTGGACTGTGAGTTCATCGCGGAAAAGTCCGGCCAGTTCACAGCGGATATCCAGTCTGGCGCGTGGGTCGCCCTCGGAGGTAAGCACTAGAAAGATCAGTTGGGCGGGTTTGTCGTCAGGAGCATCAAAGTCTATGCCCGACTCTGAAACACCGACCACGATCAGAGGTTCGCTCAGTCCCGGCACGCGGGCGTTGGGAAGCGCCACGCTGTTCCCGATCCCCGTGCTCAGGGCCTCTTCGCGCTTCCACACAGCGGTCTCAACGACCTCCGGGTCAAGGCCGGCAGCTTCGCCGGCCGCAGTCGCCATTTCGCGTATGACATCCCTGCGGGTTACCGCCTCTAATCTCGGCAGAAAAAGCCTTGGGGAAACAACATCGCGCAACTGCCTTTTCTTTTCCGGCCGCAGTATGATTTTCAATGCGGGTCCGCTTATCAGTGAGGTGACCATTGCCATTATCATGAGGGCCTCGAAAAGCGGCTCACGAATTATGCCCGCCTGCAGAGCCAATAAACCCAGTATAATCTCTATTGCTCCGCGCGAATTCATGGCGAAGGCCGCCGCCACTGCCTCCCGGCGGGGCACCCCACCCCACCAGGCGCCAATCATTCCGCCGGCAAGCTTTCCCAAACAGGCGATGAGGAAAACCGCAACCACAAGGCGAAGGTTGAAATGGTCCAGCAAGTTTATCTGCAGGCCGATGCTTGCGAAAAATACAGGAGCAAAAATAAAGGAAATGAAATGATCGATGGTCACACGTGTGCGTTCCCGCAGATGCGATGAATCACCAACGGCAACGCCCACAAGGAAGCCTCCGAAAATCGCATGAATGCCGATCCACTCCGTAAATGCGGCCCCCAAAAGCGACAGTGTCAGCGCAAAACCGAGCACACCCGCCGGCCATTTCGTATAGGCTTGCAGGAACGGAAACACGCGATGAATCAGCCAGCGGCCCAGCGTGAGCATGAGGCCGGCAAAAACCACCGTAAGAGCTACAGTGAACCCCACGCTATGGGTGCTGCCTTCCGAGCCTCCTGCCAGTCCCAAAATAATTGCGAATGCGATCCAGCCGATGAGGTCGTTGAAAATTGCCGCCCCAAGCACGATCATCCCCAGATCGCTGCGATAGAGGCCCATATCCATGAGCGTTTTGGCAATGACGGGAAGCGCTGAAATGGAGAGGGCGGTGGCGAAAAATAGCGTAAAGACCAGCGAGTCGGCACCCGCTTGGCGACCAAGAGCATGAGGGGCGACCAGGGCTGCAGCCAGCCCCAACAGGAAGGGGAATAGTATCCCGGATATGCTTACGCTGACAGCGGTCTTTCCCTGTTTCCAAATGGTTGACAGGTCCACCTCCATGCCCGCCACCACCATGAACAACATGGCCGCCAGGTTTGTGATGGCCCCGAGGGCTATCGAATTGGGGCCGCTTGTCGGAAATATGAAGGCGCTGACCCGGGGCGCGAGAGTCCCGAATACCGTCGGGCCGAGGAGAATTCCGGCAAACAGTTCTCCCAATACCGAGGGCTGATGGAACTTTTGCGCGAGCTCGCCAAAAATGCGCGCCATTGCCAGCAGGATTCCCAGCGAGAGAAAAAACACCGTAATGTTTTGCGGGGTTAAATTTTGCATCCTGCACCTCTCCGCAACAGATCGTGGCGCACACTCCGGCTTCTCATCGGTTCGGATGTTTTGTGTGCCGAAAAATCCGGCCGAATAAGCGGGTTTCAAAATTAATGGTAAGGTGAGCAAAGTGGCGGTGGAAGAGGCGAATCGATACCTATTTCATTTTCCCGAGGGCTGCTTGGTGATGGAGACAGGTGCTCACACTCAAGCCGATCTCCCGGAACTCCCCCCCGAAAGCAGTTCTACTTCCAGCGAAAGGGTGATTTGCTTTATCAAAGATTCCAAAAGATGTCTCTGGTCGGGCAGCAGCAGCCTTTCCGGGTCATTGGGACGCAGCACGAAGACGCCAAGAGAAGCATCGGAAATCCTTAGCGGTAGAAATAGGAGATGGTTCTCGCTAACAGCACGGGTGCCCCACCCGGTCGTCTCTCCCTCTTGAAAAGCCAACCGGGCGAGTTGCATTTCCTTTGTGACATCTTTTTCGAAAACCAGGGAAGGTTCTCCCGCCGCAATATGGAGTTTTCCTTCCTCTACCGGCAGGAGTATCACGCCGTGGGAATCGAAGATCTGCCGGACATATTCCAATCCGGTCTTCAGGGTGTTTTCCACACTCCTTGATGAGGCGAGTTTAGCGCTCAGCCCGTGCATTGCCGACGCCTGCCTTTCCTGCAGGCGGGCGGCCTCGGTCTGCCTGCGCATGAGATGGGCCATGTGGCTGATCGTCAACGAGACCAGAAACATGACGACGAAAGTCACAACATACTGGGCGTCATTTACCGTAAATTTAAACCGGGGAGGCACAAAACAGAAGTCGAATGCCAGCACGCTCAGAATGGCGACCATTATCGAAGGGCCTCTGCCGCATTCGATCGCCGAAAGCATGACGGCCAGAAGGTACACCATGATGATGTTGCTGAGATGGAACTTGGGGAACATGAGAAAACCTGCAGCCGTTGCCAGAACCAGGAAAAGGAAGGCGGTCCCGTAGTCGGGCCAGGAGAAATCCGAGCCTTTTAAGACATAGCGGGATTCCAGGGCTTCGTTCGTTTCTCCCGGGATAATCTCAACTTCGATGTTCCCCCCGATTCGGATCAATTGATCGACCGGGCTCCAGCCAAGAAAGGGAAGCGCGGGTTTGGGTTTTCCCGCGTAGATTTTGGAAACTCCCCGCTCGCGGGCAAAATCCACGATGGTTTTCGCAATGTTTCGACCGGTCAGGGTGATTGTCTCGGCATCGATTTTTTCCGCCAGCCTCAAGTTGGACAACAGTTCTTCCCGTCCGGCCTCCGAAAGAATCGAGCTTCTGGGCGTCTCGACGTACACCGCGAACAGCTTTGCATGGAGTGCCGCGGCCTTTTTGCCTGCCGCCCTGATAACGCCTGCCGTGGACTTGCCGGGTCCCACGCAAACCAGCACCTTTTCCATATTCCCGCCGGAGTTATTCATCCACACCTCATTCTCCCCGGCACGAAAACTGCCGGCCTCAATTCGGCTCTCACGTCCATGGAGATGTAACGGCAATACGCATGCCAACAGCAACATAACGACAGGTTCAGTTATTTCAACCGCATGGGCCGGCAGGCCATAGATCGCTGAGATGGATGGGCTTCAAAATGAAAGATGGACTGTTGGAAAGGATTTCAAAATGAAATAGGCGGCGAGTCGTCCCCGACGGGGTCGCACGCCGGCCCGTGACTGGCTCAACCAGCCCGCGATCCGGATCCCGTGGGGGCGCGGGGGGCACGGCTCCCCGCGTCTCTAAAGCTCATTCTTCTTTTGGGCGGTGGGCGCCGCGCCCTTTTCATTCGTAGACGATTTCTTCCTCGGCTAAAGCCTCGGCGGCGTCGGCTTCGAAATCGCGCACGGAGAGTTCCTTTCTTTTCTGAAATTCCTGATACCATTCATGGGCGATGATCATGGACATGACCTCACTGGTTCCGGTCCAGATGGATGCAAGCCGTACGTCGCGATAGAAGCGCTCAAGAGGCAAGATATTGGTGTAGCCGATGCCGCCGACAACCTGCATCGCGTTGTGGATGACTTTCTGGCACGCTTCGGTGATGAATTTTTTGGACTCCGAGATCATCCTGCGAGCCGTAGCCCTGCTGACTCCGGGAGAGTCCACGGCACGGGATGTCGTATAGGCGAGCGACCGGGCTGCATCCAGGAGCATGGCACCTTCCGCCACCTGGAAGCTCACGCCCTGGAACTGATTGATCGTTTTGCCGAAAGCCTTCCGGCGGGTGGTGTATTTTGTGGCCACATCGAGGGCCACGCGGGCGCCCCCGATGGTCATGGCCGCCGTTCCCAGCCTCTCCGGGATCATCATAGTCGAAAAGACGGAAAATCCGCCATGTACCTGCCCCAGGACATTTGCCTTCGGAACGGCCACGTTTCGAAAAACCAGCCGCGCGGTACCCCCTCCGCGACATCCCATGAGCCCGTAGAGATATTTGGTCTCCACCCCCGGTCCGCGGTCGACGATAAAGCAGGTGATCGCCTCTCCCGGCTTTGCCTCCGGGCGCAGGTCGGTACGTGCATAGACGAGAAAATAGTCCGCGCCCTCCCCGCCAACGATGAACCGCTTCTGCCCGTTGAGCAAAAAGTGGTCCCCGTTGTCTACAGCCGTTGTGGTCGCCCCGAAAAAGTCCGATCCGCCCCTTGGCTCCGTCAGACATTCGGCCGCAAAGATTTCTCCCTTCAGGAGCGGAACGACATATTTTTCCTTCTGTTCGTCGGTTCCGTGCAAAATGATGGCATCACAGACCAGATCGGCGCCCACCCCGAAAACGCAGGCAAATTCGTAGCCGAGGGTGCCGACCTCCTCGAGAATCATGCACTGGGTGGCCCAATCCCCTCCCCGCCCCCCCCATTTTCGAGGATGGCGGCAGCCCAGAAGATTTCGGCGGCCCGCCTCGATCAGAAATTCCTTGGGGAATTTGATCTTGTCCGAATCCATGTCCAAAATCATCTGGCGCGGGACCCATTTGACAAAATCGCGCACTTCGTCTCGTAATTGCAGCTGTTCCCGAGTAAATAAAAATTCGAATGGCATCTCATTTCCCCTTTGTATCGAGCGATTGCCGCGGAAATGTTTCCCGCAGCCTGTACTTCATGACCTTGCCGGTCGGGGTGCGGGGCATTGCGTCAACAAATTGAAATATCTTGGGGATTTTATATCTGGCGAGTTTTTCGCCAAGAAACGTCCGGATTTTTTCTTCGTCTAGTCCCGCATCCATTGCGCCGACGATGATCGCTGCGACCGTTTCCCCCCAATCGGGATGGGGAACGCCGATTACGGCCGCCTCCCGCACTCCCGGGCAGGCGCAGAGCGCATCTTCGACTTCTTTGGAATAGACATTTTCACCGCCTGTAACGATCATATCCTTCAACCGGTCGACGATATAGAGATAGCCGTCCTCATCGAGGCGCGCGAGGTCGCCCGATTTGTACCAGCCGCCTTCCGCAAAGGCTTCCGCAGTCGCGGCGGAGTTGTTGTAATAACCCTTCATCGCGCACTCGGACTGGAACCAGATTTCTCCGGTCTCCCCGGGTCCGGCCTGCTCGGTGGGGGTCTTCATAACTTTCATATTGACGCCCGGATTTCCCGTCCACCCGATCGAACCCGGTTTACGCAACTGGTCCTTAGGGGGGAGCAGCATTCCGGTCGGGCCGGTCTCGGTCATCCCGTAGACCTGATAAAATTTATCGCTCTTATATCTGGACATGATCATTTCGGCCGTTTCGGCCCCGATCGGCCCCCCTCCATAGATCCACGCCTCCATGGAACTCAGGTCGAAGGAATCGAAGTTGGGCAGTTGCAGCGGCAGGAGGTAGGAAATCGGGGGGCCGAAATAAATCGTGCACCTCTCGTTCTGAATGGTCTCGAGGAAATGCAGCGGGTGGTATTCCCGAAGAAAAACGACCGAGCCGCCGACTGTCAGGATTCCCGCAAACCAGTTGTTGAGCGGCGAAGAGTGCCAGATCGGCATGGCCATGAGGAGGCGGGAATCCTCGTCCATTTTCATGAATAGAGCGCTGAACAGCCCATTTAGTACCGTGCTCTCATGGGTGATGATGCAGCCTTTGGGCTTGCCGGTCGTGCCCGAGGTGTAGAGGATCTGCGCCATTGCGCCGTCATCGATTGCAACCGGAGAAAAGGGCGCGTCCTCCAAAAGGAGTCGATCGAAATGATCGAATCCTTCCGTGGCGCTATCCATCGACAGTTTGTCCACCGGTGACGCGATTTTCCGGGCAACCTCGGAGAGCGCGCCGTCGAAAAGAAACAGCCTGGAGCCGCTATTTTCGAGAATGTAGTCCACTTCGGGCGCCATGAGCTTGTGATTGACCGGAACGACGACGCCTCCCGCCATGAGTGTACCAAGATAGGCGACCACAAAGCTCACCGTGTTGTGGCTCATGAGGGAGACGCGATCGCCCGATCTCACGCCCCTTTTCTGAAGCAGCCCTGCTGCCTGTTCGGCCATTTGCCCGATTTCCGAATAGGTGCAGCCACGGCCGTTAGCCCTTAGGAACTCTTTTTGGCCGAACTTTTCCACGTTTGCGTTAAAATACTTCACCTGATTCATGTAGACTCCTCATCGCCCGGGTTTCTCCCTCTCCCGTAAACGGCCAGGCCGGCCTTTTCCATCCCCTGTTCGAACAGGCGGGCCACCACCCGGCCGAGCACTTTCATGTGCTGCTGCACCTCCTCACCGCTCCTGCCCGGAAAATCCCTGAAAGTGATCAGAATGCCGTTCAGGGAAGCAAAAAAAGCGTGTGCGAAAATGCGGGGTTCCGTAACGCTTCCACGCTCCTTCAAAAGCCTTTCGAACCGATCCAGAATAAGTCTGCCCGCTGCATGGAGCTTTTCGAGAAGCTCCGGATTGAGCGCACCGTCCAGCATGAAGTAGGTCATCATCTTGAAGTAGTGCTTTTTTTCGGAGAGAAAACCGATAAAGGCGTCGGCCGCCGCACCCACCGACTCGTCCGGATTCTTTCGGGCGGCCTCTTCGATTCGGGGCAACACTTCCTCGACTCCTCTCAGGAACGCTTCCATGAAAAGGGTCTGCTGGTCGGGGAAATAGCGATAGATAGTGGCATGGGAGATTCCGGCCTCGCAGGCGATATCCCTCATGCTCACCGCATCGAAGGGTTTGGAGGCGAAAACCCTTTCGGCTGCGTCGATTATTATATTTTGCCGGTTTTGCCTTTCCCGGGCCTTCAGATCCGAAAACGTCCTGAGTGAAGACATCTTTACCCTTCGACCTCCTCAAGGGCCACGTCCTGATAGGCATGGAAAAGCCTGTGGCACAGACTGTCCCATCGGCCGCAGAGCGCGGTCGTCTCTTCGTCCATCCGGAGCAGGTCAAGACGCGCAATGAGTTCGGACATCTCTTCGGCCAGTTCGCTTCCCGTTGCGGGACCAGCTCCTTTGAGCAGCCCCTCGACAAAAACCGCAGGAGTACACCAGGAGGAGGCCCGCTCGATATCCCTGAAAATTTGGGTGAGCAGCACGTTTCGCGGACCTTCCCACAGCTCGTTTACTGCCGCATCCCTGTAGAGGCGCGGCAGTGAAGAAAAGTCCTCCATCACGCCGTGGCCCCCGAATATCGACATGGCCTGCCTCAGAACATCCACGCTATCCCACGAGGCGGTAATCTTCTGAAGCATCACGGCTTCTCGCACAGTGAACTCTTTTTGCCTTGCGGCGATAGATCCTTTATCCCGCAGGCCCGGAAGGCCCAAGAAATCCCGGTACAGTTTCAAGGCGCCGGCGGTGGTCCTTCGAGCATGATGCTCGAGAGTATGTATCTGCCCTGCGACCATGGTAAAGCGGCCTATAGGGGAACCGAACGCCTCCCGGAATTCGCTGTATTTTGCAGCCTCGCGTGCGGCGCGAGTCATTGTGGCCGCCGAAAAAAGCCCCACCGTGAGCCGCGAAAGTGTCAACACAATTGCGACCGCATTCGCCACCCCTTTTTCCAGTGGACCGACCGGGTAGGCCTTCGCCCCGTGGAAGGTAATTTCGGCGGTAGGCAGCTCGCTCGTGCCCATCTTCCACTTGATCCGGTCGATGGTAAAGCCGTTTCGAATCTCTTTTTCCCGGTTTGCCTCGAGCCAGGAGGGCACAACGAAAAGCGCCACCTTTTCGGAACCTGCCGGTTTGGCCGTCACCACCATGTAATCGGCGTGAGTGGCCGAGCAGAAAAATTTGGCGCCGTAGAGCCTCCACTCGCCCGCTTCCTGCACCGCCTCCAGGACGTTCGCCTGTAAATCCGACCCTCCCTGGATTTCGGAAAGATACTGGGCGCCGATGCCAAAATCGCCTTCAATGCCTTCCCTGCAGTGCAGAAGAATGCGCTCCAGTTCCGGAGAATCGGGGTACTTTTCGATGATGGCGATAAGCCCCTCGGTGCAGACAAGCGGACAGGCGATGCATGCCTCGCCGTTCTGGTAGATAAGATACATCTTGGCGAGCTTTTCCCAGGCAGATGTCTTCTTCGAAAAAATCGCCTCCGAAAAGATCTCTTTTTCCATCGTTTCGGTTTCGTAAGGCCTTACGATCCGGTCCACACGGTGATGATGCGCGTCGTAGTGGGTAACGTACGGGCGCTTTTCGGGAGCGGCCATGGAGTCGGAAAAATCCCGCCAGCGCGACGATACCTTGGGGCTGATGCTCCTTGCGCCTTCATCCGCCTTTTCCCAGTCAGCACCGCTGAAGTGTTTCAACGCCTTTTGAAAAAAAGGGTCGTCGCGATAATAATCCAGCCCCTTTCTCCACTCGACATAGGGATCGAAACTGTACGGATTGTTGCGGTTAGACAGCGACATGAGCCCACCTTTCCGTCCGGAGATCCACGTTTTGCAACGATCGCTCCGACCGTTATATAGGGTTACCAGGATGACCAGTGGTTATTTTCTATTAGAACAGGTCACGCGGTCAAGAAAATTGAAGAAACCTGTGGTGTGGAAAAGCTTGACACTGGACCGACCGGTCTATAGAATCGCCTTGCCCACGGGATACGTCGGGTGATTCCAACCCAAGTCCCCCTTTGAAAAAGGGGGATTTACGGGGATTTTAAGAGCTTATAGACGATCGGAGAATCAAATCCCCCCTGCCCCCCTTTGCAAAGGGGGGAGATGCCGTAAGCAAGGAGTTGTCATGAGCGACTATGAATTTTACCGAGTCGAGAAAAAAAATCCTGTCGCATGGGTCTATCTCAATCGCCCGGAAAAGCAAAACTCGATGAATCCCCCGGCCTGGAAGGAACCCAAGGCCATATTCGAGGATCTCGGCAACGATCCGGACATCCGGGTAGTCATTCTGGCCGCGGAAGGCCCGAGTTTCTGCGCGGGTCTGGACCTCATGAGCATGATTTCCGAAATTCCACAGGTCATGGAAAAGGATCAGCGAGGCGGCACCAAGTGGGCGTTTCTTAAAAACATCTATCTGCTCCAGGAGGCAATCAGCAGCATCGAACGATGCCCGAAGCCCGTCATTGCCGCCGTTCACGGCCGTTGCATCGGTGCGGGGCTCGACATGATCACCGCGTGCGATATCCGGCTTTGCAGCAGCGAGGCCACCTTTTCGCTGCGTGAAGCGGCCGTGGGATTTGTGGCCGACGTTGGCGTACTCCAGCGCATTCCGCTGATCGTGGGACAGGGAATTACGCGGGAATTGGCCTACACGGCCAGGGCAATTTCCGCGCAGCGCGCAAAAGAGGTCCTGCTGGTAAACGAGGTGTACGAAACCCGCGAAACCCTTATGGCCGAAGCGGAGAAGATGGCCCTGGAAATCGCGGCAAATCCTCCGCTGGCCGTCCAGGCGTCCAAAGACGTTTTGAATTATTGCGTGGGCAAATCGATTGCAGACGGTCTGAAATATGTGGCCTCCGTCAGCTGCAATATCGTACCCTCACGGGATTTGCTGGAAGCCATTACAGCCTTTGCGGAAAAGCGAAAACCCGAGTTTACGGGCAGTTGAGGTCCAAAGGGGGCTTTATGAATAGCGACGATCACCCCATGGGGACCCGGGATCGTTTGATTGGTGCAATGCTTGAGCTGCTTCGGCGAAAGGGCTTCCACGGCTTCGGTTTGAGCGATCTTCTGGCGCGGGCCGAGGCGCCCAAGGGTGTGCTCTACCACCATTTCCCGGGGGGCAAGGTCGAATTGGCGATCGCTGCGATTGAAAAAGACGTGAGCCAGATCATAGCCGTCCTCGAGCAGCTCCGCACCAGGGACCCCGATCCCGTGCAAGTCATGCGGTTGTGGCTCGACCACGCACAGAGCCGACTGGAAGAGAGCGGATTCGAGCGGGGGTGCGCCCTGGGGGCCATTGCCCTGGAGTCCACAGCGGCCGACCTGCCGCTTCGCCAGGCGCTAAACGACGGCTTCGATGCAATCCGGTCCACACTTGCCGGGATGCTCGCGGGGGCGGGTATGACAAAGGAGAAGGCAGAGCGGTTTTCCACCCTGATTATTTCTGCCTACGAGGGGGCCTTGCTCCAGTCGCGCGTTGCCGGCAGCACGGGGCCTGCGCGGGAGACCCTGGAAGCGCTGCTCCACTTGATACAAATGGAAATGGATAGAGAGCGGAGGCAGGCATGAACTCGACGACGGAAACGGAGGGATCGCTACGCTTAACGGCTGCGGACGGCTACCCGATCGGGGCCGTGCGCCTCGATGCGAGGGCGCCTCTAAAGGGGAATCTCGTCGTTGCCGGGGCGACCGGTGTGCCGCAGGGCTTCTACCGTCGATTCGCCGAGTACGCAAGCTCCAGCGGATTCAACACCCTGACCTTCGACTATCGGGGAGTCGGGGCCTCGAGACCCGGGAACCTCAAGGGGTTTACTGCGGACTTTCTCGACTGGGCGCAACTCGACCTTGCAGCCGCCGTGAAGGCCATGGCGGATGCGGAGATACCCCTCTACCTGGTCGGACATTCCTTTGCGGGTCATGCCTTCGGGCTTCTCCCCAATCATCACCTCGTCTCGGGCTTTTACACCTTCGGGAGCGGATCGGGCTGGCATGGCTGGATGTCGCGACTCGAAGGGTTGAAGGTGCTTTTGCTGTGGACCCTGGTGTGCCCGCCCATGGCGCGCTGGTACGGATATCTGCCCATGTCCCGGCTGGGAATGGGAGAAAACCTGCCCCTGGGCGTATACCGGCAATGGCGCCATTGGTGCCGATTTCCTCGCTACTTCTTCGACGATCCGGCGGTTGCGGAAAAAATGCGTGAGAAGTTCGCCGGCGTAAAGACCCCGATCGCCGCGGCAAATTCGCTCGACGATGCCTGGATCACCTCCCGGGCCCGCGATGCGTTCATGCAAGGCTACTCCAACGCGAAGGTGGAGCGCATCGATATCGATCCGGCGCCCTTCGGCGGCCTGGGGCACATGGGCTATTTCCGCGCCAAAGCCGAACCGCTGTGGGAGGATGCTCTGGCATGGCTTTCTAAAGGCAGGATCTGTACACGAGATGAACTCCGATAAGAGTCAGCAGGAAGATGAAAATCTCCTTGAGCTGTCGTTCATCGATTCCGGTATTCAACCGAGGGCCGATCTGACCGCCGATAAGAACGCCCGGCACGGCCCACTGCAATACGGAGAAGCTGGGTCTGGTTTGCATCATAAAATATGCGCCCGCCGCCAGCATTGACATACCGCAGGTAACCATCACACAGGTTCCCACCGAATTGCTCATTTTGAGGTGCATTTTCTTTTGCATCACGGGCACCAGCCACTCACCGATATTGATCGTGAGCATGCCGCACATGGTTGCCGCAATGCAACCCATCCAGGAATACCTGAAGGCAGCCTTTAATTTGACACGTTCATCTCCCTCATCTTCATACTTATGATTCGAAGAAACCACCTTGTCTCCGCCCTTCCCCCCCGACTTCAGAGGCGCCATTATCGCCATGCAGGAGATACACCCCAGTATCCTCGCCCCCTTCTGCTCCTACTTCTATCAGATCAGTCCGGTCGAAGTCATCCCGGTCGATTCCGCAGCGCCGCTTTTGCTCGGCAAAGTCTATATCGGCTCCACGTTCAACGCCCTGAGCGTGGAGAAATCCCGCTCCGGGCCGAGCGGCCTGGAAATCCGCGCCGCGCGAAACGGCCGGTTTCCGATAGACCGCCTCTTTGAAAGCGCCGCCGTTCGCTTCGGCGAACGTACTTGCGGTGTGCTGCTGACCGGCACCGGAACCGACGGCGCAAAGGGATTGGAAACGATAAAAGCCGCAGGCGGTCTTACGATTGCACAGGAGACAAGCTGCTGCCCGTTCCCGAACCTGGTGGAAAATGCGCTGCAAACGAACACGGTGGACGATGTTCTCTCCACCGCCCAGATCGCCCATCGCCTCAGCGTCTGGCCGTATATGGGGCCGAGAGGATTGGCGCGTTTTTGAACTGGAACCAGGCTCTATTCGAATCTGTAGTTCAAACCAACATCAAAAACGTTGAACTGCGTACTAAAACCGGAGGTTGATTCCTCTTGGCGCATAAGCATCGGTA
Source organism: Syntrophobacteraceae bacterium (assembly GCA_049964955.1). Classification (GTDB taxonomy): domain Bacteria; phylum Desulfobacterota; class Syntrophobacteria; order Syntrophobacterales; family Syntrophobacteraceae; genus SbD1. The sequence continues at coordinate 17,477 of JBMFWU010000107.1, forward strand.
TCGGCCCGGGGACCATAGTGATAGTGTGAAACGGCGATTAAGCTTTCATCGCCAAGGTCGCAAAACAGGTATTCCGCCTTCACACCCCGTTTTTTCGAGATACCCTACTCGCCCCCCCCGCCAATAGTCCAGCCTGTTTTCATTCCGCTTGATGATCCGGACAAAGGACCTGTATAAGAGTCCGTCCCTTCACTCACCGAGTAATATAATCGGCCACAATGACGGCAACAACCAACAGGCAAATCTTGAACGATGACTTCATGGCCTCCATCCTACCTGCATGAGTTAAGCAAGCGTCCAAAAAGAGCATATTTTTAGACACCAATCCCCTCTCTTTGTGGTAGCATGCCGGGGGGTACGCTGAAATCGCCTAAAATTCCGTCACCCCCACCAACCCGGCAACGAATGGCATCTCGGTCTCGCCGACGAGCATGTACGGAAACTCACAACATTTGGTTTCCGCTTAATCTACCATAACGACACGTTCTTCGCGTATTTTTGAACGGGTCAAAGAGATAATATCTACGTTTGGACCGACCGTGTCCGAAAACAAGTGTTTTACGTCAGCGGGCATGTCGAAATTTTCTTGGGTTCAGGCTTAGAACCCCATGTTGCGAAACAATACGGGAAGGGGTTGGAGGGGGATTTGGAAAAGGAGAAAGAATTGGAGTCGTGGGCATGGGGTCTGGATAGGGAGGAGAATTTAGAACTTTATAACCGGACCGGTCCCTCTAAACCCTGTGACCATATACTTTTTACAGAAAAGCGGGACAGTGCTGTAAAGCATCCCGTTTACCGGCTTAGAGAAGCGTACGGGATCGGGAGTTATGTAAACTTCGATAATGTACGCGTAGAAAATGTGTTGTCTTTGTGTATCCCATGGACTACAGTTGGCCATGATCGAAATCCGCCAAACCGACGCCTATTCCCGCTGGTTTAACGGCTTGCGCGACCGGCAGGCGCGTGCGCGGACCAATGTCCGCATCCGTCGCCTATCCCTTGGAAACCCCGGTGACGTTAAGCCTGTGGGAGAAGGCGTCTCGGAGATGTGCTACGTCCCACAATATTTGACTCCGGTAATCTCAGTCTAATTGGTCCCGA
>JBMFWU010000108.1:0-18561 GCA_049964955.1 Syntrophobacteraceae bacterium
CTCCATGCCCGCGGCTGGCGCGGATCGGTTTTCATCGTCGATGACAACTTCATCGGGAATAAAGAGAAGGTGAAAAGCCTTCTTAGGGCCCTCATCGCCTGGCAAAAAAGCGGGCAGCACCGGATGAACTTCTTTACGGAAGCCTCGGTGAACCTGGCCGAAGACCCAGAGCTCATGAACCTGATGGTGCAGGCCGGCTTCAACAAGGTCTTCCTCGGCCTCGAAACACCGGTAGAAGACGCCTTGCGCGAATGCGGCAAGGCGCAGAACCTGCGGCGCAGCCTCTCCGAATCGGTCCTCGCGATCCAGGGAAGCGGCCTGGCCGTCATGGGGGGATTTATCATCGGCTTTGACAACGACCCGCCCGACGTCTTCCAGAAACAGGTGAATTTCATCCAGAAAAACGGGATCGTCACCGCCATGATAGGTCTTCTCACCGCCATTCCGGGGACCCGGCTCTACACCCGCCTGGAAGAAGAGGGAAGAATGCTCTTCAAGAGTTCGGGCGACAATACCGATGTCGACGGCTCTCTAAACTTCATCACCAGGATGGATCGTACGAAGATAATCGAGGGCTACCGGTGGGTAATGAACTCCGTTTATTCTCCGGAAATGTATTATAACCGTATACTTGCCTTTCTTCGCACCTATCGCCCCAGGGCCAAAACTTATCTTGAAAACAGCGACCTCATGATCTTTGCCCGCTCGCTCTGGTACCTCGGCATCGTCGATAACAAATCCAGAAACTATTACTGGAAGCTCTTGAGAAAAGCGCTCTCCAGCTACAATGACGCCTTCGGCGAGATAGTCACCATGGAGATATACGGCTACCATTTCCGAAAGCTCTTTTGGAATGCAGATCCTGAGGGATCGGACTTCCCGCCGGTAGCGCCCTGAGAAACTGCGAAGGCAAAAGAGCGGGGGAATGTTTCCCCCGCCCCCCCCCCGGGAATCGACTCGCACGCGCAAGGCGCGTGCGAGTCGATCGCTCAGCGCTTCGCCAACTGAGCCGCGTAGCGGCGTGGGGGGGCGAAAGCCCCCGCGTTTGTACGCTCCCCGCCTGCCGGAAAGCTGCAAAAATAATTGAGCCCCTCCGCGTTTGTGCCGATTTACAGTAATGGAGAATTCGATACGGGGAATCGCAACGGAAATTGGTAAAATGGACGAGAGCGAAAAAGAGATTCGTCAGCGCGGGGAGAGGCGCACCTCCGAAACCGAAAAAAGGCGGGCCGAGGAGCTTATCCGAACCAGCAAGGCCATGCTCCAGACGATTTTTGACGGGATTTCGGAGCCCCTGCTGATGCTGGACCGCACCGGAAAAGTGAGCATGCTGAACAGGCCGGCCAGGGACTATTACCAGCTTGCAGCCTACGTCGATGCCATCGGAAAGCCCTGCTACACAGCGTTTTTCAAGCTTTCGGCCCCCTGCAGCGGATGCACAAGGCCCCTGTCGCAGTTAGACGGCTCCGAGGGCTCTTTTGAGCGCCAAAGCCCGGTGATCCCCGGCAGGCTCGAACAGGTTTCGATCTACAGCAAAAAAGACGACTCGGGCGCAGAAGAGGCCCGGATCGTTCGCATCACCGATATTACCCACGCGAAGCTCCTGGAAAGAGAACTGGTTCAGAAGGAAAAGCTTGCCTCCCTGGGCCTGCTCGTGTCGGGAATCGCCCATGAAATAAACAATCCCAATAACTTCATCTCGTTCAACATCCCGATTCTACGAGAGTATCTCGGGGCGGTGCTGCCGATTGTGAGCGAATATGGGGCAAATCGACCCGGTTTTGAACTCTTCGGGATGTCCTGCGAGGAGTTCGAAAAAGACATCTTCAAACTGTTGGAAAACATGGAGCATGGCTCCAACAGGATCAATGCGACCATTACGCGGTTGAAAGGCTTTGCCAGAAAGCGCGATATGGCAGAACGGGAAAGAATCGATATAAAAACGCTCATCGACAGGGCTGTGGCTCTTTGCCATTCGGAAATCAAAAAAAAGATAAAGTCCTTCGAGGTGAGCGTTCCGGAACAAATGCCTGCAATTTACACCGACGCGGAAATTCTGGAGCAGGTTCTCGTAAACCTTCTGATCAACGCCGTCCATGCGGCCGACAAGAAGGATTCGGCGATTTGGGTGCGGGCGCGGCAAGGCGCAGACCCTTTCTGTCAATGCGTGATCGAAGTGGGCGACAACGGATGCGGCATGACGGAGAGCACCCGGCAAAGGGTTTTCGACCCCTTTTTCACGACCAAGTCTCCCGGACTGGGGACGGGGCTGGGGTTGTATGTGTGCCAGACTTTCATAGAGGGACTCGGAGGCAAGATCGAAGTGGAGAGCCGGCTGGGACGGGGAACCACGTTCAAATTGTCGCTCTTTGAGAAAATCGGGAGAGTTTGAAAAGTGTTCAAAATAATCGCAGTCGATGACGAGCAGGATTTTCTGGATTCCATTCGAAGGGGCCTCTTTACGGCCGGGTACCGCAACATACGGCTGGAGAGCGACTCCGCCCGCGCCTGCGAAATTTTCCGATCAGGGGAATCCTGCGACCTGGCGCTGCTCGACATAACGATGCCCGGCGTAAACGGCATCGAGCTACTCCGGACGATAAAGGAGTGCAGCCCGAACACGGAGTGCATCATGATCTCGGCCTCAAACGAGGCAAAACTCGCCGTCGCTTCGATCAAGGAGGGCGCCTACGACTACATCGTAAAGCCGGTTTCCCGGGAGGACCTTCTGCTCAAGGTGGGCCACGCCCTGGAAAAGCGGCGGCTTATGGGGATCGTCGAGCTTGCAAAAAAGAACCCCCTCCCCGAGCTGCAAAATCCCGGCGCCTTTTCCCCCCTGGTGACCGCATCCCGCAAGATGATGCATGTCTTAAAAGAAGCCGAACTCCATGCGATGAGCGATGTGCCGGTGCTGATAACCGGCGAGAGCGGGACCGGGAAGGAACTTCTCGCACGCGCCATCCACCTCGCCAGCCCCAGGGCCTCTTTGCCCTACACCGCCGTCAATATGGCCTCGGTGTGCCCCAATTTCATCGATTCGGAATTCTTCGGCCACACGCGGGGCGCTTTCACCGGTGCGGAAAAGGAAAAGGCCGGCTACCTCGAACTGACCCACCGGGGCTCGCTCTTTCTCGATGAAATCGGGACCCTGCCCCTGGATCTTCAGGGAAAGCTCCTGAGAGTGATTCAGGAGGGCGAGTTCAGAAAAGTCGGCGCTCCGGGGGTCAGCAGGGTCGATATCCGATTCATTTCGGCCACCAATGAGGACATGGAAAAGCTCACCGCAAAGGAGCTTTTCAGAAAGGACCTCTACTATCGCCTGAAAGGTGCCTGGCTGCACCTTCCCCCCCTGCGGGAGCGAAAAGAGGACATCCCGCTTCTCATCTCGAAATTCCTCGAAGAGCAATCGCCCGATCGAACTGGGCCGGGCATCGAGGATAACGCCGTTTCGATCCTCATGGCGTATGATTTTCCCGGAAACATCCGGGAACTTCAGTCGATCGTCCGAGCCGCGAGGAACCTCGCTATGGGCGGCCCGATCAAAGTCCGGAACCTTCCTTCCCATTTGCGGGAGCGAAGAGGTATGCAAAAATCCCATCCTCCTTGCGATTTCCGGCCCGAGGCAACCCTTGTCGAGGTGGAAAAAGCCCACATCCTCAAGACCTACGAGAAGACGGGCCGCAACAAGGCAAAGACGGCAAAACTCCTCGGCGCCGGCCTCAACACCATCAGGAGAAAACTCGAGTCCTACGGGGAAAACTGAGGCTGCCGAAAAAGAGCCCCCTTCCAAAACGGCACTACCCAGGCCAACCCCTTTATTTCACGACTAAATTGAGGCCAGGCATTCCAAATTGGCATGCCTGGCCATTTCGCCTTCCCCCCGGGTTCACCGACTCCCCCTCCACTTGTTCGCCACAACTATTGGAATATACTTATATTTTTGACGCACGACCCTTTCGGCACGATCGATGCGTATCCCGGAGCCTGAACCCGGGAAGTGAAAAAGGATTGGAGTGAAGATACTTGTCGTTGACGACGAAATCGATCAGCTCGAAAGCCTCCGAAGGGGTTTGAAAAGCAGGGGGCACAGCGTTGTCGTGGCCCGGGGCGCCGAACTTGCCGTTCAGATGCTCGGGGAGCCGGGCTCTGCAATCGACCTGATGATAACCGACTACGCCATGCCGGTCCTGGACGGATTGAGTTTGATAGAACGGATCCGAAAGAGCCACGTAGAGCTTCCCATCATCCTGATGAGCGCCTATGGGCGAAACGAACTCGTGATCGAGGCAATGGGCCACGTCTGCAATGGCTTTATCGAAAAGCCCTTCACACTCGACGGAATCATGCGGGAAATCGAAAAGGCGACGACACGCCCACGGGGCGGGAACGTCTAATCGGGAAAGGCGGGAGAGATAGAGTGGAGCAGGGAAAAGAAGCGGAACAGGCAGGGCGGCGTGGTTCGGATCGTGGAGGAGAGTACCTCACGGTCTTCCTGCACGGGGAGGCATACGGGATAAGCATCCTGAGTGTCAGGGAAATCATCGGGATGACGCGCGTCCCCCCTGCGCCCGAGACCTCCGAATCCGTAAAAGGGGTCATCACCCTGCGGGGGAAGGTGATCCCCGTAACGGACCTCCGAGCCCTGTTCGGGCTGGGTCATGCGGAGGATACTTACCGGACCAGCATAGTAATCGTGGAGGTTCACTCCGGCCGGGGCAGGCTGCCGGTAGGCATGATAGTGGATGCGGTTTCGGAAGTAGTGAACATCAAAGACGCCGACGTCGAGGAGACTCACTGCTTCGGAACACCGTGCAAGACTGACTGCATCCTTGGAATAGCCGGGATGGCAGGAACCGCGGTGAAATTGCTCGATATCGACAGGGTGCTCGGTTCGGAGGAACTGAACCTTTTCTATGCGCCGCGTAAGAGTCACTCTTCACAGAAAAACCCGCGATACAAACATCGGCCAAACCTTTAGTCCCATCCTCCGCACCGGCTCCCCCCTTTTGCAAAGGGTGTTTTGACCGGGGATATGGGTTCGCACCACTCGACGCGTTCCACGGACTGAGGATTGCTCTGCGCCCGGGACTCTTTCGCCACTCCGACTTTTCACTAATCTATTCTGCACGAAATGCCGATGTGAATTTCGGGTTTGCCTTCAAGGCTCTCAGGCGTTGACACAGAACAGGGAGGGGCGAAGAGTCAAAATGGTAAACAAACGAATATCCATCCTGGTCGTCGATGATCTGGCCAGCATGCGTATGCAGATACGCGGCTTGCTTAGACAAATGGGATTCGAAAATGTGTCGGAAGCGCGCCATGGAAAAGAGGCTATGGCTTTGCTCGAAAACGGTGGAATCGGTTTCATCATCTCCGACTGGAACATGCCGGAAAGCAACGGAATGGACCTCCTGCGTTATGTCAGAAACCATGAAAGACATGAAAAACTTCCATTCCTGATGGTAACCGGTCAATCGGAGAAAAAAAATGTGATCGAGGCGGTACAGGCCAAAGTCAGCAACTACATCGTCAAGCCTTTTACCCCGGATGCCCTGGAGATGAAGATGCGGGCCATTTTGGGCGCGACCGAACCGCTCTGGGAAAAGTGATAGACCATTGGAAACTACGTGTTTCGCAAGTGAACCTGTTGTGACTGAATTCGTTGCGGAAGCACGCGAGCATCTGGGAAATGCGGAAGGCGACCTGCTTGCCATGGAGAACTGCATGGGAGAGGAGTGCTCCGAGATCCTGGAGCGACTCTTCCGTTCGATCCACAGCATTAAAGGCGGGTCGGGCACTTTCGGATTTCCTGCCGTAATGGAGTTGAGCCACGCTATGGAATCCGTGCTCGCCCTGTTTCGGGAGGGCCGGACGACTCCCGGTCATGACATAACGAACGCACTGCTCCATGGCGTCGATAAGCTCAAATGCATGATCGACGACATCCATTCGAGCGGCACGATCGATTGCCGAAGCGAAAAGGAAAAGTTAACCGCGCTTTTGCAGGAATCGGGCATCCCCTCCGGAAACGACAGAAGGCCTTCCCCTCCGGCTCCCGAGTCACACAAATCAGGTGACAGGATCACACTCCGGATTCAGGGCACGGCCGATTCCTCCATCACTTTCCTGCCGGAGGCCGAGCAGGTGAGCTCTGCGTTGGCCATGCAACATTTTGTGTTTGCGATCCGGCTGGAGAGCGGGAAGGATCTCGAGGGAAAGCAGCGTTCCGAGCAGGACTTTCTGGCGAAGCTGGAGGAGTTTGGCCAATGCCTGGCTACGGCACCGGGAGGAAGCGAAAACGCCGACCCGATGTGTCACTATCTTTTTTCCACAGTGCTCGAACCCGATCTCGTAGGAACCGCGCTCGACATCGCGGAGGAACAGGTCCAACACATTGCCCCCGAGCTCCTGCACCAGGGGCTTGTGACTGGACCAGCGACTCCCGAACCGCTCCACGCCGGCCGCACCGCCCCACGACCTGCGGCAAACGAAAAACAAACCGCCCCCGAGACGCTCCGGGTCAACGTGGGATTGCTGGACACCCTCATTAACCTCGCGGGCGAGTTAGTCCTTGGCCGCAATCAACTCCGGCAAATCCTCGACGCAACAGTCGATGCAAACCCCGAGCTTAGGACCGTCATTCAAAACGTAAACCTTGTCACAAGCGAGATGCAGGCCCACATCCTTCAGATGCGCATGCAGCCCGTGCGCAATATCTTCGGCAGGATGCGCCGCCTGGTGCGGGACCTCGGAGACCAGCTCGAAAAAGAGGTAGAGTTTTTCACCGAGGGCGGTGAGGTCGAGCTGGATAAATCCATTCTCGAAGGGTTGATCGATCCGATCGTCCACCTGCTGCGCAACTGCGTCGACCATGGTCTTGAGACCACCGAGGAGCGAATCGCCAGGGGAAAACCCGCAAAGGGGCAAATTCGTCTACTCGCCTCTCACGAGGGGGGGCAGGTAAACATAACTCTTTCCGATGACGGCCGTGGTATGGATACGACGGCAATCGTCGATAAGGCGGTGAGGCAGGGCCTTTTGAATTCCGATGATGCCAGGCGAATGGATGAGCATGACAGGCTCGGACTCATTTTTCTCCCCTCTTTTTCCACCGCAAAGTCGGTGACCAATGTTTCGGGCCGGGGCGTTGGCATGGATGTTGTCAAAACCAACGTGGAACGGTTTGGCGGCCACGTTGACATAGAAAGCGTCCCCGGAGCGGGAACGACCATCCGCATACGCATCCCCCTCACCCTGGCCATTATTTCTTCCCTGATCGTCGGCGCGGCCAACCAGCGTTTCGCCATTCCCCAGGTCAACGTCAGGGAACTCGTGTGCATTCCGGTGAAAAGCAGGCAGCGCCGGATCGAAAAAGTGGGGGAAGCCGCCGTTTTGCGCCTTCGCGAACAGCTCCTGCCGCTCGTGCGTCTGACCGATGCCGTGGGGGTTGCCTCCACTTTCCTTGATCCGGTGAGCGGGGAAGAGAGGCCCGACCGCCGCTCGCGGATTGCGGATCGCAGGGAGAAGTCCCGGGAGGTCGACACCGACAGGAGGCACTCCCGGCAGGGCGATGTGTACGTCGTTGTGCTGCGGGCGACCGGAAACCTGTTCGGACTGATTGTGGACGAACTGTTCGATATAGAAGAGATAGTGGTGAAACCGCTCTCGCAGCATATCAGGGACTGCCGCTGCTTTGCGGGATCGACAATTATGGGTGACGGACGGGTGGCGATGATCCTGGATGCCGCGGGGATCGCCTCTTCTGCCAGGCTCTCTTTTGCCGAGGTAAAATCGGAGCAGCTGCGCAGACAAGCAAACGAATCCATGCGGCACAAATCTTCGGCCGCCCGGGTAGCGACCCTGATCTTCAAAGGGGCTCCCGAGGAGTATTTTGCTCTTCCGCTCTCGACGGTCTCACGGCTTGAGAAAATCACGCATGCGGCGCTGACCAGGATTGGAAAACAGGAATTTATCAACTACTGCGGCAGGGTCCTGCCGCTCATGCGGCTCGATGAGTTTCTCCCGGTGAGCCCCCTGCCCGCCGGGGCACAGGAATTCTACGTCATCATCCCCAAATCGACGGGGCCACCCGCAGGAATCCTGATCTCGCAGGTCCCGGACACGGTCGAACTGGACGTAGAGCCGGACAGGCCCGCCGATCTGCCTCGCGGCCTTCTTGGCTCGGCGATAGTGGAGGGACGAATTACCATGTTTCTCGATGTGGAAGAGCTCCTTGGCCGGTTCCGAAAAGAGATCGGCATCCGGCAGGGTTCAGGGGATGGCCGGTAGTGTGAGAGTGGATGCAAACGACAGGGAGGGCGGCAAATCAGTGGCGATCAGGCAGTTTGTAACCTTCAGGGTCAAGGGCGACCTTCTGGGAATCGATGTTCTCCAGGTGCGCGAGGTCAACCGCATGCTGGAAGTAACTCCGGTGCCCAAGGCGCCGCCCTATGTGCGCGGCCTGGTCAATCTGCGCGGACAGACCCTTACGGTTTTCGATCTCGGGATTCGGCTGAAGCTTTCGCCCTCCGAGATAACCGCAGAAAGCCACAATGTAGTGCTGAAACACCAGCTGGTCGGCCTGCTGGTCGATGCCATCGGAAATATCGTGCAGTGCGAGGAAGACGACGTTGACGCCTGCCCGGCCAACGCCTGCAGCATAGAAGCAAAATTCATAGAGGGTGTGTTGCAGATGGAAGACGAACTGCTGGTCATCCTTCGTTCGAAAAAACTGTTGGAATACGCCGGCGGTAAATAGAACCGGCCTTTTAGGGGGGAATATATATGCCAAGAACCGGTTTGATTGTCCTGGCAGCCTGTGTGGTTCTGGCTGCCGCAAGCCCGCGGAGCGGGGCGCAGCAGGCGGCAAACCCGCAAAAAGCGCAGCCGACCTACGTCGGCTCCCTGGCGTGCCAAAGCTGCCATCCGCAAGAATACGCCCGTTTCAAAAAGAACTCGAAAATGTCCCGCGCCTATGCCCATGTCCTGCTGATGAAAAAAGGTCTCACGGAAAAAGAGTATCGTGGTTGCCTCAAATGCCACACCACCGGTTTCGGCAAACCGGGAGGATTTGTGTCGTGGAAAAAAACACCCCGGCTTGCGCAGGTCGGCTGTGAAGCCTGCCATGGCCCGGGAAGTATCCACGTCGCCTCTTCCGACCCCAAAGATATCAGGAAGGTCGTGTCGGTAAATGATTGCCAGGTCTGCCACAACAATGACCGAGTCGGCGCCTTTCGATGCAGCCCCATGCTCTATGGCGGAGCGCATTAGCCGGGCCTGAAAGGAAGGAAACCAAGCCATGAAAATTCGATTGTTTTTCAGAGAGCACATGTGGGTGAGGACCCTCACCACGCTCTCACTGGTCATAGTTCTTGTCATGGGGGCAATGATCACGCTGGGCATAATGACCCAGAACCGGATGATAAATAATGAGGTCAACCACCAGGGAGAGATGCTCGCCGCGACGATTCAGGGAGGAATGGACGATGCCCTTTCTGAAGGGAACAACGACCTGGTCCGCCAGCAGTTTGCTCGCTTGAAAGCGGAAATGCCCAATATCCAAATTGCGGTCTGCGACTTCAACCAGATCATTGCGTTTTCAAGCGAGAGCAACCTGGTCAATAAGCCGATCGGCTCCCTGGTTAAAGACAAGGCCAACCTCCGGGCGATCGCCAGGGCAATGGCCGATGCGCAACTCCGGGGCAAGCCGTTTGGAGAAAAAATAAACGGAGTTGCCCGCATCAGCATCTTTCGCCCGATCCTGAATGAACAACGCTGCTTCCATTGTCACGGGAGTTCGCGGAAGGTGCTGGGCGGCATCCTGGTGAGCGCCTCTGCCGAGCAGGCCTTCAACGCCGTCCGCATCGCCCGCAACTGGGCGTTGTTGATAGGCGCGCTCGGTCTGATACTGGTAGTCCTGATCACCTATCTTCTCTTTCGCCGCCTCGTCGCCCATCTCCAGAACATGGTAGCCAATATCACCGAGACCAGCACCACCCTCACCAGGGCCTCGGTAAATCTATCCACCACCTCCGACCAAATGGCGTCGAGGGCCGAAGAGATGAGCAACCGGTCGAGTGTGGCCGCAAGCGCCACCGAACAGGCTTCGGCCAGCATCAGGAGCATGGCGGCCGCTTCCGAGCAGGTGAGCTCCCAGATCCATTCGGTTGCGCAGGTCTCCGGTTCCATTTCCTCCAACATGAAAGAAATCGGCTCTGCAACCGAGAACGTTTCTGGGAACCTCAACACGGTGGCAAGCGCCGCAGAGCAAATGTCGGCTTCGGTCAACAATGTCGCCGCCGCCATCGAACAGATGTACAGCTCTTTAAACGAGGTGGCCAGGAGCGCGGCCAGGGGGGCGGGCGTAACAGGCGGGGCCGCCGGTTCGGCCGAAAGCACATCCCGGATCGTCCACGACCTGGGCAACTCGGCCAAGGAAATCGGAGACGTGGTCGATCTCATCAAGGGCATCGCCGCCCAGACAAACCTGCTCGCTCTAAACGCCGCAATCGAAGCCGCCGGGGCGGGCGAGGCCGGAAAGGGCTTCGCCGTCGTCGCCAACGAGGTAAAGGAACTGGCGCGGCAGACGGGAAAAGCAACCGAGCAGATCCGGGAAAGGATCGGGACCATCCAGACCAATACCGCCACGGTGGTAGATGCCATAAAAGGCATCGTGGCCGTGATTACCGAGATCAACTCCATTATGTCCACCATCGCGGCAGCGGTGGAAGAGCAGACCGCATCGACCAATGAAATCTCGCGCAGCATCTCGGAGGCGGCCATAGCCGCCAGTTCGGTTTCCCAAAATGTTCTCCAGGCGGCAACCGGCGCGGCGGAGGCGGCCCGAAATGTCCAGGGGGCCGTTTCGGCGGAAATGGAACTGTCCCGCAGTATCGGCGACGTTTCCAAAAGCGCGGGGGAAATTGCGCGGGACGCCGGCGAGGCTGCCCGCGGGACGCAAATCGTTGCGGAAAATGTGCTCGCCATGAATGCGGCGGTCGAAGACACGGCGAAGAGCGCCGGGGCTACGAACATTGCGGCTGAAGAACTTGCACGGCTTGCCGGCAGATTGCATGAACTGGTGAAGCAGCTTCGCCTGTGACGATGGAAAGACGGTCGTTTTTATGAGCCACTCTTTCAGAGTTTTAATCGTTGAAAAGAGCTTGGAATATCGAGGCTTTCTCGCCAGGGTCATTCGAGACATCGATACGGGGATCGAGATCGCCGACCCGGTTGCAAACGGGATAGGCGCTCTTGCAAGCCTCAAGCGCAACCCTGCCGACCTTGTCCTGCTGCAGGTGGAAACGCCGTTGGGAGAAAGCGTGAAGACCCTGGAGAAACTGCGCCGGTCCTATCCGGAAACGGGTATAATTGCCATGAGCGCTTCCTGTGCGGAAGAGCCCCTGGATGCAGCCAAAGCGGCCCGGATGGGAGTTCTCGATTTTCTGTGCGGCTTCGGCCAGGATATCAGCGAAAATGCCGCCCTTTCGCTTCGCCGCCGCCTCATGACCCTTATCGGGCTGCACCGGGCACGCAGGAACTCCCAGCTGGCGCGCCAACTCCGGCAGGAACTCGTAAACGTCCCGGCCACAGAGCCCGATGCGGTGGTTGGAACCCTCCCCGGGGCGACGATACGATGTCCCAAACCACTCGTGACCAATCAGAAAATCGAGGTGCTGGCAATCGGAGTTTCCACCGGCGGACCGAATGCGCTCACAGACCTTATCCCGCTTCTACCTGCGGACCTTGGGATTCCGCTGCTGATCGTGCAGCACATGCCTGCCTCCATGACGGCCTCTCTTGCCGAAAGCCTGAACAAAAAGGCGGCCCTGGAGGTGCGTGAAGCCGCCGAGGGCGAAGAGGTGCTGCCCAATGTGGCATACATCGCACCGGGAGGCCGACACATGATCGTTGCGGCCCAAGGGGCGGCACACGGCGCCCCCGGCAAAAAGTGTCTGCAACTTACCTCGGGGCCCCCCGTCAACAGTTGCCGTCCTTCGGTAGACGTGTTGTTTGACTCCATCGCCCGAACCTACAGCGGAAGGGTGCTCGCCGTCATCATGACGGGCATGGGGAGCGACGGAGTGGAGGGGGTGCGGGCACTCAAAAAGAAGAACTGCTACTGCCTCTCCCAAACCGAAGAGACCTGCGTCGTCTACGGTATGCCGCGCGCCGTCGTGGAAGCGGGCCTCTCGGATGAAAGAGTCGCTCTGGACTGTTTGGCTTTCCGCATTCTGGAGTTGGTAAAAGGGAAAAACCCGAAAGGGGACCTCCGATGACGCCCCACCTTACCGATATGGAATTCAGACTGCTGCGGGACCTCATTTACGAACAATGCGGAATATTTTTGGCCGAAAACAAGGCCTATCTCATCGAAAACCGACTTGCAGGCCTCCTGGAACAATCCGGCTCGTCCACCTTCGGGGAATTCTATCTCAAGGTCAAAAATCTCCCACAGTCGAATCGGCTCTGCACGCTCATGGTCGATGCGATCACCACCAACGAAACCTCCTGGTTCCGGGACCAGTATCCCTACAATGTCTTGCGGGAAAAAATCCTCCCCGAATACGACCGTCAAATCGCCGAAGGACGCAAAAGGCGCATCGATATCTGGTCGGCCGCCTGTTCGACAGGCCAGGAGCCCTACTCCACCGCAATCACTGTTTTGGACTTCTACAACGCTTCGAAAAAAGAAGCCGTCTGCCACAACTGGGTGCATATACTTGCAACAGATATTTCCACCGCTTCGCTTGCCCGGGCCAACGAGGGCAGATATGATTCCATCGCTATCAGCAGAGGCCTTGAGCAAAAGCACCTCCAGAGGTACTTCGCCCAAGAGGACAAGGGCTGGAAAATCGACGACCGGGTAAAAAAAATGGTCTCCTTCCGGCACGACAATCTCAAATTGTCTGCCCAAACGTTTCAGACCTTCGACATAATCTTCCTGCGAAACGTGATGATCTATTTTTCCGAAAGTCTCAAACGCGAACTGCTCACCCGCATGGCAAAGCTCCTTGCGCCCAACGGCTACCTGTTCCTGGGAACGGGCGAAACCACGAGCGGCTATACTACGCTTTTCGAAATGGTGGAATTCGGAAAGGCGATCTATTACAGGAAAAAGCCGTAGATTGAATCTACCGCATCATTTGTCACATCATCTTGTAATCTCCCGCACCTCATTATAATATAGCCGCCGACTATTCAAAAAAGGATGACAACCATGCTGCAACAGATTCTCGCGAGGACCCAGGAACTGGTGGCCATGTACGGACTGAATGTCATTGCAGCGGTGGCGATTCTGCTGCTTGGCCGCTGGGCCGCACAGATCGTCCGCAAACTCATTCACAACATAATGGCAAGAACAAAGGTGGACATCACCCTTATCTCCTTTGTCACAAGCCTTTCCTACGTGGCCATGATGGCCTTCGTGATCCTTGCCGCCCTCGGAAAACTGGGTATCCAGACAACTTCTTTCATAGCCGTTTTGGGTGCAGCGGGTTTGGCAGTGGGTCTGGCTCTTCAGGGCTCTCTTTCAAACTTTGCCGCCGGCGTGCTGATGATCGTATTCAAACCCTTTAAAGTCGGTGACTTTATCGAAGCCGGAGGGGCCTCCGGGAGCGTACAAAAAATCGAAATTTTTACTACAACGCTAAAAACCCCCGATAACAAAATCATCATTATTCCCAATTCGAAGATCGGCGCCGGCAACATCGTCAATTACACTCTGGAGCCGACTCGCCTGGTGGACATTCAGACATCCTTCAATTACAGGGATGATTTTGCAAGAATCGAGAGTTTCCTCCGGGAAATCCTGGACGATGACGAACGAATTCTTAAAACCCCCGCCCCGGCTATCGGGATCGCCAAATTTACGGAAACAAGCGTTACCGTTGCGGTGCAACCCTGGGTCAAAACGGAAGACTATGGCGCGGTAACCGGCCATATCCTGAGAAAAATCAAGGAACTCTTCGACAGCGGGAGATTGTCGCTTCCGCTCGCGGCGCAACCCGTAGAGCCTGAGCCGCAAACTTTCCCGTCTTCCCACCCGTAACGAGGATTCCCATGCCCCTCACGCTTTTAGAAATCGACCGGAGCAAATGCCGCAAAGACGGAATCTGCAGCGCGGTGTGCCCGCGGGGGCTCATAAGCCTGAAGGAATTTCCCGAAACCTGCGACGAGGGCTACGAACTCTGCCTGGCCTGCGGCCATTGCGTGGCCGCCTGCCCTCACGGGGCACTCTCCAATAATAAACTACCACAAGGCGCCCCCTTCCCAATCCGGAAAGAACTTCAGCCGGACGCCGACAGCGTCGTACAGTTCCTGAGGTCCCGACGCTCGATCCGAGCGTTTAAGGAAAAGGCGGTACCTCGCGATACCACCGAGAAAATTCTCGATTGCGCCAGGTGGGCACCTTCCGCCTCCAACTCGCAGCCGGTCAGCTGGATCGCTGTGGAAAAGCCCGAACTGATGAAGCAGTTGGAGGAGCTTGCGGCGCAGTGGCTAAAAGACGAGATGCCCGGCTACGCGCGCTTTTTTACCCATGTCCCGAACCAGGGCGAAATCATCCTTCGAGGCGCCCCCAACCTCATCGTGGCTCTCACGGCCGCCCAATATCCCTGGGGCGATACGGACTGCGCCATCGCTCTATCCTATGTGGAACTCGCCGCAAAGGCCAACGGCCTTGGCACATGCTGGGCCGGGCTCCTGACCCGGGCGGCGCAGGCGAACAGGACCATCGCCGAATCCCTCGGGGTCCCGGAGGGCTTCAAGGTCCACGGCGCCCTCATGCTCGGCTATCCCCTCTACAGCTACGCCCGGATTCCCACGCGAAACGAAGCGAAAATCCGGTGGGCATAGAAGAATAGCCGGTGTCCATCCGGACCTCCCCTCTTTTTGCAAAGGGGAGAAAGCGCCTCACCCGCATCACTGCCGCCATTCCCGCCCCAAAGGATGGCGGCACCGATCTGTATATCCAATTGACATATCCGCTGCCTGTTTCTATTCTATTTACGCAAGCATCAATCTCTCCGACGGAGGCAGTGTCATGGCTTCTGTAAAAACCAGAATCTTTAAAAGTAACCGGACTCCTTTTCTTGGATACCCCTGCGCCGCAAGGCACGATCCCTGTTTTTCGAGACTCCCAAAAGATCATTACGCCGGTCTTTCCAACTTATGAAATTAGCGCCAAGGCAATGCAGAGGCTTTACCGGGTGCGTGACGCACCTCTTTCAGCAACCATGCCGCAATATCCCTCTATTCAGATGGACCGAGGCGGCGGTTTGCGGCCAACCCTTTCAACCGCCACGCTCCGTGAACATCGTTTGACGGTTGAGAACCCCTGCAAAATAATGAAAATGAAGGAAGCAAATAATATGCAATATTGCAAAACGGCCAGGAGCGGGCACTTCATAAACGCATGCGGGGGCGGAATTACACATTGGAAATTAAAATGGCAGAGACATATGGAAACGCTTGTCCCCTTTACAAAGGGGGTGGAGCTTCTATCCCTCTATTCGGGGGAGTGACAACTCCATGTTTTTTCCAACTGCAAAGCATGTGTTGGACTGAGATTGACTCTGACGGCTTCTCTTGTCTGGAAGACAAAGAGGTTGCGGATTGTCCTTGTGGAAGTCAATACTACAAGAGAATTATTCGATAAAGAAAATGGATCCTTGGTAACAAACATAATAACCTGCGGTGATACTCAATTATGGATTGACTAGTCAAACAAGCCCTGGTAGTTTGATAAAATCAAAAATGGGGTATCTTTGACGTGAAAACATAAGTCGTCCTTGCCGATCCGCTAGTATATCCATGGAAATCTCTTTGGCTCTTTCTTTATCCAAAACCGGGCTGAACCGTGATTCGGCATTCAATTTTTCCTGTAGTCGTTGTCTTGCCTGCTGCCGCTTCAAAAAAATCCAGCTAAACCCCTATGAAATTGCCCGCATGGCAGACAACAGGGGCATTTCAACCAGCGAATTCATCGCCCGGTATACTACCACCGGTGGGACTATCCTGCGGTCAAACCAGGATGGAAGCTGTGTCTTTCTAAACATCGAAGGCTGTTCCGTCCATTCCGACCGTCCTCTGGTGTGCCGACTCTATCCGCTCGGGCGTCAGGTAGATTCTTTGGGGGTGGAAATCTTTTCGCAAATCGAATTTGAGGAGACATGCAAGGGAGTTTTCCACGAGAACGGCACCATTGAACAATACCTGGCGGAACAAGGCGCCGCCCCGTTCATGCGGGCCGCCGACCTGTATCTGGATCTGCTCTGGCGTTTGCTGGATCTGCTCAACGAACAGAGGCTTGAACCTTCGCAAGCGGAAACCATCCTTGAGACCGTGGAGGCCGTTGCAGCCGACAGTGCCGGGGAGCATGATTTATCCTGGCTCGATATGGATCGGGCCGTGGCCGAGTATTGCAGACTTTCCGGCATCCCCGTCCCCAAGGGGATAGAGGAGAAAATGGGAATTCACATCAAAGCCGTCAGGGAGTGGGCGGCATGACTTCAGGAAGGAGATGCCATGGATTCAAAATTGTCAAAGAAGACCCCGAATGAACAGAAGCAGTCCGGCCGCTCTCTCAAGAAAAACATCGCGATCGCCGCCATTGCGGCATCCTTGGGAGTATCTCTCGGTGTCCCGGTGGGCGATGTTTTCGCCGGGAATTTCGGGGAGACCCAACCCGGTTATTCCAACCAGCACAAACGACCGGACTCAAACCAGTTTAAAATCAATCAGAGGCAATCATCGCAGTGGAAGGAACAATCGAACCAGATGAAGTTCAACAGCCCTGGACAATCAAACCGGATGGAGGCTCAATAGCCCCAAGTCAACTCCAACAAGCAAAGTCCCGCCCTTTAACCCTGAAAAGGGCGGGACAAAGAGTTCATGATCGTCCATCGGAATTGGCAGGATACAGAGAATAAACCCTCCAACCTCACTGGTTATCCAGCTTTTAGCTCAAAAAGAAGAAGTTAGTGAGCCGGCAAATCATGTAGAAAAGCTTTTCGACTTTCCAGTCCTCCCATCCGACCAGATCACAGAGAAAGGGCTTTAAATGAAAAAAGAAGTAGGATTGAAATCTATTCTTTTTATTCTGTTATCTATTCTTTTCGCTGCCCCTCTTCATCAGGCGCTGGCGGCAGGCGACCCCCAAGATTGTAAGGGGTGCAAGGACCCGGCTTTATTTAGCCGCATGCCCGAGTTTCATATCTACAACCGCAAGGACATCGAATTCGACCGTTTTGAATTCCCGGTCGCTCCCGGTAAATCTCAAACTGTTGAAGGGCGTCATTATTATGTCAATTACTATGCCAACGAAGGCATTAAACTTCCCAGCGCTCTGCAGATCGCCCGTAACTATGTCAACGCCGCCTCAGCAATTGGGGGGAAGGCAATCTATGAATATGAAGACGGCGGTAACGAGTACGCAACTATAAAGGTCGTCAAGGGTGATGCCGAGATTTGGGCGCAGGTCGAAGGAGCCGGAAACGGCATGTACAAGATCAATATAATTGAAAAACAGAAAATGAAGCAGGAGGTCGTGGCAAACGCGGAAGCACTGGCCGCAAACATCAATGAAACCGGCAGGTCGGTTGTGCAAGGCATCTATTTCGATACAGACAAGGCCCAAATAAAGCCGGAGTCCGAGCCTGCCATGAGCGAGATCGTCAAGATGCTCAAAGCCAATCCTGCCCTTAAAGTCTATGTTGTAGGCCATACCGATAACGCAGGCACATTCGATCACAATATTAAACTGTCCAGGGACCGGGCAGCGGCGGTGGTTTATGCCCTGGTCAAGAAGAATGGGATTTCCGACTCCCGCCTCACTTCTTTTGGCGCAGGTCCAACCTCGCCTGTGGCTTCAAATAAGAGTGAAGAAGGAAGGGCTAAGAACCGCCGAGTCGAACTGGTGGCTCAATAAATCAGCCCGTGGGGGTGGCTCCGTACCCTGAATACCTCTGGCGGGGGATTCGGAACCACCTCAGAGGTCACGCCAAATTCATATTGGCCTCCGCTTTGTGCCTTTTTTTGGAGGTCGAACTGATGCCGCGGTTAGAGACATGAGAATTGCTGCAAAACATGGGCAAAACGCAAACACCAGTCTAGTAATTCCAAGTACTTAGCGATGGCCCATAATAGAAAGGGCTTCACTTAGTCAGACATAATGCCAACACAAGTGTCCGCCTCGGTGGGTATTCCAGTCGGCCTCTGCAAAGTTCATCACATCGGTTCGCAGGATCGCAGAGGATAAACATACTACCGATTCGTTGACCGACGCAATATCTTATGAAAGCCCAGCGGCCGAAGTTTCCATCGGGAATGTTCTTGTCGAGCATTTTGGCTGGTGAAAGAGAACGACCTATTTATTCGGCCGGCGAGTTCATGCCGTCCTCCTTGCCACATTACCAGTGGTCGGACGGATATCCAACAATACTAACGCGGCCGTTTATAAAGGTCATCGTGTGACAGGATGCGCAAAAGAGTGATAGAGCCCGACCAGTCCGGGGCCCCGGCTTCGAGCAACTTACCCGGATCGAAGGAAATCCGGTAGCG